>JBLHKS010000157.1:0-16417 GCA_047620505.1 Verrucomicrobiales bacterium | reverse complement strand
TACGCTCTCCTTCGGTTAACTGGGTATATCCTGTCATTGTGCAACTGTGAATCGCTCGGTTTCAGGATTATCCCGGTTAACCTTACTTTCCACCTGTGAATTGCACTTCGAGCTTGAAATCAGGGGACTTTCTTTTACTGGGGCGAACTCGATACCACCCGTGAAGTGACGAGTAAGGAGGAGAAAGGAGAGGAAATTGAATTGGGCATGGATCTTAAGATCCGCCGTGCGCGAGAAATCCAAGTAGTAACTAAGCTCGAAGACATTACTATTGACCCTCCACCGATGATCGGAAATCTCCTGAGCGGCCCAGTCATCAAAGTTCTAGAAAACGGATGGGCGCGCCGTAAAATCATCGAAGGCGTCGATTTTATTTGCGAAAGGTTCGGCCTCCCTGCGTTGAAGGAGCTGTTTCTTCCAGAACCTCCGAACATTGAGAAATACGAAGGCGTTATTTGTAGTTTTTTATATCGGAGTGGTAAAGGATTGGTCAAAGACCCGGAGATTCAGGACGAGCATCTGTCGGAGGACGATAAACGGCGAGTGAGAGACTGTTTCAATTTCGTGGAAAGCCACATTTTTCCGACGCCCGATCCCGGTGGCCCTGAAGAGTGGGACGTGGATGTCCGCGACATCGCTGGTCTCCTCGTGGGGGGAGCCCCGATCGATGTTAAAGGAACGCTCCGGTTCAGGCGCGGACAAGAAACCGGGAACATCGTCCGGCTCGAAATTGTCAGAGGCCTCGTTGAATTCACGGGGTCAAGCGATAATAAGAAAACGCTGGGAAGTTGGGCGGCGCGAGGTTACTTGGAATACGATCTTGAGCAGAGAACTGTAGTTAATGGGAGGCTTTCCGGGGAAGTCAAGCTTGAGGCGACCAGCACGGATCACATCCTATTCGAGGCTGGATGGGCGGCAGAACCCGATTATCAGGTCGTAATCTATGGTTACCGGGCTGCCGACACGGACGATGCAACACGGGAGATTGATCCGGTTAAACTGAAATAGACAGAATTCAAACCCTCCAAAGTTCACGACATGGCTGGTGGAATCCGAGCGAAAGGGCTCAAAATCATGGGCCGCCATGGGCACCCGATTATTCAGGGCATCGACTTGGAAATCGCTCCGGGAACCTTTGTCGGAATTATCGGCGAAAGCGGAGCCGGGAAGAGCACGCTCCTCAGAGCGCTCAGCATCCACCTCGGGAAAAAAGGTGACCACGGCGATCTCCTTTTAGGGCATTCAGAGGGCTGGTCGCTGGTCGAAGGAGAAACCCACGACGCTTACCTTGATCGGTTGGGATTTGTGCCCCAGGAAGACCACTTCATTGAAGGACTAACCGCCGAAGAAACCCTGATAGACGCCTGTACTTTCGCCGGGGTTTCAGCCTCCGAAACCGCCAAGCGCAGCCGAGCCTTGTTTCGATCGGTTGGCTTGCCAGAGGAGATCCGGGGCAATCCGATCGGAACTCTTTCCGGCGGCCAGAAACGCCGGTTATCCATCGCCCGGGCTCTGGCATCGGCTCCGGAGATCCTGATGCTCGACGAACCGACCAGCGGTCTCGATCTTCCGGTGGCCCAAGAAATCATGGACATGCTGGCGAATCTCTGTCGCGGCGATGGAATTACCATCGTCTGCACCAGTCATCTTCCATCCACGCTGAAAGTTTGCGACCGGGTTTTGCTGATGTCTGCCAAGGGGAGTTCTGAAGGTGGAACCGTGATCGCAGATCACGACGCCGCTTCGTTTCGCGCGGCGCTTGACTCTGACGAAACGGGTGCCGCCGTTTACGTCCGCCGGACCGAACTCAGTCAATCGCGGAGTATTCGAGCCGATAGCCTGCCGTTAGTTCCGATGCCGGAACCGGACGCGGACCACCGAAAATTGGGGCACTTCCAAGCGATTTTTTGCCGATCCTGGAACTCTTGGCGACGGGACTGGAGTAACGTCTTCGTTTTCGTCGGACAGCCGGTCATTCTCGCTTTAATTATTATCCTCACCCAGTCGCTTCATCGTGTTTATGCCGGAGAGTTTATCGATTTTTTTCTCACCGTAGCCGCCCTTTGGATCGGAATGTCCCTGTGCATCCGCGATTTTGTTTCCGAGCGAGAACTTTACGCCCTCGACGAACTTACCGGGTTGAGCAACATGGCCTTTTTCTGGGCAAAGATCTGCTACGCATCGGCGCTCGCGGTTGTCGGGGTTTTAGTTTTGTGCGTTGTCGCACACCTCGGCGTGTGGGGCGCTGACAAATGTTTCGATCTTCAGTACGCCAGAGAGGATTTCACTATCTGGCATTTCATGTGGCGCTTTGTCATCTTGGCGATCACCGGCATTTCTGGTGCGCTGATAGGCCTCATCCTTTCGTTGGTGGCGTCAACCGAGCGCGCCGCTATTTCCCTGATGCCGTTGGCGCTGCTACCTCAAGACGTCTTCAGCCGATTCGCATGTGGCTTCGCCTCCAAGCCGGCCTCCAAGCTGGACCCCGAGAAAACATTTCCTTTCCATTCCTTGACGCACTGGAACGACAGGGAATATTCGCCCGATTTGTCCTCGATTGTTTTGGACTGGATCAACTTCATTGCGACCCTTCCGATGACGACCCGGCACGCCAGTTGGAGTCTAGAAAGTCTCACTGACAGCCTCACCACTGAAGGTTTCGAGTTCAGCAGGTTTCACTGGGTTGATTTTGCATTCCTAGTCGTGCTGGTCATGATCCAAATCTTTGTGGTGTACGTTGTATTCCGTCTGAAAGCTAACAATTGTCTATTGAGAATTCGGTGAAATGGAGTCGGAAACGCAAACAGACCCAAAAGGAAGAAGCTTCGGACCCAAACCGGCCGGAGCTGGCAGGCGACCCGCCCGTTTCGGGATCAAGTCGATTATCTTCACGGCCGCTATCTCCTCCGTCGTCAGTATTTTTCTCACGTGGGTAATCATGCCGTTGGCTCACAATAAACCTCCTCCAATCGTAGTTGCGCCTCCGACAGCCCCCGATGCATCAGGGCCTGATCTATTCGTTACGCATGTGATCATCTTTCCCCAAAAAAACATCAAAAAAACGTGGAAGGCGAAACTAAGAGATTGGGCGCCGAAAATGGAGAAACACGTGAAAGACGACCCCGATAATATTGAGCTTTATTTGAAACTTGAAGATGGGAATTCGATTTCAAGTGTTTACAAAAGTCTCGATTACCGAAAAGTCGTTGAGCATTTGAATGCCAAATCCGATCCAGTTGTGACCTTTCTTCCCGGCACGATTCGTTTGCCACCGCATTTGGAAGATTTGGACGATTTCCGCGCTCTCGCCCCCTTTCCTTTGGTCCTTCCGGTGTTAAAAGAAGGAAGCATTCGAGTTGATAAAATCCAGTACCTCTTGCTCGAAGATCATGGATTCACCTGGGTTAACAACTTGGAGGAAGTGGAGAGTTTACCGTCTCGCGTGGCACGAGATAGCGACAGCGGCCGTGTCTTTGTTGGTGAGTATTATTTCACTTATGTTTTCGTTAACTTGGAGGCGATGGATTCTGGCGAATCGGGTGAATGAGTTCCGCGTTACGTAGACCAGGTCCCACAGAAAATTGGAATTTCGCCAGAATTGTTGAAACGGCTACTGTTCCCCTTGGTACCTTGGTATTCGTGGAATTGAGATACTTAAGTCTTCAAGGTGTCACTGGACGACATGGACAAATTGATGCGACCGTAAAAACGGACTCAATCTTTCCGCGCTTCAAATCCGCAGAGAACGGGAGCGCGCCCACTTTTTGACTTCAATGAGATCCGCAAGTTGTCTGTGACTGGAATCGCGGTGAACTCGACGACATGCGCCTTCCGATTCCCGCCCGCCGCCGCCACGATGTCAAAATCGATCAGCAGCTGCTGGCCCTGAATTGAGACGTCGAAAACGCGCTCGCCGATCGCGATCTCTTCCGGCTCTGCGAAGTGAAGTCGAATCGCGTAGGTCGCTGGCTCGTGTTTTTCCGGATCGAGCATCGGGAATTTCAGCTCTTTCTCAGCGATATAGCCGGACTGGTAAATCCAAGGAACCTCGCCGGCTTCAATCGGCAACAAATCCGGGCTATGCGCATAAAACATTTCCGCCTGGTGCTGATAACTCGGTAGCCAACCGCTATAGCGGCCGTACAGTCCGTTACCCGCGTAAGGCAACCAGAGTTGTCCACTTTCGGCGGTCCGAAAACCGGGCGCACCCAGATTTACAGCGACTTCACGAACCGGCAGGCAATCGATCTTGTCCGCTCCGTAGGCGTCGAAGCTCCACGTGCTCGTCTGCTTTTTTCCTGGATAAAGAACGATCGAAGTGTGGATCGGCGTAGCGCAGGTGCATCCGCTTCGACCTTCCGGGGCGACAAAGACTCCGCCCGCCGGCACCGCGTTCGTTCCGCATGAAAGCAGAAGATTTCCGAATGGCGTGTAACCGGTATTTTCACCCAGGTTGAAATGCGCCATGCTGCCTGTGCTGTCATTTCCGAACAGAGCCGAGCCTGACGCAACGAGATGTCCGCAGCCGGAGTAGCCGCGAAGGAAATTCAACGGAATTTCCGTGCCGTTGAGCGGGTTAATAGTCATGATCGGCTTACCCGTTGCGAGTTCCCACGCGTGCGGCTCAGCGTAAATCCGATCGCCGACGATGACCGGCCGTTTCCGATAATTCTTTCGACCTCCCCAGATCAACTCGCCGGATTCTGTATCAAAAGCATAGATCGCGCGCCGCGCAAACTCGCCTGCCTGGTATTCTCGATAAGGATGGCCCAGGCTGCCTTGGCCGCTGACTACGAGGACTCCGTCCTGCACCATGCAAAGCACACTAAAACCGATGTGACTTCCGATCGCAGAATCATCCAGTGTCACATCCGTAAAGTTAAACGGTTTCGACCAAAGCTCAGTTCCGGTTTCTGAATCGAACGCGACGATCTTCCTCAAATCCTCTGGAATCGCTTCGCCACGACGATCAACCGGCTTGCGGTCTTCGACTGAGTCGTCCTCAACCGAACTCGCAATCGCTGCTGCCTTCTCGGCGTCGGTCAGGGCTCGATCTACGAAGAAAAGCACACCGTCCTCGATCGCGATGCTGTCGTTGTCGATCCCTGAACCCTCCCTGATCCACTTCAGCTCGCCTGTCGGAGCATCGAGAGCAAAGATAGCGTGATTCGAGTCTGGCATCGCCGTCCGACGACGCTCATCGGCATCTGCGCGGCTTCCGAAAATCGTGTCGTCGACCTTCGCGATCCAGCCCCAGTAATGGTGGTCGTGGTTGGCCAACTCGGGAACTGGGAACTCGCGAATCGTCTCGCCCGTCCGTGCTTCGAGTTGTAGGCAACTCTGAAAATCGGCTACCGCAAAAAGGTGAGCGTCGTCCGCCACAAGGTTCGACGTTCCGACCGGGAGACCTTTTCTCGTGATGCCTGGAATCCAGCGCTCCCAGTATTTCGTTCCGTTGTAGACATCGTAGGCCATGAGAATGTCGTAGCCTTCAAGAAACATGATTCCATCGACCACCAACGGCATCGGTGGGGTCGCGTGGCGCTCGACCCGCTTGCGCGGACCGGGCTCGCCGAACCAAAGAATACCGAAAGGTCCTTGAACGAGTTTGTCGTCGCTGCAGTAGCGATTCGCGGGCGATCCGTGGTTGTGGGTCCAGTTTTTCGCGCCCGTAAGGGCGTTTCGAGCTAGCCTTAAACCGGCAGCTGTCGAAGAAGCGGAGAATTCTTTGGTTGAACCAGAATCAACCGTTTCGCGACCCGCGAGAAACAGCGACCCGCCGAAAGGTCGGACGACTCGAAGCAGTTCTTCGGTCGAAATTCCATGTTCGCCGCCGCCATCGAGGACGAGATTGAAAAGGTAGGGCGCGAAAGGCAATTCCCCGCCTTCAAACTCCGAAACTGTGATCCTTCCACCATTCAAATCGAGCAACGCGAATTTTTCCCGCAGCGGTGCGACTTGATCCGAATCGCGAACCAGTATTTTGATTCGCATTTCCGATTGCCGGGCGAGTTCGATCGCCAACGTGGAATCTGCGCCTACCAAAAGCGCATAGCCGCTCTTATAATTATTGAGTGCGGTTTCGGCGATTTTGGCGGCCTCAGGATTGGGCTTTGCCGTCACCTCGATTTGCGGTGACTCGGGCACAGCAGTTGCTGATTTGGCGAAGCAACGAATCTTCCCATCAATCGTGCTGATAAACAGATTTCCGTTGGAAACCGCTAAGCCGCGAACTCGCGCTTTTGTCTCGAACGACCAAAGATTCTTACCGCTTTCCGCATCCACGGCCACGACGCCAGTTTCGCCACCGGCGTAAATCGTGTTTCCAGCCAGAATCATCGACTCAGCCGCAGTGGCCGGCAACATCCAGCGAGTCTTCGGCTTAAACGTCTCAAAGAGCTTAGCCGATTCCTCTGGCCAAGCCTCGAACGGTTTCATCGCATACTTTAGATTCCCGTTTTGAATCGCCTGACCGCGTTCGCTGTCTTCGCCGTGTTCTGCGATCTCTTCAAGTCCAGCGAGACAGCGAGCGACGTTGTGTTTTTTGTATGACTCCTCTAACGCAAGGCACTCGTTCTCTGCTAAATCAGCCAATCGAGCCGTGTCGACTGAGATCAGATGATAATCCGTCGCAACCCAGGCGCGATCCCCGCGAAACACGATTCGGCGCGCGTTAAACCAATTGAAAAGACGCTCTCCTTTTACATCTCTATTATATTTGTCTTTGTATTCGGCGTCTGGATCAAAAGCAAGAATTGCGGCCTGGCCGTAAACGATATTTTTCTTATCCCAGAGGAGCGCGTAGGAACCTCCATTATGATAGCGATAGGCCGCATCCTTGACTTGAGGAATCGGGGTCGTAAACGGCATTTCAGTGCCGTCGGCTTTGCTCCAGCGGGACGGCTGGATCCGCGAAGTAAGATAGATCGAATCCGCATCCGCCAAAGGATAGCCTTGAGGACTCGGCGCATCGTTTCCTCGACCATCCAAAGGTCGCTGCCAGAGCGTTTCGCCTGTTTTGGCGTCGAGCGCGAAAAGATAAACGCCTTCATTCGGAAAGAGGCCAGCGGCAAAGTAGGCTATGCCGTCTTCGATCAGGACGCCTGCGCGCACAGGGCGAGCTGCACAGAGTCTGCCCTGACCCAGCAGCTGCTGGCCGCCGGGCGACGCGTTGAATTCCCAGATCAGCTCTCCGGTGACGGCATCGAGACAGCGGACTTTTCCGTCGTCAGCGCCGAAATACGCCCTCCCATCCGCGATGGCCGGGGCCAGGCGAGGGGAAGCGTCTGTGAAAAAGCTCCAGGCGATTTCTCCAGTCGCTGCGTGGACCGCATAGACGCGATTTTCGGCTGAAGCGGAAAAGTAAGCGAGTTCACCGGCCGCGCTAACGTGATAACAATCATCGTAATCGACATTGCTCTTATTCTTATAAGCGCCGTAGCCGACGACCGGGCGCGGCCAACCTACAGCTGGCGGAAACGGTGGTTCGAAGCTCCAGACTTCGTTTAAAGGCGGGACGAGCGATTCATCCGTGACCGCAGAACGCTGATTGTCGTGCTGAGCCGTCGGCCAGTCAGCGGCGTTCAAACTGACGAAGCATGCGAGAAGGGAAAAGACTGAAATTGAGAATTTCACATCCGCAATCTCTCTGCGAACCGGCCGGATTCAAGACGTGGCTGCTATCGCTTTGCGGAGGGCTTCGACGTCGCCTTCGGGAATTGTCGTGACTCCTTCGACGCCGTCCAGTCCGCAAGCTTCGCTCGCGATGACCGGAATTCCGGCGGCGGCAGCCTGGAGAAGTCGGCGCGGCTGATTTTCAACCCAGGCTGGAAGGACGACGGCAGCGCAAACGCCGTCCAAGCCGAACGGAACCCGCTCAACTTCGATGCCTTCCCAGAAATCTGGACTCTCAAGCGTGGGACCGGCGAGTTTCAGCGGCAGGCCGAGTTCACGGAGTTCCCAAGCGCCTTTGCGCCCGAGGGTGGACGCTGGAAACAGCAGCTGCTGGCCAGGCGCGGCCCGTTCCGCGTTTGGAATCGCCCAATCCAGTTTCAGCGCTTTTTCGCCAGCCAACTCCGCGATTTTGGAGTGCGGCGTGATCCAGTTTCTGGCTTCAGCGAGAGCGGCGGACTCGTTTTGGACGAGATCCGGGTCAGCGCGAAAATCCGCGAGCGTCGGGCTTTTCGGCCAGCGCGCAGCCGCGCGATCGAGCGTTTCCTGGAGACTCGTCATCGGCAATCGTGTCATGAGGACATCGAAGGTTCGGCCGACTAACACGCCGTCCCGCCAGAGGTAGGGCAGGAGATTCTGGCTTACGACGAGGTGGGTCGCGGAGGAAGGAATTCTGCGCGCGAAACTTCGGGCGAGCTGCTCGTCCATCCTCAGCAGAGCCTTCTGGCGAGCGGCACCTTGGGAAGCAAGTCGACGCGAAACGATCGATCGACGAATTACGCAAAATTGCGCCTGGCGGACTTTGGCGAACCCGGTTGTCGTCCAGCGATAATTCCTGCCAGCGAGTGGCGTGAAGAGCCAGTCCCGCTCAGCTCGGTGCTCGCGAAGGTAAGCGTCGTGCTCTGGCCACCACGCGTCGACGATCCAAGCAGTTGCCGAATTCTGAGCGAGATCGAGCGTCGTCGGATGCCGAAAACAACTCGTCACGCCGCAGGTTTCGCAGCTTTCAACAGCGTCGCCGGCTGGGATTTGGTTCGGCGCTTCGGTTGGCTTTTGGGCCTCCCCGCGAAAGCGCACGATGAGCTCTCCACGGCCTAACAGGACCTCAAGTTGAACGTCGGTTGCAGGTCGAAAACGGAGGTCGACGTAGTTCCAGAACACAGTCGCGTCTCGGCCAGCTTCGGCCATCGAACCTGGGAGAATTCTCGAGTGACCGTGCCGCTCGACGATCTCCATTCCAGCCTTAAGCGCGGCGTCGTAGAGCGCGTTTGAGAGCTGACACAGGCCGCCGCCGACACTCGGGATCACGCAGCCTTCACGCAGTTCGCGGCCGTCAACGAAACCGCGCATCCGGGTAGGGCGGGGGACGTGCGACCAGAAACTGAACGTCTCGCCTGCCGGAATTTTTAGGCCGTTCAGAAACCTGGCGGCAACGCGAAGATTCTGGATTTTTCCGGATTGAAGCGCGAATTCTGCACCGAGCTGGCTTGGGTAGAGTAAACTTCGGGATTCCGCCGCGACCGGGAGCTTTGCGTCGATCAGCAGCTGCTGGAGACGACCCGGTCGGCTGGAGATCTCGGTTAGCGTTCGCTTGACCCGAAAGCAGAGGGTTTTGAACCGAAACGCGATTGCTTCCCGTTGGGTAGGCATGCGTTCTTCGGCGAGGGCGTTCATGGTTTCCATGATACGAACGGCCAAATGCTAAATTTTCAACATTTACTTTATCGAATTGCCTTTGAGAACGAATTCGAGCTGCTTCGGCAAGCTCCTGATGACACTTCGATGGTTTTGAGGAAACGTGTCAGGACCCGAATCCAGATGTCGACTCCTTCCAGGCCAGATCTCAAAATCAAACTGCGCGACGTGCCGCACAAACCGGGCGTCTACCTCATGAAGGACCGGCTTGACCGGATTATTTACGTGGGCAAAGCGAAGAGTCTGCGCAAACGGCTCAGCAATTATTTCACGCCTTCGCGAAGCCGGATGGCGGACATCAAAACCCGCGCGTTGATCAAATCGATCTGGGATTTCGAGATTCACGTCGTTCGAAATGAGCCGGAGTCGCTCTTGCTCGAAGGCAAACTGATCAAAGAATATCGGCCGAAATACAATGTTAGCTTTCGCGACGATAAGCGCTTTCTTTTGCTCAAGGTCCACATGGATGATCCGTATCCGCGGTTTCAGTTCAGCCGAATTCGCAAAGAAGACGGCTCGCGATATTTTGGTCCGTTTGCGCATTCGGGTGCGCTGCGAACGACGATCAACTGGATGAACAAGGAGTTCGGTTTGCGCAATTGCCGTCCGCTGTTTCCGACCGAAAACGACTACAAGCATTGCAACGACGATGTGATCAAAAACTGTTCGGCTCCGTGCATCGCGCGGATTTCTGAAGAGGAATACAAAGAGCGGGTCGAAAAGGCGTGCGAGTTTCTGCAGGGGCGATCAAAGGAGATGATCGAGCAGTTGCAGATCGAAATGGAGACCGCAGCGCACAAGCTTGATTTCGAGCGCGCGGCGGAACTGCGCGACATGCTCGATCAGCTGCGCAAAACGCTTAGTCCGGCTCGGCAATTCCGGCGCGGGCGTGGTGCTCCGCGAACTGGCGATGCGATCGATCCGATGGCGGATGTTCGCGAGTTGCGAGAGGTCTTGATGATGGGCCGCGAACCGTTGGTGATGGAGTGTTTCGATATTTCTAACATCTCAGATACCCACTGCGTGGCGTCGATGGTGAGATTTCGAAACGGGGCTCCGGACACGCAGAATTATCGGCGTTATCGGATCAAAACGGTTCAAGGTCAGGACGATTTTGCAGCGATGGCTGAGGTCGTGCGGCGCCGGTACTCCCGGATTCTGCTGGAAGCTCGGGACCACGCCGGAGATGACGCGGAGGCGAGCCAGCTCGACCCAGTTGAGGCGTTGCGACGGCTGGAGGAGGAAGTTGAGGCGCGAGCAGCTGCTGGATCAAGCGCGAAGAAAAAGAAGAGCAAATCTTTCGTTCGCTTACCCGATCTGGTGATCGTGGACGGAGGAAAAGGACAGTTGAGTTCGGCATGCAAGGAGCTTCAGCGATTGGGATTGCAGGATTTGCCGATCATCGGTCTCGCCAAGCAGCGGGAGGAAATTTTTCGTCCTCACGAGAGCGATCCAATCGTTCTGGATCACGGCGTTGGCGCCCTAAAAATGCTTCAACGGATCCGCGACGAGGCTCATCGCTGGGCCAATGGGTATAACGAAATTCTTATGAAGCGCCGCGTCAGCGAAAGTATTCTAGACGACTGTCCAGGCATCAGCAGTCGGCGAAAAAGCGCGCTGCTTGAGGCGTTTGGCTCTGTCGCGAGGCTGCGGAAGGCAGGTGTGGATAAGATTGCGGCGGTTAGCGGGATCAGCCAGTCGTTGGCCGAGGGAATCGTCCGTTTTCTGGAATCGCATCGATAGCAGTCTGTCAATATTGAAGCGCGTAGCGCCTGAAACTTGAATAGCCGTGGTCGTCGTCGAGCCCCGAGCGAGACAAGGCCACGGAAACCGCACCAAAAACACGTAAGCCGCGTAGCGGTGCAACCTTGAAGTATCGCCGCTACGCGGCTTGTGGATTTTTTCGGCCACCCACCGTGGCCTTGGCTCGCAAGCTCGCCTGCGACCACGGCTATTCAAGTTTGAGCGCTACGCGCCTTTCTTGTCGTCAATTGATACTTACCTAACCACTTAGTAGTTTCCAGCGCGCTAGAAAACTCAGAGCCGCCGCAAGCCATCCTCGGTCATCGGATTCGGAATCTCGCGGTCGATTTGATCGATCCGCTGCATCGTTTCCTCATCAAGAATCAGGTCAGCAGCTGCCAGGGTGTCATCCAGATCGCTGAGCTTAACCGCGCCGATGATTGTCGACGCCACGAAGTCGTGCTGCTTGCTCCAAGCCGTCGCCAGAGTCGTAACGCTGATGCCGATGTCGCGCGCGATTTCGGTCAGGCGAGCGACGGTCTCAAGAGTGCGATCGTTAACGAAACGCGCGGCCATCATCTTCTGGCGATCGTTCCCGGTTTCGATGTAGGCAGTGAATCGAGCGCCTACTGGCAGAGCGCCGTCCTGATATTTTCCGCAAAGAACTCCGCCGCCAAGGGGCGAGTAGGGAAGGAGGCTGATTTGCTCCTGACGACAAACCTGAGCCAATTCGTTTTCGCAACGCCGATTGATCAGCGAGAAATTATTCTGAACCGTTTCGTAGCGCGCGGTGCCGTGAACATCGGCCGCCCAACAGGCCTTCGTCTGGCCCCATGCGGTCTCGTTGCTCGAGCCAATGACCCTGAGCTTGCCTTCTTCGATCAACTCGGTCAACGCGCCGAGCACATCTTGATAGGGTAGGCCGTGGTCCGGCCAGTGAGTCTGATAAAGATCGATGTAATCGGTCTGGAGGCGCTGCAAACTGTCCTCGACCGCTCGCCGAATCGTGTGGCGATCGAGCGCAGTGAAACCATCGCGAACAGGTGGGCGAAACCAGCCGTGCCCGGGGCCAGTGACTTTCGTGGCGAGGATCACGGTATGGCGCTGCTTCGTTTTGAGCCAGCGGCCGACAATCTCCTCGGTTATGCCGAATTTCTCAGCTGAGGGCGGCACCGGATACATTTCGGCGACGTCGAAAAAATCAATCCCGGCGTCGTAAGCCCGGTCCATGATTGCGAAGGCAGTTTTCTCGTCCGTTTGCTCGCCAAAAGTCATCGTGCCCATGCAGATGTTCGTGACGGCAATGGCGCTTTTTCCGAGTCGGCGTCGTTCCATACCTTGGATTAAGGCGTGTTCGGAGATCCTGACAAGCTGAAATCTGTTCGCTCTTCCGGCCAGCAGCTGCTGGTCAGCGATCGAGCCGAAATACCCGCTGCGCGAGAAACATTCCCACGATCATGAGCGGAATGAACCAAAGCACCTCCGAGCGAAGAACCGATAGGCTGGCGATCGCTGGCCCAGGGCAGAATCCGCCGAGTCCCCAGCCGATGCCGAATATCGCCGAACCAACGACCATCTGTTTCGAAACGGGGTCTGCCGACGTGTCCGGCAATGTGGTGGAGCAGACTCGCTTGCCTGTTTTCCGGAAGATCAGGAGGCCCGATCCGAACACGGCGATCGCTCCGGCCATCACGAAAGCGAGCGATGGATCCCAGCTTCCGAAAAAGTCGAGAAAACCGATCACTTTCGCCGGATTGGTCATGCCCGAAATTACAAGTCCGGCCCCGAAAAGCGCGCCGCCGATCAAAATGAGAAAAAGCTTCATCCTGCGAGCCCTCCTTCTGTGCAGAGTCGCCAGATCAGCACGGTCGCCACGCCTGTCGCCATGAAAACGATCGTGTAAATCAGGCCGTCTTTTGCCCCGGCTCCGATCCCGCAAACGCCGTGTCCCGAGGTGCACCCGCCGCCCATTCGCGAGCCAAATCCGACGAGCAGGCCGGCTGTCGCGAGGACGAGCGTTCCGCGTCCGGCTGGAATCGAAAACGCCCGCCAGTCGGTGTTGAGAGCGAACGCCAGGCCCGCTCCGAGGACGAGCCCGCCAAGGAAGACGACTCGCCAGAGAATGTCGCCGGATTTCGGGCGAATCACTTTCGCGACCACGCCGGAGATGCCCGGAATTTTCCCTGAAACGGCCATCGCGACGAGGCTTCCGAGCCCGATCAATACGCCTCCGGCCAGGGGTTGAAGAATTGTGCTGATTTCCATTTCGAGGCACCCAAAAGAGAGCCGTTCAGAGCTGGATTCAAGGACTGTATCCAAACGCCTCGAATGCAAAGGCCCAGCGCTCGGCCACTTTTTCGCGTATGGCCGGGTCGTCCGGATGTTGGTTTTTCTGGTAGCCAGCGAGTTTGGCCGTTTCCTCCGCGACCCGCACTCGCGCGTCATCTCGACCAGCTAGCGCCAGGCCCTCGTAGATCGAGTCGATTGTCTCGACCGGCGAGCGATCGAGGTCTTCGTAGTGGATTTCGACAAGCTGACCGGCAGGAACCGATTCGCGATCGCGAAGATAACGTGTCATGAGCATTTCGTAGGCTTCGAAAATGGCTTCGGTGAAGTCGACATCCTGAGAATTCTGCCAGGAAAATCCGGATTCCATCCGCCTCCACATTTTCTCCATCGAATGATAAACATCATGCGGGTTACGCACGATGTGGACGAACCGCGCATCTGGAAAAAGCTCCAGCAGGAGCCGGATCCGACTGGTGCTGGCGGGATTCTTAAAAAGGACGGGCCGAGTGCCTTCAGCAGCATAGCTGACCTTCTTAACGAGGTGAACGTAGGCGTCTTTGAACTCCAGCAGCTGCTCAGCGGTGATGTCTTCGAGCAGAATGCTTTGAACCAGGTGCTGGCGAAGATTTTGCGGAAAGTAGAAGCATTTGAAGCAGCTGATTCCACTCAAAATCCCGAGCGCTATTTCCTCTTCCTGGGGCAGATCGATCGCGATCGCCATATTGTCCATGCCGCGGGTTTTCGGCATCGTCGCCTTCATTAGTCCTCGCGTGAACCAGTTGGCGCTGAGGAAGTCGTGAGGCATCGCGGTCTGAAGAAACGACAAGAACGCAAACTGCGGATCGAGGCTTAGCAAGTTGTGAAGATGCGTCGTGCCGCTTCGCCAATGCCCAATGATGAAGACTGGCGGCGCGCCGAGTTCGTGTTTTCGAATCGCATCGCCGTGCCGACGTTTTTCGAGCATGATGGCTGGTGCTCGAAATGGGACTGACAGCATAGAAAGCAGTCGAGAGGGCAGGCTTTTCCAGTTGTAGGGCCGGTTGGCTCGGTACTCCTGCCAGAATCGCTTCCAGGTGCAGCCGCCCATCGGGTGCAGAATGGATGGGTTCAGGAGCCAGGAATCTTCTTTCAGCGGCATGGAGACCCGTTGGAGCGGTTACGTCCACCGGTCAAACCTTCTCGTCTCATCAGTGGTCTGGATGGTCATTCCGAAATTCGGAATCGAATCTCCTGCCGCGCGGAGCCATTGAAGTCGATAAGGGTCTCCGCACCCGTCGCGGAGCCTATCAGCCGCAGAACCCCGGCTTGATGAAACGCGGCCTGGCGCCGCGCCGGATTCGGAGATCCGGTTCTAAGTTCATTCGCCGATCGCTCCGCACAATCACGGGCCATTCATGCCTGAGAACCTCCCCCCATTTCCGCCCGGCAGATCTCCAGATTCTTCTGCATCCCCACCACATTCGGATGCTCCGGCCCGAGCAGCTGCTCCAGCGTCTCCGCGGCGCGCTGGACGAGCGGCTCGGCTTCGGCATACTCGCCCTTCCCGAAATGGAACATCCCCAGATTGTTGAGGCTGAAGAGCGTAGAGGGATGTTCGGCACCAAGGACGCGCTCTTTGGCCTCGAGGGCGCGCCGATACAACGGCTCCGCCGCCGCGTAGTCCCCCTTGGCGCGCAGCAACAACGCCAAATTGTTGAGGCTGGTGAGCGTATCGGGATGTTCTGCGCCGAGGACGCGCTCTCTGGCCTCGAGGGCGCGCCGATACAACGGCTCCGCCGCCGCGTAGTCCCCCTTGGAATCCAGCAACGCCGCCAGATTGTTGAGGCAGTTGAGCGTATCGGGATGTTCGGCGCCGAGGACGCGCTCTCTGGCCTCGAGGGCGCGCCGACACAACGGCTCCGCCGCCGCGTAGTCTCCCGTGGAATCCAGCAACGCCGCCAGATTGTTGAGGCTGGTGAGCGTATTGGGATGTTCGGTGCCGAGGACGCGCTCTCTGGCCTCGAGGGCGCGCCGATACAACGGCTCCGCCGCTGCGTAGGCGCCATTGCGGTATTCCTGGAATTGCCCAAACCCATTCAACAAATACGGTACGGGCTCCGGATCTCCCCAGGCTTCAGCCTCCGATCGGGCGAAGAGGGCCTCGCAATGCGGGCCGAGGACTTCCCATTTGGGCCAGGTGGAAATGTCCTGCCCGCCAGACGGCGCCCAATCTTCGACGAGGCGGAGGGCGGTTTCCCGGGCGCGACGAAACGGTTTCGGCTTTCGCAGGATCCACTGAAAAAAACTGCGGCGCTTCGATCCCAACCGCAGCCGGACGACTTCCTGCACCAGCCGATGGAGGGAAAAACTCTCCGGCGGATCGTCGAGAAAGCGCACGAGGGAGTAGTCGGCGAGCTCAAGCAGCTCGGCTTCGCCGAGGGGGGGATTGTGGATTGTGGACTGTGGTGGTCTTCGGCGGAGCCTCCCTCTGATCCACCATCCACAGTCCCACCATCCACAGTCCCACCATCCACAGTCCCACCATCCACAGTCCCACCATCCACAGTCCCACCATCCACAGTCCCCTCCACCATCTCCCGCGGGATCGGATCGGGCGCGAGAAAGGCGAGGGCGTCCAGCAGCTGCTGAGCGGCGGGGCTGAGCTCGGCGAAGGAGCTTTCCCAGGTCTGGGCGACCGAAGCCGGGTATTGCATCCGGCGTTCATCGAACCAGGAGAGGACCTCGGGCTTTCGGGTTTCGAGCCGCTGACGATAGGCCTCGATGCTGATGCGTTTGGCCCGGATGTAGGCGCCGGCTTGTTCGAGCGCGAGGGCGAGGCCGTCGAGTTCTTGCGCGAGAAGACGGGCGGCCTCGGCATCCGATGGAGGGAACTGCTCCGTCGGTTCCGCAGACGACCGGGCGGACGGGCTCCGCGGCATCGACGGAGCGATGCCCTCCAGGCCGCGGGTGCGACCGGTGCGTTCAAGGAGGAATTCGACGGCGTCGTCTTCGCTGAGGACATCGAGATTAAGTTTCTCGA
>JBLHKS010000156.1:0-16499 GCA_047620505.1 Verrucomicrobiales bacterium | reverse complement strand
AATGTTTGACGAATCCGCCATTTGCACGAAAAGCGACATTTGTAATCGGACAACTTGACTCATGAAAATCGAGGATCGAATTCGGGAGGCGATACGGCTGCGCCACTACTCAAGGCGCACAGAGGCGACTTACGTCGGCTGGTACAAGTCCTTCGTGCGGCACTTCGAGCCGATTCGGCATCCGGAGGAAATGGGAGCCCCTGAAGTGCAGGCTTTTTTGACTCACCTCGCGGTGAATCGAGACGTGGCCGCGGCGACCCAAAATCAGGCGTTGAACGCGCTGGTGTTTTTGTACCGGGAAGTTCTGGGGAAGGAATTGGAGGGAATCGACGCACTGCGGGCCCGCAAGAAGCCGCGTCTGCCGGTGGTGCTGACGTCAGATGAAGTGAAGCGATTACTAGGGGAGCTGCGCGGCGAGGGAGCGATCGCGACCAAGCTCCTTTACGGTTGCGGGCTGAGATTGCAGGAAAGTCTTCGTCTTCGGGTGAAGGATCTGGATTTAGAGGGCGGCACGCTGACGGTTCGTCAAGGCAAGGGGGACAAGGACCGGATGTTAAGCCTCCCGAGAAACATGGCCGAAGAACTCGAACGGCAGACGCAGTTCGGGCGCCAACTTCATGATTCCGATCGCGAAACGGGACTGCCGGGAGTTGCGATGCCGACGGCTCTGGAGCGAAAGGCACCAGCCTGGGCCGAAAGCTGGGAGTGGTTCTGGGTGTTCCCCTCTAGATCGATATCCCGGGATCCACGAAGCGGAGTCGAGCGGCGCCATCATTTGCACGAAGTGACGGTAAGCCGGGCGATCCAGGTGGCGGCGCGGGCGGCGAAGCTGAGCAAGAAAGTGACGGCCCGCACGTTGCGCCACTCGTTCGCAACGCATCTGTTGTTGAAGGGGGTGGACTTGCGCTCGATCCAGGAGTTGCTGGGACACAGCGATGTACGGACGACGGAAGTCTACACGCATGTGGTGAAGGCGATGCGCGGGGAGATCGCGAGCCCTTTGGACGACTTGTGAGGTGTTAACGAGTCAGCAGCTGCTGGCGGAATCATTCATCGAGCGACGCGGGCGCGCGGCGAGCCTCCAACGGCTTCAGCATAACCAGACCAACGATAGTCTTTGGGATCATCGACGATGCCAGCGCGCACGGACTGCTTAACCGCGGCAGCGGTTCAAACTTGGCGAAGCCTCTCCGCAGAGCCCGCGTCAGCGGGATAATTGAGATCGATGTAGGTCGCCATCGTCCGCAGAGCGTCCTCAGAATCCTCGATGAGAAAGCTGCTAAATCGGTCCTCCCAAAGGGTCCCGGCTCCAAACTGCTACGAAAATCACTAAGGGCCCGGAACGAAATAACTTGAACAAATCTGCTGGTTCTTTCGATCCTCGCCAGCGTTGGAATTCAGCTCAAATAGCTCGCTATTCTCCGCTCAATTCCGCCTTGGCTAAGATCGAAATTCCTGCGCATCTTTTTTCAGCTTATTTCGTTCCGAGCCCTAAGAGGCGAAACTGGCGAGACGAACGTTCATCTATTTGGCTACATGCCCTGACTTCCAAAACAGTCAGGGATTTCTCGCGATTCCGACAGCTGCGCCAGAAGCTGCCAGCGCGGCGGCGCGCACGAGGAAGAAAGGGGAAATGAATCTCCTGTCGCGCGGTAGTGATTCGGTCTGAAATTGGCGATCTCCTTGGGACCCCCGGAATTCTGGTGAATCTCAAAAGTTCGCTTCCAACTCGTTCAAACCGTGTCCAGCGGCGTTGTAATCGCTTGTTCTACGCGTATCTCCGGTGTCCAGAATTCGTGCCCGCTGAAGAAACCGAGATTTTCCGGGGAAACTACTGACAGCGCGATTCTGAAACGCAGCCACCAGAAATCCGCGCCGCCCCGTTTTCACGCCGCTGTAATTCTGAAGATAGACAAGTCTGTAGGAACACATTCGCGCCAGACGAAATGTGGTCTCCTGAGAGTAATAGTATCTCCCGTGGCCGGGCAGGAATCCTTCGTGGAGTAACAAATGGATCATGACGCCGTTGCTCTTGCAGGCATCATGGCAATTTCGAAAGAACGAATACTGATCGTTCACGTGCTCGCCGGTCCCGTAGTTCGTAACGAGATCAAACTTCGCGTGCAGATCTTTGGGTATCGGATAGTCCAGATCATGAGTGAGTGCGCCGTCCTGTCCGTTCAGATCAATGGAGACCACTTTGCGAACACCACGGGCACCGTACCAATCCGCCGCGGACATCCTGGGCTCCGGCTCTTTGTGCTCAATTGCGCCCATTTGGAGAATCTTGATATCGGAGTACGATTTACCCAGCAGGTCCAGAACAGTTTCTTCTGCAAACGTCTCTTCTCGTTTCTTGCCCATATCTATAAATTTCATACATCTTAATAAATACCAGCATTCTTTTTTAAAATTTCCTTCTCGAGAAGAGCCATTCCTTCACGATTTCAATCGCCCTATACGAATGTTTAGCCGATAGGAATTCCCATTTTTCAACCCCACCAGTTATGGGCTTGACCGGGAGTTTACAAAAACCTTCCCTTTTTTGAACCTCGTTACAGCTAGGCCCTCAGCCTACCCTAGGAGCGTTCTGTCACTCGATCCTGAAGAATTCCTGCTCACGCTCTGTAACCTTCGGCGAGTTTCCGGACAGAAGGGGGGCATGGAAATTTCTCCCCTCCCCTCTCGTATTTTTTCTTCGTTTTCTCGAACTCTCACAGGTGCCTTGGCGTTGCTGCTGCTCTGCTTCGGATCGACTGCTCAGGCGACGATCACGGTCTCGATTTCCGGCACGGAGGTGTCCGTGTCAGGCGACTCGACGGCCGATCGGCCTGAGTTCTCAGTCAGTGGCGGCGGCTACCTGGAATTCGACGGGAAATCCGATGTCGACGGCGACGGGTCGACGAACGACATCCTCGTTAGCGCGATCACGCGGTTTGAATTCGGCGGTTCGAACGACACACTGGTTTTCACTGGCAGCAACGCGTTCAATTTCCTAACACTGTCAGAATTGAGGATCTCCGAGGCGGAGACTCTGGAGGTTAACGCGGATCTGGATTTGGCCGCGACCGGATCGGGGGTGCCGTCTTCAGCCTCGATTTCCGCGAATCTGAGCCGAATGGCGGTGATTTCTGGCGCGAGTATCAAGACGGCTCACGGTGATTTCGACCTGATGGCAAATGGACAGGGACAAGGGAATGATCCGGGAATCACGATCTTGAATTCAGTGATCGAAGCAGTTGGCAATGGCGGCGTGATGCTGACGGGAATGGGAAGCGCCTCGGACGGCAGCGCGGGGATTCTCGTCGATCAGTCTTCGGTGATCTCGACGACGGCCGGCCCTTTGAATCTGACCGGAACCGGCGGCGGCGAACATGACAACAACATTGGCGTTCAAGTCGCCAGCAGCTGCTCAGTTTTTTCGATCGCAGGTGATCTCTGGATCACGGGAAACGGAGGCGGTGAAGGCGGCGGAACGGGAAACCATGGAGTGGTCGTCAATGGCGATCTTTTATGCGATGGAAACATGCTCGATATCATGGGTCACGCAGGCGGGAAGGACGGGCCCTTCAACCGCGGCGTCGAGATCAGCGGGGCAACGATCGAGGGGACGGCGAATTTCAACATCAACGGTGTCGGCGCGGCTGGCGATGGCGTTCAGTTGACGGACGCGTCGACAATCTTCACGCCTACCGGGGATATTCAGATTACCGGATCGGTTTCGAACAGCCTAACGAATCCGGCGCATGGGGTCGTGGTTGAAGGGACGGGGCCGCTGATCGAGTCGGAGACGGGTTCGATTCACATTTTCGGCGACAGTGGCGATGGCGACATGAGCATGGGCGTCTTGATTTCCGACGGCTCGATCGTCCGCTCCATCACGGCCAAAATCATGATCAACGGAACTGCGGGCGGGATGATTTTATCGGACGGAATTCGGTTCGAGGACACGGCGCAAATCTCTTCGCTGGCGGGAGACGTCGAGATGCATGGCGAGTCGGATTTTGGACGCGGGATTTACGCGGATGGCACCGGGATGGACATCGGCGGCAACACGAGCGGCGGGGTCTATTTTTACACGGATGACTATGAAATTCGCGCTCCGGTGAGTTCGCAGGGATTCGTCCAGATTCAGCCCAAGACCGACGGAAACGGGATCGAAGTCGGCGCGTCGAGCGGCTCAGTGAACCTGGAGCAGGACGAAATCGACTTTCTCATGACTCCCGAGTTGGTGATCGGAGGTCTGAACAACACCACGGGCGACGTCACGATCGACAACGTGGATTTCGCCCAGTCGCTGACGGTTGAGGCGGACGCGTCGATCACCGTTAACGAGGTGAATTCGGGTTCGCTCTGGATTCACGACGTGACCCTGATTGCGACCGGCGATGTTCATGGCGGCTCATCAACCAAGCACATTGAGGCGGCCAATCTCGAGTTCGAAGTGGATGGCGATGTCGGCGGCTACAGTCCTTTGCTGATCGATGCGGATGATCTGAAGGTGGTTGCGAATTCGGCGGACTTCGGAGGTAGCGGGACTTTTGACGGTGCTCACATCGACGTGGTCGGAACCACGACCTTCCGGAATGGATTCGTCTTCAGCGTCAGCAGCGGTCTGTTCGTTGGAATCAATCAGGACTCCGGATCGATCATCAGCGTGATCGGGCGGGTGGGCCTGAACAACACCAATCTGACTTACGCTGTCGACGCGTTTGTGTCGTTCGCGATCGGAGATTCGATCAACCTGATCAACAACGACGGCACAGATGTCGTTCGTGGTCGGTTCAGTGGGATCTACGAAGGGGATATCATCGGCTTCAGTCCCAAATTTCAGGTCAGCTACGCCGGCGGCAGTGGAAACGACGTGAGCTTCACCGTTGTTCCCTAGGCTGGACGTTTACACGCGCAGCTCCGTCAATTGGCTTGACCTCAGTGGGCAACCCAGCCGAGAATCCGGGCAAATGGGAATCTACGAACGAGATTACATGGGAGGCTCGAGCAACGGCGACGACCCGGATCCGCCGTTCAATCCCGACCCGGATCCGGAGGAAGAGCCACCTTCTTCGACCGATTCATCCGATGAAGCCTGGGCTGGATTCGGCGTGCAGGTGCTGATGATTTTTGGCGGCCTGATCGCGCTCTTGATCGTCCTTCGATTTCCATCGCCGCCAGCGATCAAGCTCACGCTCGCAGCCACGATCGTCGTCATCTCGATCTGGTGCGTGATCCGGGCACCGGGGCGGAGTCGACTGAATCAACAACATCGCCAGGGGTGGCTTTGTGAGTCGCGCGGGGATTTTGGGCAAGCGATCAATCATTATCAGCGCGCGATGGTTCAAAAGCCGCAGTCGTCCGCACTCAAGGTGCGTCTGTTAGCCGCTTATCACGGCGCTGGACAGACGAAAGACGCCCGCGATTTCCTGCGGCAGATCGATCGCGCGCGCTTTGACGCGGTGAACGTCGAGGAGCTGGAATTTCTCCTTTCCAAGTATGGCGAGGGCAAACTTGAGGAACTCGGGAATCGCTGGATCCTGCTGCTCGATTGAGGTCAGCAGCTGCTGGCGGCGGCGGCGCGCGAAAACCGGCTTTTTCTCTTGGCGGACGCGGGGCTCTTGCTAGAGTTGGCGCTCCGCGATTTTGATGACCGCTAGTGGCGTCAGAGCAAGGACTATCAAAACCATCTAATCAATCCTGGAAATGAGTAAAAGAATCGGCTTCGTCGGCGTCGGCAAAATGGGCGCTAACATGGCTCGTCACCTGAAATTGGACAAGGGCTATGAAGTTCCAGCGGTCTACGATATCAATCGGCCAGCCGCGAGCGAGCTAGCTGCGGAACTCGGCGGAACGGCCTGCGAGAGCCTCGCGGACGTCACCGCGAAGTCTGACGTGATCATCACAGTCGTCACGAACGACGCTGCGATGCGCTCGATTTACCAGAATGCTGACGATAACCTCCTCCAGGGAGCTGCGGGCAAGGTCTTCATCGACTGCGCAACGCTTTCGCCAGCGATCCATCGCGAAGTCGGTGCTGCCTGCTCAGCTGCCGGAGCGACGAATCTCGAGGCCTGCATGGCGAGTTCGATCAGTCATGCGCGAAGCGGCGAGCTCTACTTGATGGTCGCCGGCGATCAGAGCGCTTACGATGGCAACAAGCAGTTACTCGAAGACCTCAGCCTCAAACTGCGCCTGATTGAAGGCGGACGCGGCCGAGCAGCGGAGGTCAAGGCCTTGGTTAACATGGTAATGAACATCAACACCGCCGGCCTGGCCGAAGGACTCGGTTTGGCGGCTTCGTTAGGCCATGACATCGACCTGATCTGCGAAGTTTTCAGCCAGACCGGCGCGAATTCCCGGGTTCTTGAAACCGACGCCGAAGACATGCGCGATCGCGATCACGAAGCTTGGTTCTCGGCTGAGCACGCCGCGAAAGACTCCGGAATCGCCGCCGACCTCGCCAGCGGTAGCGGCCTCAATCTTCCACTGAACAGCGCGACTCTTGCGCAGTACACCAAGATGACCAACGAAGGACTCGGCGATCTCGATAAATCGGGAGTCGCTGAGCTTACCTTTCCGGGTCGTCACGCCAATCCCGGCTCCGCGCCAGCAGCTGCTGACTCGGCCGCCACCTCATCAGAAAATACACAACCAACCACACCCACAAATAATATGAGCCAAGTTCCATTGATCAGTTCCGGCAGCGCCGGCCCACTCGGAGTTCTTCACCTCCCTCGCTTCTGGCAGAAAGTCTCTCTCGACGCTGTCGGCAAGCTTAGCCCTGAATACCCGGCATGCGGCGCTGGTTTCGACCAGATGACGCTTGATGCGCTCAAGCTCGATAAAGACGCGACTCTCGCCTACATCAAAGACAACAAGCCGACCTACAAAGCGTTCGAAGAATGGGTTGTTGCAAACGGCGATCTCTCCGGCAAAGACGAGCACAACCTGTCGGTTGTCGGCTACTGTCACGGTGACGACGTTCGCGGCGGCATCAACGGCACCACCGGATACGACGATCAAAGCTGCGGATTCCGCGACGCGGTGAATCTGAACAATCTCGAGGACTGGGCCGACTGGCACAAAGCCGAGGTTGCTGGCTAAGCGATTTCAAAAATCTTTTTTGAAGTAAGCCCGGAATGCGATTCGCGTTCCGGGCTTTTTTGTTGCCGCACCCTGACAAATCTCCAAACTGCGGCCATGCAGAAGCGTGTTCTTGTTTTTGGCGACTCAAACTCCTGGGGCTGGATTCCTGGTAGCGATGGCGATCGCATGCCGGCTGACGTCCGGTGGCCCGGCGTGATGCAGGCGGAACTCGGCGATGATTTCGACGTGATCGAAGAATGTCAAAACGGCCGCACAACAATGTGGGACGATCCTTGCGAGCCGATCGACAAGAACGGACTTCGGCACCTCCCAGTCGTTCTCGAATCGCAGAAACCGCTCGATTTGGTGATCGTCATGCTGGGAACCAACGACCTCAAAAATCACTTCAACCTCAACGCGTTTGCGATCGCTCACAGCTGCGGCGTGCTGCTCGACAAGGTCCTGGAAAGCGACGCCGGCCCTGACAAACGTGCCCCGAAAGTCTTGCTGATCGCGCCCGCACCCGTTGCGGACGGTCAATGCCCGTTCGGCCATCTTTTCGACAACGCCGCTGCGAAATCTGCAGGCTTCAAAGACGCCTACGCCGAAATTGCCGCCTCACGCGGAATCCCTTTTCTCAACGCCGGTGACTACGCGAGCTGCCCGGTTCCAGACACTATCCATATCGATGCGGAAAGCTGCGGCCGGCTTGGAAACGCGGTCGCCGCGAAAGTTCGCGAAATTCTCGGTTGAGCCAGCAGCTGCTGGCGGCGACTCGACGGCTGTGCTAGCCTCGCGACCATGAAACCCCTACCCGCCTTGCTTCGAAGCACTCTCTGCGCTTCGATTTTCTTCGTGACCGCCCTTTCATACGCTGACGAAAATCTCGTCCTCAATCTTCGTTCAATTCCAAAGGAAGACTCAGGCGAAGCTAAGGTCGAAGCGGTAAAGTGGGATCCGTCAAAGACCGCGCTTATCATCTGCGATATGTGGGACGACCACTGGTGCAAATCCGCCGCGCGCCGAGTCGTCGAAATGGCCCCGCACCTCAACGAAACCATCAATACGGCCCGCGAAAAGGGCATTTTCATCATTCATGCGCCCAGCAGCGTTGTTAATTTTTACGACAGCGCCCCGCAGCGCGAACTCGCGAAAAAAGCACCCTTTGCAAAGTCTCCGGTTCCTCTTTCGGTCAAGCCGCGTTGGGGAACGAGCTGGTGCTGGCCAGATCCAAAGTTCGAAGGCGTCCTGCCGATCGATGACTCCGACATGGGCTGCAGCTGCAAGGAGCCGAAATGCGAAATCCGCGAAGCCTGGACCCGCCAGATCGACTTGATCAAAATCGAGGAAGGAGACGCTATCACGGACAACGGTCAGGAGACTTTGAACCTCCTTGCCGAGCGCGGAATCGACAACGTCATCCTCAGCGGCGTACACTTGAATATGTGTGTGCTAGGACGCCCGTTCGGCATTCGGCAGATGGTCAAAGTCGGCAAAAACGTCGTCCTGATGCGCGACATGACGGACACGATGTACAACCCTGGCCGCCCCCCAGGCGTCGACCACTTCACCGGCACAGATCTCGTTATCCAGCACATCGAAAAATTCTGGTGCCCGTCTTTCACCAGCGCAGATCTCACTGGTGGCGAGCCGTTTCGTTATCAGGAAGACAAGCGAAAAGAATCAGCAGCCCAATGAAATCCATCAGTCCATACCTCGTCGATCCCGACAAACCGTTTAAACTCGCCGACGTCGATCCTGACGACCGAGAACTTTTTCCTTTGAAGAAGAAGGAAGGCAAAGCACTGCTTCCCGAGCTAACTTACAAACTGAACGAGCTCCACCGCATGCTCTATCGAGAGGGCAAGCACAAGATCCTTATCGTAATACAGACGATGGACGCCGGCGGCAAAGACGGGACGGTTCGAAACGTTTTTCAGCCGCTCGATCCGATGAACTTTCGCATGGTCAGCTTCAAAGCGCCAAGCACCCTCGAGCGCAGTTACGACTACCTCTGGCGCGTTCATCAGAAGGTTCCGCGCCGTGGCGAGATCGTCGTTTTCAATCGCAGCCACTACGAAGACATCATTGCCGTTGGAGTGAAAAATCTCGCGCCGAAGGAAGTCTGGGAACGCCGTTTCGAGCACATCGTCAACTTCGAAAAGATGCTGACGGACGAGGGTGTTACGATTCTCAAAATCTATCTCCACATCTCAAAAGAGGAACAGCGGGAGCGGTTCCAGTCCCGAATCGACGAACCTGAAAAGAACTGGAAATTCAATCAAGCCGACTTGGATGACCGTGCTCGATGGGACGAGTTCATGGAAACTTACGAAGAGGTGATCAATCGGACGAACACAAAATTTGCCCCTTGGATGGTCGTCCCTGCCAATCGAAAATGGCATCGAAATCTCGTGATTGCCGACGCCGTCACGAAGCTCATGGAAGGGCTCGATATGAAGCTCCCCGAGCTTGATTATGATCCGAAAGACTTCGCGGTGATTGAGTGAGAGGAAGTTGATTGCCCTCTTTTGTGTGCGAGCCTTCTTGATGCCTGAAACCGCAGAGCACGCCGACGGTCAGCCTCCTTCCGTCGCGATTGAGGAAGAGCCCGAGGACGAAAAAAAGTTCGAACAACCGGACATTCTCGAGCTCTTCGGGACAATCGATTACGATGAGAATTATGACTACAAAGAAGAACGGCGTCGGTCGTGAATGTAGTCGTCGATTCCCCAATCTGGTCTAAGGCCTTTCGAAGGTCGACCGCTGAAATCAAGCGGGAAACTCGCGTCCTGCGCGAACTGGTGTTAGAAAGCCGGGCTCAAATTATTGGAGCCGTGCGTCAGGAAGTTCTGAGTGGAATTCGGCACGCACGGCAATTTCAACGCCTGAGACAGCGCCTCCGCGCTTTTCCAGATCTTGACTTGAAAACGGCCGACTTTGAAACCGCTGCGAAGATTTCCAATGAGTGCCGCTCGCACGGAATCCAAGGCTCAGGCACGGACTTTCTGATTTGCGCCGCGGCTTTTCGTCGCGGAATGCTGATTTACACATCGGACTTGGATTTCGACCTGTATGCCGAGCACGTCGACATCCGTTTGTTCCACCCCTGACTCTTATGGGAACCCTTTTTCCACTCTACTTCCTTGGTGCGCTCGCGATTGCAATTCCGATCGCTCTGCACCTCCGCCGTCGCCCGCCAAAGGACCGCGTCGTTTTCAGCTCGCTGATGTTTCTCGACCCGCAGACACCTCAGCGCAAACGTCGCAACAAACTCGAAAACTGGTTCCTCCTCCTTCTGCGCTGCCTCGCGCTGCTTCTGCTCACGCTGCTTTTCGCCCGGCCTTACCTGCGTGATCAGAACGCAGTAATCGAGCTTGCCCCCGGCGTAACGCGCGTCCTCCTCCTCGACACCAGCGCCTCGATGCAGCGGGATGGCCTCTGGAAAACGGCGAACGAGCACGTCGACAAAATCCTGACCGAAGCAAAACCCGATGACCGGTTTGCGATTCTCGCCTTCGACTCGGAGAGCCAGCAGCTGCTGAGTTTCGAAGCTTGGAAGGATCTCCCTTTTCCGCAACGCCGCCCCACCGCCGAGAGCCTGATCAGCGACCTCGCTCCGGGCTGGTCATCGACATCGCTCGACTCGGCCCTGGTCGAAGCGGTCGGCTTAATCGAGGACGAAACGAAAGGCGCGCCCGGCAACAAGCAGATTATCGTCGTTAGCGACTTTCAAGAAGGCGGCGATCGCTCCGGGCTGGAAAACTTCGCCTGGCCTGAGGATATCGAACTGCGAATGCTTTCGATTGCGCCGAAAAAGAACGGAAACGCAGCTGTCCATCTAGTGGCCCGAATCGAGACCGAGGACGACGACGAAATCGACGCCGCTGAGCTTCTCGGTCAGGCTCGGGCCTTGCGTGTGCGAGTCACCAACGCCGCCGACGCCACAAAGGAAAATTTCACACTTGGTTGGGATGGCGACTCCGCAAACGCGATCGATATCCTGCTTCCGCCGGGAGCAACTCGCGTTGTCTCGGCTCCGCCAAGGCCGGAAAGCGGCGGTGATTTTCTGGAGTTGTCAGGCGACACGGAACTCTTCGACAACCGCGTCTTCGTCGCCCCGCTTCAAGCGCGACCAGTTTCGCTGATGTTCGTCGGCGAATCGACCGACGCTAACGACACCCGCTCGCCGCTCTACTACCTCTGGCGAGCACTGAGCCCAACCGAAACGCTTGAGCCGATGATCCAGGCTCGTCCAGCAGCTGCTGTGGCGCGAGACGAACTTTTAGCGACTGACGTCGTCGTCCTCGCCGCCAAACTTCCCAAGGAAACCGAAGTTTTCATGGAGCAGTACCTTCAGGCAGGCGGCGTCGCGTTCCTCCCTCTCTGGAGTTCACGCGAGGCGCCAGCGTTCCTCAGCCAGGCCGGGATCGAGACCACAGAAGCTGAGGTCGCCGACTATGCGATGCTCGAACAGATCGACTACGAGCACCCGATTCTCCGACCGTTCGCCGCACCGGGCCTACGCGATTTCACCAAAATCCATTTCTGGAAATACCGGAAACTCACCCTGACAGAGCCCGAATCCGAAAACATTCGCGTCCTCGCCAGCTACGACTCCGGCGATCCGGCACTGCTCGAATTGCGGGTCGGCAAAGGCCGCGTTTTCGTCTTCACCTCGAACTGGACGCCTAACGAAAGCCAGATCGCGCTTTCCACCAAATTCGTCCCGCTGATCTACTCGATCCTTCGCGTCGCCGGTTTCGAAAGCGACGCCAAACGGCAATTTTACGTCGGCGATCCCATCCCGGTTTTTCATGACGACGCCGTCGTGACGCACCCTGACAAAACCATAACAACCGGGCCGACGCGATCGACTCTGCCTGGCGTCTACAACGTCGAATACGAAGGCGAGCAGCTGACCCACGCGGTGAACACGCCATTTGCCGAAAGCAGGCTCGATCCCGTCCTTCCCGAGTCGTTCACCGAGTTCGGGATTACGCTGGCCCGTGATGGGTCGATCGCTGACGCTGAGCTTTCGCCGGAGGATCGAGCTCGCCTCGAGGGCACCGAACTTGAAGATCGACAAAAACTCTGGAAGTGGATCGTCCTCGCCGTGCTCGGCTTTTTGGTCTTAGAAACCTGGCTCGCAAATCGTCCGGCAAAGGCCGAGCCGATCGCAGCCTGAAGTTCACTCTTTCCGATATCGTTCGAACCACTTCAGGACGTGGGCAACTTTCGACATGAGCTGGCTGGGGCGATTCGCAATTCCATGGGAGGCACCCGGAAAACGAACCAGCATCGTGTCGATTTTTCGGAGCTTCAGAGCTTGGTAAAATTGCTCCGATTCGGAAATCGGGGTCCGGTAGTCGACCTCTCCGGTCAAGAGCATCGTCGGAGTCTCCACGTTTCCTACTAACGAGAGAGGCGAACGCGCAAGATAGTGTTCCGGATGATCCCAGGGAAAACCGGGAAACCAGTATTTATAGAAGAAATTGTAAAAGTCTGAAGTAAGCGAAAAGCTATACCAATTGATCACAGGTTTCGCGCTCACGGCGGCGCGAAACCGATTCGTCTTGCCAACAATCCAAGCCGTGAGAACTCCGCCTCCGCTGCCACCCGTGACGAAGAGGTTTTCTTCATCGACATAACCTTCTTTAAGCAAAGCATCGACTCCAGATATCAGATCGTCGTAGTCGTTGCCCGGATAGTCGTGGTGAATCAGGTTACCGAATTCCTCGCCGTAGCTGGTGCTGCCTCGCGGATTGACGTAAAGCACGACATATCCAGCGGCCGCGTATAATTGGACCTCGGCTGAAAAACGAGGCCCGTAATTTGCAAATGGTCCGCCGTGAATCTCGAGGATCATCGGATATTTTTTATCCTCTTGAAAATCCGGTGGCTTGGCGACCCAAGCTTGGATTTCGCGATCGTCGTGAGACGATTTGAAGCGAATCTCCTCAACCTCACCGAGTTCTTTATCGATAAACAGATCTTCATTGAGTTTCGTAAGCTGGCGGATTCCACCGCCCCCACGCTGACCAACACAAAGATCCGCCGGGCGGCCTGGATTTGTCCAAGTAAATGCAAACCGACCGGCCTGACCTGCCGAAAAACTTCCGGATGCATACGGGCGGCCTAACGTTTCTCCTCCGACGTCTGAAGCGAGTGTTTCGACCTTCCCATCCAGCGAGACGAATCCTATGTGGGTGGTTCCAGTATCGTCGTATTTGAAAAACAGCCCGTCGCTCTGATTACTCCAGACAGCGCTCATGACATCACGATCCAGCTCTTTTGTTAAGACAGTAGAATCAGAGCCATCGCGCTTCATCACGTAGAGTTTTTTTACCTGATAACCTTGCCATCGATCGTCGAACCCAATGTAGGCAATCGTCTTGCCGTCCGGCGAGATCACGGGATTCGCATCGGGTCCCTGCCGGTCGGTTAGAGCAATGATTTTCCGATCTGCTAACGAGACTTCGTAGACCTCGGAGTTCAGCGGATCGTATTCCCAATCATCATGCCGGTTAGAGGAAAAGATCAGCGATTTTCCGTCCGGCGACCAGACTGGCGCGCTGCTAACGTTGAAGTCTCCCTCGGTTATTTGACGAGGCGTGCCTCCGTCGGCGGGAACTACAAAAAGATGCCGGTATCCATGTTCAAGATAGCCCTGACCATCAGACCGGTAAATCATCTGATCGATCGCTTTCGCGGGTTCAGCCCATTCGGCGTTCTTTGGCTTTCCTGGAAGCTCGACAAAGGGTTCAGGCTTCTTGGGAACGAACATCGTGAAGGCGAGCGATTGGCTCTCCGGCGACCAGGCGATTTCCGCTGGTGCCTTTTCCAAGGTGGTCAAGCGGGCCGTTTGTCCCGTGTCCAGCCATCGGACGTAGATCTGGGCCGAGTCCGCTCCCTCTTTTTTGGAAACGTAGAGCAACCGGCTCCCGTCCGGCGACCAGCGCGGAGAGGATGCGTTCTCATGACCGTCGGTGATCGGCCTGTGGGAAGACATGTCGAACGCCGCGATCCAGAGACTTGACCGATTTCGGTCCGTCATTTTGTCCTTCGAATTGCGAACGTAGACGACCTGCTTGCCGTCAGGCGAGATTCTCGGGTCCGAAGCAAACTCAAGGTCGAAGACATCGCTGAGTTGGAAACGCCGTTGATCTTCCTCAGCCGATACGTCGCTTATGAAAAAGGCAAGACTTGCTACGAAAGCGATTCGAAAAGAACTCATTCTGACGAGATTACGGGATTCTCGATTGGAGTCCATGCTAATCCTCCGAGTGGCTCTGCTTGCGTTTGGCGGGCAACATCCCGAAAACCGAGGATCACCGCGTCGCCGAGCTCCTACCCGGAAAAACTCAAATCTCGGATACAGCTCAAATTGAGAGGCGATCAGGTGTTTGATATAAAATAGATTTAATAATTTCAATAAAAACAAAAGTTTTCATAACTCGATCTTGTGCTATCTTTGTTTGCCCCCGCAATGCGGAGAAGGCAGCAACGCAACTTCAAATCTGATGAAAACGTCCGTCACTTTTCGATCCAACAGGAACGGTCTCTCCATGGCCCAACTTCTCGCCGTGGTTGCGATCCTCGGGATCATTGCTTCAATCGCGTTTCCGCGCGCAAGTCGAATTCGGGAGGCGGCCCAACTGACCAAACTTGAGTCAGACGTGGCGACTGTCAATCATGCCATCAACGTCTACCTCGCGAACGGGGGCATTCTGACAGACGCCCTGAGCTTCGGAGTCTATGGCGATCCGATCGAGCAGAAGGTGATCGATAAGCTCAAGACCAGGAGGAACCAATTTTCGGCCGACACCTTCTCGGGTTTAAAGGCCGAAATGATCGACAAGAGATTAGCCGTCAGAATGCAAACAACCGCGGAGGCCGCCTCTTTGACGCCACGCGCGATCTGGGATCCGGCTGGTAACCGATTCAGCATTCAGCGAGGCGGAGATGGAGTTCGAGAATTCTACCTCAATCTTGAGCTGGCCGCGCTCGACTACGGGATTGACGAAGGGCGTCGAACTTCCGCAATTAACGTGAACGATGAAAGTGGCTGGATCTGGGCGTATGACGATTCTTCAACCGAAACCACCCTGCCGTTTCCAACTCTCATACCGGTGGGAGCAACGACGGGAGGAACCGACGATGGCGGAGACGACGATGGCGACGACGGTGGAAACACCGGTGACATTGGGGAGGTTATTGAACGGCTCTCGCCACCCAGAATCACGCCGAGAGGAGGGACCTACCCGGCTTCCGACTTTCCATTAACCGTGACGATCGAAAATCCGAACATCGAAGAAAGTTGGATTATGGTGTCGGTCAACAATAGCACCTACACGCGCTACCTCGGGCCTTTCACAGCCGAGGCGAGGACAACTGTCCGGGCTTACGCCGATGCCGATCCAGAACTCTACGAGCGAAGTTCATCGACCTACGCCTACTACACAACCATGCTCAGATCGCCTTCTTTTTCCCCTTGGTACGGCAACGAGTTTCCGATGACGGATTTTCCAAAAACGGTCACGATTCGAAATTACAACGATCCTTCAACTTGGGTAATGTACTCGCTCAATGGAGGGGATTTCGAGCGCTACACCGAACCTTTTCCCGTTGATGCCGGGACCACGGTTGCCGCCTTTGTGGAGCCGCCTGACGAAGAGTGGGAAAGCAGCAGCACCCGTACCGGGACCTACAACGGCTACAAAGTCGATCTCAGTTCCCCCCGACTCTACGCAACCGCGAGTGAATTTGACGAAAACGTGAGCACCATCCACGTGACGGCCGAAAACCACCCCGATACCCCTGCGGGAGTCTCACAAATTCGCTACGCGATCACTGAAAAAGACGCGGCTGCTCCAGAACATTCAACTTTCCTGATTTACATCGGCCCGATCGCGGCAACTTACGCTGTATATCCGAACGGATTCACCCTGCATTCCTACGCGGTGGGCATCAATCCCGATGTCTGGAATGATAGCTCGATGAACAGCATTACCACTTCAGTTGACTTTTTCGGTCTAGGAGTGGCGCAGAGTACGCTCTTTATTCTCGATTTCTCCGGGTCGATGGATCAGCAGTTCTTCGGGACCACCCAAACTCGGCTGGAAGTCTTGAAATCTGAAATGTCTACAGCCCTCAGTGGAAGTAACATTGATGAGAACGACCGGTTCGGGGTCATGATCTTCAGTTCAAAACCATGGTGGGTTACCACTGGTGGCCTGATGGAAATCTCTTCCAGTCAAACTCTTGATATGTATCCCGGGACTTCAGAAAACGGCTCTTCAGGAAATATCGTGGCAGCTGAAAGCATCGTAGTAGAGTGTATGAATGAAAAGCCTCGCCCATCACTATGCTTTGTTACTGGGATTGGAAAGTCCGTGGAAAGTGGAATCAGTCGATCT
>JBLHKS010000155.1:0-16602 GCA_047620505.1 Verrucomicrobiales bacterium | reverse complement strand
CAAGCGCGCCAGCAGCCGCTGGGACGGCGGCGAGGGTTTTAAGGGCGGATCGGCGTGAGGTTTTTTCGCTCATGGGCTCAGGATGAAACAGAGTGGCCGCGAGCACGAGTCATTTCGAACGACGCGCCCGATCGATCTGCTCCATCGTTCGCTTAGCAGTCGAGTTTTCGGGCTCAATTTTCAGTCGACGAGTCGAGCCGTGAGTCAGCAGCAGATTGTCGTCGGTGACCGGCTCGGCCCCGTCCACGTAGCGAGCGAGCTGCTCGGGATTCAGCGCGACCGCCTTCGCACAACTCGATTCGTCGAGCGGACGCAGCCACTTGGTTTCGCGTGCGAAACCAGGCCAGAGTGACCAATCACGCTCACCGCGACTGCCGAGGAGGATTCCCTGCTGCGGCGCGCCAACGTGATCGAAGCTCGTCGGATCGACCCAGAGAATTGAGCTTGGGAACACCTGAATGAAGGACGCGGCGACCGAACGCGCGCTTTCCGGGCTTAGCAGATGCATCGGAAACCACTGAGCTGCGATTCCGCCGTCCTCAAGACGAGCAGAAATCAGTTCGTAAAACTCAGTGGAGTAGAGCGCGTTTGTCCCGGCGAAAAGCGGCGGCATGGGCTCAAGCGTGATCACATCCCACTTCCGGTCGCTTCGTCTCAGCAGCGCTCGTCCGTCCATCGTGATCGTCTCGACTCGCTCGTCTTCAAGCACGCCGCGGTTGGACGAAAAATGCGAAGCTAAGCTGAAAACCGAGCGGTTGACATCGACAGCGGTGACCGAATTCGGGTTCTCACTTCGCAAAGCATGCGCTGTCTGGCCGGTCCCGAAACAGATCACGAGCGTGTCCTTCGGGTCTTGATGAAGGAGCATCGGCAGCCGCCCCATCGCGTCCATGTAGCTCGTCGCGACGCCGAATTCGCCCGTAGCCGCATAACCATCGATAAAAAGCGCCCGCCCGCCCCGAACGTCAACAACTGCCGTGGTTACGTCCGAGCCGTGCACGATTTCCACGATGCTGTGCTCGTTTCTGAGAAGCGGACTCGCTCCCGCCAAACGACTGGAGCCGATCCCGCTGCTCGCCGCCCAAGCGAGTCCAAAGCCAGCAGCTGCTGCGATCCCAGAACCGATTCGTCGTTTCGGATCCAGATAAAAAATAGCGAACGCAACCATTCCCAATCCCGTGAGCCACGAAAGCGGAACCGGGCCGATCATCGGAAGCAAAATCCAGGCTGCAGCGACGGAACCGAGGACCGCGCCGATGGTGTTCCAGGCGTAAAGCCGCGCCCAGGCTTTCGGCTCGCGAGCGGTGTCGAGCAGCCAGGGTAGCGAGGTCCCGAGGAGCGCAACCGGCGGCCCCATGACGGCGAGCGACATCGCTAACCAGCCAGCGAGTTTCAGTGTTTGGTTGTTCGGCGAAAGCCGCCAGATGTCGAAGCGCTCGATCAGCGGTATCGCCAGGATGATCAGCAAGCCAGAAAGCGCTAGCGCGGCGGGCAAAGCGACGTTTCGTCGGCGCAAAACCGGGGCGATCCAAGCGCCAACCGCGAGGGCGATCAGGAACGCGAATAGGATGATCGCGAACGAATCGGTCGTGCTCAGCCAAGCCGATCGGATGAGCCGAAACCAGACGACTTCGAGGAGAAACGCGACGAAGCCGGTTACGAACGCGAACAACCAGGGATTCTTGACTGGAGAATCGGTCGGCGCGAGTTCCTTGGGAATTGTCCGCTTTTGCGAGAGGCGCGCGGCGCAAACGCAGCTGAGAAAAACGGAAATCTGGATGAAGGTCAGCAGCCAGGAAGCGCCCGCGATTCCAAGCGCCGGAATCAGCCAGAACGCGATCGCAAGCGCGCCGATCGCGGCCCCGGCCGTGTTCACGCCGTAAAGCAGGGAAATTCGCGCGCCCGCTCGCTGAGCGATGATGCCAAGCAGCGGAGTCGTCGCCCCGATCGCCAACGCGGCCGGCCCAACGGCAATAATCAGCGCAACGACGAGGAAGCCCGGAGCGAGTCCTTCCGCCGAGTTGAAAATCGCCGAGTCCGCTCGTGAAATTGGCCCTTGAAGCCATCGAAAAATCTGACCCCAGACGCCAGCGACGAGTTCCAGAAATCCGTAGACGAGCCAGGGATTTACGTCCGGGCGTTTCGTCAGCCAGCGTGCTCCGAGCAGCGCCCCTACTAACATTCCGCCCATCAAAGTCGCCAGAATCAGAGCCGTGGCCTGCGCCGAAACGCCGAGGGCGAGGGCGGCGTGGTGTTGCCAGATCAGCTGCCAGGCGATCGCGGCGAGTCCTCCCGGAAACACGAGGAGGCAGGCGAGAACGCGAAGATTCATGCGGAGGGACGGGCCTTCTTGTTCAGCTCTTCGTGAATTTCGATGAGCGCGTCGCCCAGGGCTTGCCAAGCGGTTTCGGTAGTCTCCCAGCCTCCGCTGATTCGAAGAACTCGGCCCATTTCGTCAAAATCCAGCCCCATCGCCTGCATCACGTGCGATGGATTTCCTTTTCCCGAGCTGCACGCCGATCCAGTCGAAACCTGGAAATCGCGGCGGCTAAGCCGATTCAGCCATTTCGTATTTCGGTGCGTCGGCAGGACGAGCATCGAAGTATTCCAAAGCCGCTCGGCGTTTCGGCCACAGACTTTTGAACCTGGAATTTTCTCGACGATGCGCCCTTCAAAATCGTCTCGCGCGGTCCCGATCGCTACCGAGCCGGCCAGCAGCTGCTGAGCCCGTTCCAGCGCGGCGAGCATCGAGGCAATGCCCGGATAATTTTCAGTCCCCGCCCTGAGACCGGATTCCTGCGGCCCACCGATTGAAGCGCCCGTGATCTTCTCTAAATCTTCAGGAAGAACGAGAAAACCAACACCCTTCGGCCCGCCGAACTTGTGAGCGCTGCCGGTTACCCAGTCGCACTCGCCAAGATCGTCGATTTCGCCCTTCCCAATCAATTGAACCGCATCGCAATGAAATCGCGCGCTCGCATCTTCCGCCAACGCGCGTGCTTCGCTCCAGGGCTGGATGACGCCGGTCTCGTTGTTCGCAGCCATGATCGAAACCAGCTTCGGCCGATCCTTGGAAATAAGATTCGCCAGCGATTCAAGATCCACGCGGCCCTGGTCGTCGACAGGCGCGATCGTCGAATCGCCCGCTGGCTCTCGAACACTTGGATGCTCGATCGCGCTGATGACGGCCTTGTCCTCGGCGTGATGGCGGAAAACGATATTGTTAGACTCCGTTGCTCCAGACGTAAAAATGATGCGTTCCGGCTCATCGACCCCGAGCAAATCGGCTAGCTGGGAGCGCGCGTCTTCCAGGAGCTGACTCGTTTCACCCGCCTCAAGGTAGAGGCTGGACGGATTTTGCCAGCGCCTCTCGCAAGCTCGTGTCAGCGCTGAAATCGCCTCCGGAAACATCGGAGTCGTCGCATTAAAATCGAAATAGCCGTTCACTTTCAGAGCGCGCAGCAAATCGTCGTCTGACCGGGACTTCAACCAACTTCGGTCGATCAGATTGAGCTTGCCGCAAGGTCAGCAAGGCGGACGCTGATTTATGGAACCACACCGCTTAAAATCGCGCGAGTTCACAGCTCGCGAAGACGGCCCACGTTTGTTGATCACCGGAGCAATTCACGGCGATGAATTTGAACCGATGGCGGCGTCGAGGCGGCTGATCGCAATGTTCGACTCAGACGAGCAGCTGCTGGAGCGCGGGAGTTTGCAAATCGTGCCCGTGGTTAACGAAGCGGCTTTTCTGCGCGGTCATCGCGTTGCCGAAGAGGACGGCCTCGATCTGGCGCGAATCTGTCCAGGCAAGGCCGATGGCTCGATCACCGAGCGGACAGCCTATACGTTTTCACAGCTAATTCAGCAGGCTGACAATTTCATCGACCTCCACACTGGCGGCACCGAGCTCTCGGTCTGGCCGCTGGCCGGCTACAAGCTTCACCCGAATCTCGATGTCCGTGAGCGCGCTCGTCGGATGGCGATGGCCTTCAATTTGCCGCTTGTCTGGGCGACGGACGCAAAAATGGACGGTCGTTCGCTCTCGGTCGCCCGCGACGCAAACGTTCCGGCGATTTACGCCGAGTATTTTGGTTCGGCCATCATGCGTCCGGACGGTGTTGAAGCCTACGTCGAGGGTTGTCTCAATGTTATGGGTCTACTCGGGATGATCGACCGCGAGCAACCGCCGAACCTGGTCGAACACGTTATCGCTGACGAGCGGCCTGAAGCTGGATTCATGCAGATTTGCAATCCGTCGCCAATCACAGGCTTTTTTGAGCCGGTCGTGGCCCCCGGAGACATCGTCGAAGCTGGACAGTTGCTCGGAACGGTCTGCAATCTCCTCGGCGATGAGCGTCGGGAAATTCTGGCGGAAAATAGCGGATTGGTCGTCGTTTTGCGAACGTTTCCGCGGGTTCGCGAAGGTGAAACGCTCGGTGTCGTCGCCGAGATCGTCTAGCGCGCTGGACACAAGCCAGCGAATCGGAAACGCAAAGACCCGAGGCTCTTTCGAACCTCGGGTCTCTTCAAATCAAACTTGCGAGATCAGCTGTCTCAACCGGGAACCCGGATCAGCAACTGCTCGCGAATTCGGGCTTAGCCGAAGAATTGCGTGATCGGCTTGCCGACTGGAATCACTTCCTTCGTCTTCGGGTTTTCCTCGTGACCTGCGATCAGGAACGGACGGCCCGATGGAGCGAAGATGATCTTGTCCAACGGAATGCCGAGCGCCATGGCGATCGTTGCGTTGTAATCTTCCGGAGTGGTCGGATTTTCTTCAACGGCGACGCCTTTGGAGTCGGATTTGCCCCACTTCTGACCGCCTTGAATGCCGCCACCAGCCATCATGCCGGAGAAGACGCGCGGATAGTGGTCGCGACCTGCGTTTGCGTTGATCTTCGGAGTCCGGCCGAATTCGGTGCCGACTACGATGAGCGTTTCGTCCAGCTTGCCACTGGCTTCGAGACGTTCGATCAAAGCGCTGACTGCAACGTCGAGGTTATTGGCAGGTCCCTGGAAGGACGTGGCAATTGTTCCATGGTTGTCGCAACCGCCGCCGCTGATGCGGACGCCGCCGACACCGCTCTCGATCAAACGAGCCGCAAGAAGCGCGCTCTGACCCATGCGATTGCCCGTTCCACCGAACTTCTCACGCTCTTCAGGGGATTCTTTGGAGAGGTCGAACACTTCCAGCTCATCACTCTGGAGGAACTCCATCGTGTTGTCGTAGTACTGGTTGTAAGCGACGACGTCCTCAGTTTTGAACTTGTTTGTGAAGGACTCGTTAAAGGTATCGAGAGCTTCCACACGCTTCTTCTCGCGGGAACCTTCGACAGGCGACATCGAGTTCGGGAGACCGCGATTCGGGTCGCCAATTGGGAGAGGCGAGTGAGACGGGCCGAAGAATCCGGAGCCCGGGAGAGCGCCGCCACCGATGACAAAGGACTGAGGCATTGCGCCTTCATAATCTTTGCCATGGAATTCTTGTTTCCACGCGAGCATTTCAGGGTGGACGATCGTGGCCCGCTTCTGGTAACCAGTCAGCATCCAGTAACGGCCGCCGTCGTGTGCACCAGTCTTCTGAGTGAGCGTGTTGACGATGGCAAGCTTGTCAGCCATTTTCGCCATGCGAGTGAAGTAAGCGCCAAGCTGAATTCCCGGAACGTTAGTTCCAATCGATCCAATCGGACCGGCATACTCGCTTGGAGCTTCCGGCTTCGGGTCAAAGGAATCGATGTGAGTCATTCCTCCACCCATATAGATATAGATGAGGTGCTTTGCTTTGCCGGCGCTGCCAGCTTGAGCCATTGCGCTATCGAGAACCGGCATCATGCTGAGGCCGAGAGCGGCCTTGGCGGTTCCAGCCGCGAACTGGCGGCGGGAGAGCGGATCCATTTTTTTGAGGTCGTCTTTCATAGGATTGGAGTGTGGTGGGTTAGAGAAAGTATATATTTAAATTTAAGCTAATAGGAAATCGGGCTCAAAGCACTAGCCCTGAGCCCGGGAATCAGAATTTACTGAACGAACATGAATTCGCGTGAGTTCAGAAGTGCCCAGATCAAGTCAGTGTAATCTGCGTCATCGCCGTCACCGGTTACGAGGGCTTTTGCCACGTCCTCTTCGTCAGAGTCAGGTGCGCGGTTAAGGATACTGAGGAAAACGACTTCGATGCCAGCAGACTGGCGGCCAGCTGCACGTGCATTTTTCACGATCGCCTTATCAGCGCCGACCATCTGCTTATTGATCAGATCGCCGTTCATCATCATCATGACCTGAGGAACTGAGCCAACTTTGTTCGAGTTCTGGATCAGAAGTTTATCAGATTGTCCGAAAGTGAACATCAACGAGCCAACGCTATCCGGAAGTCTCATCTCAGAGGCGCGAACCATCTGGTTCCGGCCTCTTGGCCCGCCCGCTTCTTCCATCATGTCTTCCATCATGATTCCACCCAGTCCCCGAGCCTTGTCCTTCACTTCAATCGCCTGATCAAAAGTGAGGGTAGACCAATCGGTTCTCATAAGCTCCTGATAGCTTTCCAACATCCGGTTGGAAGCAGCTTCAGGCTTGTCTGAACTCAGCGCGACCATCGAGTCCCACATTTGTTCGGCGGTCATCCGCCGCAGAACCGGCGAAGGGAAATGGTATTCGCCTTTGTCGATCTGAGCGAGCGTCGGCGAAAACTCATTCGCTTGGCGCTGGTAAGCATCCGTGTTGTAAATAATCCGAAGGAAGCCCTTCACATCGTAATCGATCGACTTCATCACTTCTTCAAGATAGATCAGCAGATCATAGTTCTGCGCCTGCCCATCGAGGTGTCCAGGGATGTTGAAAACCGGCTCGATTTGACCGAGGCCGAATGCAAATTTCCAGAGACGATTGACAATGTTAATCGTGAAGCGGGGATGATCCTTGGAGGCCAACCATGACGCAAACGCGGAGCGCGGGTAAGGATGCTCTTCGAGGTTTACGATTTCGCCAAAGTAAGTCGCCGGGCTGACCATCGAACTCGGATCAGCGTCGTCATACTTATAATCAAAAGGCAGCTGTACTTTTGGTTCGCCGGTATCGGTCGGTGCATACTGATAGGCATTCAGCATGTCTTGAAGTCCACGGTCAAAGCGAGGCATCGGAGTTTTTCCGGCGTTGCGTTCTTTCCAGACCTGCTGGTATTCTTTAAGCTTGGCAGATGCTGCTTGCGCCTCCGGGGTTCCACGTCCTCCACGTAGGTTTGTTCCGCCGAAGTAGGCAGCCATTTTGTAGAAGTCCATCTGATAGACTTCTTCGAATGGGTGATCGTGGCACTGGGCACAGGTAATTTCGGTTCCTGCAAAGAGCGTGAAGACATTTGAGAGATTACAAAAAGGCATTCCCACATCCGTCAGCAAAAATCCATTGGCTGGATTCTCGTGGTAATGACCTTGAGCGACGAGCATTTCAGTCACCCATTCATCCCAAGGGCGATTTGCGGAGATCTGGTCTTTCGTCCAATCGGCGTAGGCGCCAACTCGAAGACCGTTAATGCCATTCATTCCGATGCCTTCGCGAATTCGAAGCAGATCAGAAAGGTAGTTAAAAAAGTGGCTAGTGAACGCAGGTCCATCCAGCAGCTGGTCGATCACTTTTGCGCGCTTGTCCGCGTCACGACTCTCAAGAAACTCAACAGTTTCTGTATAAGTCGGGATGCGCCCGGCGACATCAAGATAGATCCGACGAACGAATTGCTCGTCAGTAGTTTTCTCGCGCGGGTAAGTCATTTGGCGGAGGAATTGAAGTTCCTCATCGCGCTTCACTTTATCCGCCCGGGAAACCTTGGGGTCTTCCGCGTTCGTCTTGATTTCTTCTTTGATTTCAAGGTAGGAAGATTTGAGCTTCGTCAGGACCAAATTGTCGATGGCTTTTGCCGCCGCAGATGGGTCCATCGGAGCGTTGGCCTTGACGAATTTTTGGTCTTCCGCACTCAGAATAGCCAGCGGCATTGGGACGGTTCGACCCGCCAAATCGCCGCTGGTGATTTTAAGCAACACGGCCCCGTCTTTTAGACCGACCATTTCGGCCTCGACAGATTGGCCTTTCTTGTCGGTCCATGTGCGGGTTTCCGCTGCCAGCAGCGGTAGGGCAAGGAAGCTGGTAATAAGTAGAGTTAGGAGTTTTTTCATTGATGTTCGAATGAGTTTGGGCGAATTCCAAACGGGGGTACGCCAGTTAACGGTGTTTTGCGAGAGCCTTTTCTCACCTTTTTGCGCAAAAGTGAGGATCAGAGGTTTTAAAGAAAAAGCTCGAGGTCCTTTCGAACCTCGAGCTTTGGAATTTTTAATCCAGAACAGCAGCTGCTGACCGGATGCTGTTCTCAGTTTAGCTGAAGAACTGCATGATCGGCTTGCCGACCGGAATGACTTCCTTCGTTTTAGGATCTTCTTCGTGACCGGCGATGAGGAACGGACGTCCTGACGGAGCGAAGATGACCTTGTCGAGCGGAATCCCGAGCGCTGTTGCGATCGTGGCGTTGTAGTCCTCTGGTGTGACCGGATTTTCTGCAACTGCGACCCCTTTTGAGTCGGATTTGCCCCACTTCTGACCACCTTGGACACCGCCGCCAGCCATGACGCCGGAGAAGACACGCGGATAGTGATCGCGACCTGCGTTGGCGTTGATCTTCGGGGTCCGGCCGAATTCCGTGCCGACCACGATGAGCGTTTCGTCCAACTTGCCGCTGGCTTCGAGCCGATCAATCAACGCGCTCATCGCGACGTCGAGATTATTGGCTGCACCTTGGAACGAAGTTGCGATCGTCTGGTGGTTGTCGCAGCCGCCACCGCTGATGCGGACGCCGCCGACACCGGCTTCAACGAGACGAGCAGCGAGAAGCGCGCTCTGACCCATGCGATGATTTGCACCGCCGAACTTCTCGCGCTCAGCAGCCGACTCTTTGGTTAGGTCAAAGACTTCGAGTTCATCGCTCTTAAGGAAGCTGATTGTGTTGTCGTAGTACTCGTTGTAAGCAACGACGTCTTCAGTCTTGAACTTGTTGGTAAACGACTCGTTGAACGTCTGGAGGGCTTCCATCCGCTTATCGGTCCGCTTGCCTTCAACTGGAGACTTCGAATTCGGAAGACCCGAAGCAGCATTCCCGATCGGAAGTGGTGAGTGAGACGGGCCGAAGAAACCGGAACCCGGGAGAGCACCGCCGCCGACGACGAACGACTGAGGCATCGTGCCCTCGTGATCTTTGCCGTGGAATTCCTGTTTCCATGCCAGCATTTCCGGGTGAACGATCGTCGCCCGCTTCTGGTAGCCAGTCAGCATCCAGTAGCGACCGCCACTGTGGTCACCGGTCTTCTGGGTGAGGGTGTTCACGATCGCGAGCTTGTCAGCTTTCTTGGCGAGATTCGTGAAGAATGAACCGAGCTGAATTCCCGGGACGTTCGTTCCAATCGATCCGATTGGGCCAGCATACTCGCTTGGAGCTTCTGGCTTCGGGTCGAAGGAGTCGATGTGCGTCATGCCGCCACCCATGTAGAAATAGATGAGGTGCTTGGCTTTTCCGGCATTTCCGGCTTGAGCCATCGCGCTTTCGAGCGTTGGCATGAGGCTGAGGCCGAGAGCGGCTTTAGCGGTTCCCGCGGCAAATTGCCGGCGGGACAACGGGTCCATTTTTTTTAGGGCGTCTTTCATTGGTTTGATTTGAAGTGGTTAGAGAAAGTTTGTGATCAGGTTTTTCGGCTTCGCTTATTGGACAAACATGAATTCGCGCGAATTGAGCAAAGCCCAGATTAAATCGGTGTAATCCGCATCGTCACCGTCGCCGGAAACGAGATTCTTTGCGACGTCGGCCTCATCATCGGTCGGACGGCGATTGAAGATACTCAAAAACACAACTTCGACTCCTTTCGATTGCGACCCGGCCGCTCGCGCGTTCACAACGAGCGCCTTACCTTTATCGACCATCTGCTTGTTGATCAGATCGCCGTTCATCATCATCATGACCTGAGGAACTGAGCCGACTTTATTTGAGCCTTGGATCAAATTTTTATCGGACTGGCCGAAAGTAAACATTACCGAACCGACTCGATCAGGAAGCCGCATTTCAGAAGCACGAATCATCCGATTGCGATCATTGGCGGCCGTTCCTTCCATGTCATCCATCATGCTGATCCCGCCGAGGCCGTTATATTTCTCGCCTATTGCGATCGCTTGATCGAGAGAAAGGCCGCTCCAATCTGTCCGCATCAATTCTTGGTAAGTCTCGAACATCCGATTCGTTGCGCTTTCAGGACTGTCAGTCGACAGGGCGACGAGCGAATCCCAGATCTGCTCGGCCGTCATCCGCCGCAGAATCGGGGACGGGAAATGATATTCGCCTTTGTCGATCTGAGCGAGAGTTGGCGAAAACTCATTCGCCGTCCGCTGATAGGTTTCGGAGTTGTAGAGAATCCGAAGGAACCCTTTAACGTCGTAGTCGAGGGACTTCATGACACCTTCAAGGTAAGTCAGAAGCTCGTAGTTTTGTGCCTGGCCGTCGAGGTGTCCCGGAATATTGAAGACCGGCTCGATCTGGCCGAGACCGAATGCAAATTTCCAGAGACGATTGACAATATTAATGGTGAAGCGCGGGTGCTCCGAAGACGCCATCCAGCTGGCGAATGCCGCCCGCGGATACGCATGGTCTTCGAGATTCACAATCTCACCAAAATAGGTCGCTGGGCGTACGTCCGAGCTGGGATCAGCGTCGTCGTATTTGTAATCAAAAGGCAGCTTCACGACCGGATTACCACCGTCAGTCGCGGCATATTGGTAGGCACCGAGCATCGCGCCAAGTCCCTGCGGAAACCGGGGCATCCTCTCTTCTCCTGCATTGCGCTTTTTCCACTCGGCGTCGTATTTTTTACGAGCCTCAGCAGCCACTTTGGCCTCCGGCGTATTGCCGCCACCTCGAAGATTAGTTCCGCCGAAGTAGGCAGCCATTTTATAGAAATCCATCTGATAGACTTCCTCGAACGGATGATCATGGCACTGTGCACAGGTGATCTCGGTTCCCGTAAAAATCGTGAACACGTTCGACAAATTGCAGAACGGCATTCCCAAGTCCGTTAGCATGAACCCGCTACCCGGATTCTCGTGGTAGAAGCCCTGTGAGGCGACCATCTCCGTCACCCACTCATCCCAAGGACGATTATTGGCGATCTGATCCTTCGTCCAGTCCGCGTAGAGCCCGACTTTGAGCCCATTCAGGCCATTCATGCCGATTCCGTCGCGAATTCGCAACAAATCGGAGAGGTAGTTAAAGAAGTGACTCGTGAACGCCGGGCCATCCAAAAGTTGGTCGATCACCTTCGCCCGCTTTTGCGGATCGCGGCTATCAAGAAACTCGACGGTTTCCGCGTAAGTTGGAATACGACCGGCAATATCGAGATAAATTCGGCGAACGAACTGCTCATCGTTCGTCAATTCGCGCGGATAAGTCATCTGGCGAAGGAATTGCAGTTCCTCGTCGCGCTTTACTTTGTCCGCCGTCGGAATCGCCGTGTCTGCGGCGTTCGTTTTGATGTCCTCTTTTATCTGGAGATACGAGGCCTGAAGCTTTTTCAGAACCATCGTGTCGATCTCCTTAGAGGCCGTAGCCGCATCGATCGGCGCATTGGCCCTCACATATTTCTTATCAGCATCGCTCAGTAAAGCCAGCGGCATTGGGACCGTCCTGCCTGCGAGATCGCCGCTCGTGACTTTCAGCAAAACAGCGCCGTTTTTCAGGCCGGCCATTTCAGCTTCAACCTGTTGGCCTTTGGTATCGGTCCAAGTTCGGGATTCTCGAGCCAGAAGCGGGGTTGCCAGCAAACCAGCAACAAGGATTAGGAGGAATTTCTTCATGGGATTTCGAATATCTATTCTTCGGGGATTCTTGGAAACATAATGGTCAACGGTCGGTTGTCTTCCGAGTTCTCAAGTTTTGTGAACTATTTTCGCAAGTTCCTGACATTATCAAATACAGATTCAGCAGCTGCTGACGACCGCTCCCAAAGGATCCGATTTATCGGCAATCGCCGCCGGAGTTGAATTCGCCATTTCCAAAAATACCATAATTTCCAAACACGGCAACCCTCGCCAATCCGAATCTCCCTGCTTGAATCCAGCTCATCGCTCCCTCAAACTCGCCAAATGACGCCTTCATCTCGCCGTTCGTTTCTCGCCCGAACCGCTGCCGCCGCATCAGCAGCTGCTGTCCCCTTCCCTTTCCTTCGCGCTCAATCTAAAACGGACAAAAAATACCGCACTGCGCTAATCGGTTCCGGCTGGTGGGGCATGAACATCCTCCGCGTCGCTGTTGAAGCCGGCCAATCCGACGTTGTCGCGCTTTGCGATGTCGATTCAGACAACCTCGAGATCGCCGCGGACGAAGTCGAAAACCTGACCGGCAAAGCTCCGAAACAATACAAAGACTACCGAGAGCTGCTGGAAAAAGAGCGGATCGAAATCGCGATAATCGCCACACCCGATCACTGGCATGCGCTTCAAACCATCGCCGCTGCGGAGGCCGGAGCCCACGTGTTCGTCGAAAAGCCGACCGGGCACACGATTCAGGAATCCAGAGCGATGGTGAACGCCTCCCGCGCCGCGGATCGCATCGTCCAGGTTGGGCTGCATCGCCGAATCGGTCCGCATCACGTCAGCGGCATGGAATTCCTCAAATCCGGCAAAGTCGGCGATGTCGGCATGGTCCGGATGCTCGTCGCAGGCGGTGGAGGCCCGGAAACCCCGACTCCAAACGAAGAACCGCCGTCTAACCTAGATTGGGATCTCTACTGCGGCCCGGCCCCGCTTCGCCCGTATTGCTCTAACATTCATCCCGGCCGTTTCCGCAATTACCTCGACTTCGCCAACGGCACTCTCGGCGACTGGGGCGTCCACTGGCTCGATCAACTGCTCTGGTGGAGCGAAGAAAAGGCCCCGAAGTCCGTTTACTCAACTGGCGGTCGTCCGATCAAAGGCGACGCCGTTTTTAACGACAAAGAACAGACGACCGACGCGCCTGATCACCAAAGTGCGGTCTACGAATTCGAAAACTTCACAGCAACCTGGGAGCACCGGCGTTTCGGCGGTGCTGAAGCGGACAAATCGCCCTACGGCTGCTTTTTCTACGGCACAAAAGGCACGCTCCACATGGGCTGGCGTGACGGCTGGACCTTTTACCCAGGAAAGAAGAGCGAGGCTACAATCCACGAGGCTCCCAAGTTTGATAACGTAAAAGATGGCCACAATCTCCAGCCACTCTGGCAGGATTTTCTGACCGGCGTCGAAACTGGAAAGCGGCCTGTCGCCGATGTTGAAATCGGGCATCTTTCGACCAATCTCAGCTTGCTCGGCATGCTGAGCTATAAACTTGGACGCAGTATTCAGTGGGACGGCGAAAAAGAAATCTGCCCCGGCGACGACGAGGCAAACGCGCTTCTCAAGCGGGACTACCGCGGCGACTGGGAATACCCGAGCGTCTAAACTTCAGCGCCATTTCGCAATTCCGAATCTCCAACTGAGCCCTGAGTCGTAGCTGGAGGCTGTGTTAGAGAATTCTTGCAATTTGGTCCGGCAAGATTTGAACTTTCTCTCGCGTGGACAGTCTCTGTCCCGGCACATTCTTTACAAAGCTTTATGACTCGTTTCGTCCCTTCAATTCTTGCAGCTCTGGCCTTAGCAGCTGCTGGTTCTGCGTTCGCGCAGGAAACCATCCAAAACGCAGCCCCTTCCCCCGCCAGAGGCTCGATCGTCGAAGATCGCGCTGCCCGGAAATTAATGGAGGCCGGCGACGCCCGAATCGATGCCGATGAAACCGAAAAGGCGCTCGAAATCTGGCGTTCGGTCATCGAGCGCTACCCGCGATCCAAGGTGCGTTACGAAGCTCACCTGCGGCTCGGCGATTATCTCCTCGACAAAAAGCGCGCGTTTGATGAAGCGCGGGGACATTTCGAAATCGTTTCTCAGGAGGCAAACACAGAAACCGAGCAGCGGTCTGAGGCCATGTTGAAGGCCGGGATTTGCTTTTACGAAGGCCGTCACTACGGGCAGTGCTTCAAAACGCTCCGGGTTGTGATTGAGGATTTCCCCGAGTCTGGAAACGTTAACCAGGCTTATTATTATATCGGCCTTGGCCACTTTAAACTCGGCCACTACAGCCGAGCGATCGAAGCTCTTGAGAAGGTCGGCACGGCGCTAACCGAGGAAGACTCTCAGATTGAAAAGGTCGAGGCAGGAAAGCGGCTTTTCCTCAAAATTGACGACAACGATCTCGCAATTCTTGAGCCAGGCGACTCGATCACAGTGGAGTGCCGCGCAGAGAGCGGCGATGTCGAAAAAGTCTCCTGCAATCCGATCGGCCGACAGGTCCGCGTGGTTCTCGGGTCGATTCCGACTTCATTGGGAAGGGCGATTCCGAACAATGGCCGTCTTGAAGTCAAAGGCGGCGACAAGATCGAAGTTACCTACGTCGATAGCCACACGGCCGACAAGCAATTCGATCAGCCGAGACTTTTCAGCGTCAGCGTGGTCGGAACCGCCGTTGCCCAAATCACAGACGGGTCGTTCGCGGACACGCTCAACGGCGTCGTGATTGGCAAGCAGGCGAACGTGCAGATTTTCGACGCCGACATGGATCGGACGGACAACGCAGACAGCCTCGGAGCGGTTGCAGAAATCTGGACGGCAAAATCAGACGAAGAGCTTGACGCGGAATTGGCCGCTTTGGCCGCGAGTGGCGATCTTCCGGATCCAAACGATCCTGAAGCGGACCAACCGAAAATCGAAAAGTTCAAGAAGGTCAACGAGGTCGCGATTCAGCTGACCGAGATCAAGCATCAGCCGCCGCCGGTCGAAGACGAATCGCCAAACGACGACGTGGAGCCGGACCCAGCCGAGCCAGCAGCTGCTGAGGTGGCTGACGGAGCTGAGGCCGCCGCTGCACCTCCGACGGGGGGCGAAACCGCGGCTGTTGCCGAAACCGCCGTGCCTGCTGAAACTCCAGCTGCGGAAGTCCCAGCAACCGAGAATCCGGACGGCGTTCCGGAAGTGACCGAGGTCATTGAAGTCATCGAAGACCCGACTTTTCACAGCGGGATTTTTCGCGGTCAGGTCGCGATCGTTGGAGCAGACGGGGACACCGACGGTGGTCGAATGCTTCAAGCTAAGCCAGGCGACCTTCTCAAGATTCGCTACAACGACAGCGTGAATCTTTCACGGACGGCTCGCGAGCTGGTGACGGTAGCGCGTTGTATCGAAGGAAACCTTGGAAACGTGCGCGTCACAAAAACGGACATCGCCGACTCCGAGCTGCGGATCAAAACTCAGCTTCGGACGGCCGAAGCGCTGACTCACATCGGAAATCACTACAAGGAGTTCGGTCTTCAAACCAAGGCTCAAGCCAAGTACGGCGAAGCTCTTGATGTCTCCGAATCCGTCCTTTCCGATGCACAAAAACTCGGAGGTTCGATTCTAGAGCAGGCCTACGTCCAGCTGTGGCGGACTTACTTTGCGATGGACAATTTCAACCTCGCTGTCGCGATGAGCGGTCGTTTGATGCGGGAATTTCCGGAGTCGACCTTCGTTGATGAGGCGATGCTCCAACAGGCCAGCGCGTTTGCGGAACAAGGCAAGCTTCCTGACGCGATTCGGCTCTTCAGCTCGATCCTTCGCCTCAACGCCAGCCCACTCAAAGGCGAGGCCCAATTCGGGATTGCCGAGACCTACGAGCGAATGGCGCAAGACGCATCGGCTCAACAGTCCGAGCCGCTTTTCGAGCGCGCGTTCACCGAATATCAGAAGGTTTACGAGCAATTTCCGGAATCCGGCCGAGTTGGCGATGCAGTCGCGAAAATGGCGAATTTCTATTATCAAAAGAAGGACTACGCCCGTGCGATCGACGTATTTGAGAACGTCCTCAGCGACTACCCGGATGCGAACTTCCTCGACGTGATTCTCTTCAACTACGGTCGCTGTCTTTATCGTTTGGAACGCCGCGGTGAAGCGCGTTCGATGTTTGACCAGCTGATCAACGAATTTCCAGAAAGCGACGTCGCTCCTGAAGCGAAGCGGATCAGCGATGCGCTGGTGAAGGCCGGATTCTAGGCTAAGCTGGCCTGTGGATGCAGGCAATCAAAGGAGGCGAATCTGGCGTAGCAGGCTGATTCGGTTTGGGATTCCGGCGATTTGCGTTGTTATTTTCGGCTACCTCACAGCATCGTGGGAACTCGAGTGGGATACGGTAACCGGAAAAGAGCGGCATAATACAAAAGCCTATGGGATCTGGTTCGCGGGTTCTGAACGCGATACAAAAATCTCAAGCTGGTTGGATTCGAATGCCTCCGCCAGAAACTGGATCAGGGTTGCTGAGTCGCGTCCACGATCTTGGAATTTGTTCGTCTCCTACGTGGGGGCGCGACCACATCCTTGCCTTTCGAGCGTCCGATTCGGTGCGGAGGAATGCGAAAAGTGCCTGATTCTCAACGCAATTCTCGCCAACGAACCAAGTGGATATCCAGATCATGAGGCACTGACAAAATTATTGGTTCGCTATATTCTAGACGATTTGCAGGCGACCGAGAAAATCTGTGACACAGCGCA
>JBLHKS010000154.1:0-16608 GCA_047620505.1 Verrucomicrobiales bacterium | reverse complement strand
ACAGACTGCACGAAATCTACGCCAATTTCTAAGGGAAGTTTTCCACACCGTTGCTTCCGGACGTGAATTCAGCAAACATCATCACGGCCGAGCAATTTAAAGTGTTTTCCGAAATTAGCGCTCGGTTAGGCGTTTGCATCGAAAAATATCCCAAAGCCGCCAAGCTCTGCCAAGTCCAGAAAGATCGCCTGAAAACCGTGATTGAATTGGGGAGCCAAGGCAACGTCCGGTTTAAGGGAAATTGGATTACTCGCGGAGAATACGACAAGTTGCTCGCCGCCCAAAAGCAGCTTGAGAAAGAGCAGATGGAGGAGCGAGCTCGAATTGCTCAGGAGAAGGTAGCGGCAATGCGGCGCGAAGAAGAAAAGCGGCTCAAGGAAATCGAACAGCAACGATTGCGAGAAGAGAAACAACGCGAGGAGCAGCGGAAGATGCAACTCGCTAAGGAAGCAGAAGCCAGGCGACTTCTTGAGCGGCAGCAGCTGCAGAAAAGGAACTGGGCGCAAAAGGGGGAGAATTTGGGCGAGCTGATGATCAAAACCGGGAAGATCGACGAGCTTGATCCATTCCTGCAGGACACTGCGGATGTCGGCGTTATCGGAAACAGCCGAGCGCTCCGTCAGGATCAGATTTTTCGAAACGGCCAAGAGCAGGAAGTGCGGTCCGGCGATGAAAGTGTTGCTCTGGTACTCGTTCCGGATTCCGTTCGGCGAATCGCTGCTCTTGTCGTGAGCGATGCATCCGAAGAGATGCGCTACTGCCGAATTGCGGTGCGAGTTGAAGTTGGAAAGGAGCGCCAATCGGGCGATTTTCGATCGCTTCATCGACTGGTGAGTTCAGTTGATGAGCCTCTTGGCGATTGGTTCCCAACAGCGGTCGCATCTGCGTTAACTCAGCTCGAATTCATGAAGCGGTCCTATGGAGGCAAGCGCGTCGGGCAAGTTGTGGTCGAACGTCAGTTCGGCAGCCGTCGCTGCAAACTTTCGGTAACCGGAGCCAGTCTCCAGGACGACGGAAATTTTTATCAGGGATATGATTTGGAGATTCAACCGGTAAACGAATGAGTCGTTATTATTATCTAGATGAAATCAAGGGCGCGAGCGGTCCTTGGAGCGTCAATGATCTGGAGCGTATGTTGGAGCAAGGAACGCTCTCGATGGAAAGCCCGGTTGCTGCTGAAGGTGCCGAGGATTGGATCGAACTCGGGACGGTTCTCGCTCAGTTGCAGCCATTGGAGGAACCCAAAAAGCGGGGAATTTCGACCGCCTTCCTGGTTGGCATCGGCGTAATTCTTGTTCTCGTGATCGCGACGGTTCTCTCCTTCACTGTTTTCCGTAAGGAGAAAGCCAAGCCTGTCGAAGTCGTGGCGGTCGAACCCGAGGAGCACGAATTCGGAGAGTGGTACGAGTTCGGGTTTCGTCAAGGCAAGCAAATGCAAGTCGTCGACGGCTGGCTTGAGGAGCCGTCCGGAGTAGCGAAGCCCAAGCTCGTACATTTGCTTAAGAATTTGCAGGTCGACGTATCCAGCCTCTCTCCAGAGCAGTTTGACATCTGTTTTCAGGGATATTCGGATGGAGCCAACTCCGACGACCGAGTTCCGGTCTACCGGATATCCTCTAACCAAGAGATTAGCGCGCTTCCGTTGCCAATGCGCGGCTACCATGAGTTTGGCGAGAAAGGAGATCCGCAATCGCAATCGCAATCGCAAAGGCAACCGTCAAATCCGGCAGAGATCTACGAAATGGTTTTGCCTTCTTTCGTTTCCGTTCAGGTTCGCACCGAAGACCAAGACGCCCACGGAAGCGGGTTCTACGTTACCCATGATGGGTATATTTTAACCAATCAGCATGTCATTGAGAATGCGGAGGAAATTCATGTGACGACCTTCGAGGGGATCCCCAGGATTGCAGAGGTCATCGACGCGACATTCGAACCAGATCTCGCGCTACTGAAAGTCGAAAAAGTCAGCAATCATCCGTATCTGCGCTTGGGAAACTCAGACGCGATAAAACCCGGTGCCTTTGCGAACGTCATTGGAATGCCAATTATCGACGAAGGCGCTCCGACGATTAATACCGGAATCATCAGCAACGCCAATCGAGTCCTCCGCGAAATTCCTTACTTCCAGTTGGATATATCGCTTAATCCTGGAAACAGCGGTGGGCCGTTGCTTGACGAAGTGGGAAACGTGATTGGGATTAACACTTTGGGATCCCGATACGTCGACCGTTTCAATTTTTCGATCAAAATCAACGAGGCTCTGGGGATGCTCGAAAAACACATCCCCGGAAAATTCGACTATCGTTAGGTCAGCGAAGGCACTCTTCCAACAACCGGATTTGACAACCGCGTTTGGAGTCGATTGAATTGGCCCGCCGCTGACGTGCTAAGAAAATCACGAGAATTAGTGCGCGCGAATTTGGAATTTGATCGGTAAATGAAAAGAAGAGCGGTAATCACAGGATGCGGGATCATTTCGAGCATCGGCAACAGCTGCGCTGAGGTTTTGGACTCCTTGGAGCAGAACAAATCGGGCTTGGAGGCGGTTCCTGAGTTCAAGGAAATCGGGCTGAAAAGTCAGGTCGCCGGGACGATCAAGAATATCGATGAGCAGGCGATTCGGCAGGAAATCGGCCCGAGCAGCCGATACATGGATTTCGCCGCGCTCTACGCAATGATGGCCTCGATGGAAGCGGTGAAGGACAGCGGCTTAGGCGAAGAGGATTTGGCGAGCGAGCGCGCGGGATGCATCGTCGGGCCAGGTTTTGCGAGTTCCGAGCCGATTTTTGCCGCTGGAGCTAAGATAAAGTTCAAGGATGGACGGATCAATCCGTTTGGCGTCAACCGGACGATGGCCAGCAGCTGCTCAGCGAATTTGACGAATCACTACAAGATCCGAGGGCGGAGTTATTCGATTTCGTCCGCCTGCGCGACTGGACTGCACAACGTTGGTCATGCTAAAGAATTGATCGAATGGGGAATTTGCGATGTCGTGATCGCGGGCGGTGCCGACGAGATTTCCAGCATTTACACCGCTTTGCTCAACGGCATGCGCGGGGCGCTTTCGACCTCGTACAACGACGAACCTGAGCGAGCTTCTCGCGCCTACGACAAGAATAGGGACGGATTCGTGATCAGCGGTGGCGGCGGGATCGTGATCGTTGAGGACTCCGAGCGGGCGATGAGTCGGAATGCTAAGATTTACGCCGAGATCCAAGGTTATGGAGCCAGCTCGGATGGCCACGACATCATCCAGCCCGCCCCGGATGGAAGCGGCGCGATTCGAGCGATGAAACAGGCGATCGAAACGGCCGGTTGCTCGAAAACCGAGGTCGACTACATCAACACTCACGGAACGTCGACGCCAGCTGGCGACCTCGCTGAGGCAACCGCGATCAATCGGGTTTTCGAAAGTCATAAGCCGGCCGTCTCGTCGACGAAATCGTTGACAGGTCATGGGGTAGGAGCTAGCGGAGTTCAGGAGCTGATCTATTCTCTCCTGATGCTGGACAACGGGTTCGTCACCGCATCGGTAAATGTTGACGAGCTGGATCCTGAGCTGCCTGACATCAATATTGTGACTTCAAATACGAAAACCTCCTTGCAAAAGGTCATGACAAACAGTTTTGGTTTCGGAGGAACAAACGCCAGTATTTTGCTGAGCAAAGTCTGACCAAAACCGCAATGAATAGAGACGAATTACTGGGAAAACTGACGGATTTTCTGAACGAAGCGATGATGGGCCGCGCGACGGATATCACTCCGGACGAGGATTTGCTGAAAAAGGGCCTCGACTCAATGGGCGCGGTCGAGTTTGTCAGTCAGATTGAAGATGAATACGGTCTCGATGAAGTGAGCCCGGAAGAGATCACGAAGCTGAAAACGCTCAATGATGCGGCCGACATGGTGCTGGCTAAACTGGCAGACAAGTAAATCGCTTGCGACTGGTCAGAGCCAGTTTTTACGAGCCCCGGAGTGCCGAAAACATCGGCTGACTTTAAAGTTGCACCGCAGATTACTCTGCCTTCAAATGCGCCTCAAATGAAGATCGGATTTTCAGAGATTAAGGAAAAGTATCTGCCGCACGGTTATCCAATGCTGATGTTGGATCGGGTAGTGGATCACAAGGCGGGCGAATACATCAAGGCGATAAAATGCGTTACCGGAAACGCGCCCGAGATGGCCGGCCACTTCCCGGAAGAACGCTCGATCTTCCCAGGCACCAACATTCTTCAGGCGTTCGCGCAGTTGGGAATCGTTTTCCACCGAGTTGAGTTCGGTCAGTTGGGACCGGATGAGCTGACTTTGATTACCCAGATCGAAGGCAAGTTTCTCGGGCCCGTTTACCCGGGTGATGTGCTCGAAATCAACATGACGCCTCGAAAGTTAGACGAGCAAATCTGCATGTACAACGCCGATGCTTTCGTTGGCGAAAAGCGCGTTGCCGCTGGGAAGTTGACTTTGGTTAAGCGCAACGTTTCGGCGATTCCTGACCCTCTCTGGTAGGAAATCGGAAAACTCAGACCGGTCTAGATTTTGAAAGCCGTCGTCATTCGCCGCGGAGAAAGCGGGATTCAAACCGGGTTCGAAGAGGTTCCCAAACCAGTCGCCGGCCCCGGCGAGGCGTTGGTGCAGCTTCAAGCCGCCTCCCTGAATCGACGCGATCACTACCTGCGCGAGGGGCTTTATCCGAATATTCAGTTTCCCTGCATCCCGGGTTCAGACGGAAGCGGCGTGGTCGAAGCGGTTGGTTCGGATGCGGACAGCCAGTGGGTTGGACAGACGATTTTTATCAACTCGGCGCTCTCCTACGATGCGGCAACATCGGAATATGATGTGCTTGGAATGCCGAGCGACGGAACGCTCGCTGAGTACGTGGTCGTTCGTTGCGATCGGCTTCACAAAATCCCAGCTCACTTGAGCCCCGAGCAGGCATCCGCGTTTCCGCTCGCGGGCGCGACGGCCTACCGAGCTCTCTACACTCAAGGTCAGCTCTCGGCCGGACAGGATGTTTTGATCACCGGAATCGGCGGTGGCGTTTCGCAGATCGCCTTCGAATTCTGCAAAGCGACGGGCGCAAATATTTACGTGACTTCGGGCAGCGAGGAAAAGATCGCAGCTGCGATCGAAGCCGGTGCGAGAGGCGGTTTCAACTACCGAAAAAAATTCTGGTACCGCAAGGCAAAGAAGGAAGGCGTTAGCTTCGATCTGATCATCGACGGGGCCGGTGGGGACGGGTTTGATTCGCTGATCGCCGTGTTGAAGCCGTGCGGCCGACTCGTTAGCTACGGCAAAACCGCTGGGGATCCTCCAAGTTTGAATCTCCACCAGATTTTCTGGAACCAGGTCTCGATCATCGGCTCAGTGCTGGGTGACGACCTCGATTTTGAGAACATGGTTCGGTTTGTGGCCGAGCACAAAATCATCGCGCCGATCGACAGCGTGCTTCCATTTGAAGAGTGCATTTCGGGCCTCGACCTACTTCGAGACTGCGCTCAGACGGGAAAAATTGTCATTCGCTTTTCAGCAGCTGCTCAGTGAATCATCTCCTCGATATCCTGGCCCAACGAAGAGCCTCCACGCAAATCGCGGTCATCAACGGCTCCGAGCAGAAGGAATTTTCGTACGCCGACCTCACGTTTTTGGCCGAGGATGTTGGCAAAAAGCTGAAGCAGGCCGGTCTGCGACCCGGGGATCACGTTGGGATTTTGCTGCCTCCGTCTGTTGACTTCGTTGCTGCTTTTTTTGGCGTGATGACTCAAGACGCAGTCGCTGCGCCGCTCGATTCTGCCGTGAAAAATGCACAGCTCGAGGAAGTGCTCACTGCGCTTAAGCCAAAGTGCATCATCACGTTAGGCGAGATCGCGCCGCGTATCAGAAGCGTTTGCGGAATCGCGGATATTTTCTGCACGATTCAAATTACCGAAAGCCGCAAAGTTGAACTGCAGATCGAGACCAAAGACGGACTCAACGGCCAACAGCCGACCGGAGAAAAATCCGAGCGAGGCGGCTCGTCAGACGCGTTGATTCTGTTTACGTCAGGGTCTTCCGGAACTCCCAAGGGCGTCCGGCTCAGCCACCAGGGAACCCTGTTTAACATCGATAGGCACCTGAACAGCCTCCAGCTTGAAACGGACCGGCTCAAGTTCATGCAGGTGCTGCCCGTTCACTTCAGCTATGGCCTGAACGCGTCTTTGCTGTCGGCGCTTTACGCGAACGGCGTCCTCGCGCTGCCAGCAGCTGCTATCGACAAAGTTTGGTTTGAAGCGAACCTCGATTCCGATGCGCTCCTCGGAACGCCGACCGTCTACAGCCATCTGATGAAGGCGGATTCGATTCATTCCTATCCAGTTAAGACCGTGACCGTCGGCGGCGAATCCCACACTCCGGATGACAGCCGCCTGCTGCGCGCAAAATTCCCGGAAGCCAAGTTTTTCGTTACCTACGGACTAACCGAAGCAGGTCCGCGCGTTGCGACCCTGCCACCTGAACAATTTTCCGACGTTCCAGGCAGAATCGGAGTACCGATGAAGGATGTCGAAGTCCGAATCGACGCGAAAGGCACGGAGGTCGGCGAGCTGCTCGTTCGGTCTCCTTCAGTGATGAACGGCTACCTCGACGAGAGTGAAGGCGGGCACGAATCGCCGATTGAGGACGGCTGGCTGCGGACGGGCGACCTCGGAAAATTAAACGGCGGAATCCTCGAACTCACCGGGCGCAAAGACCGGCAATTCAAGTGGCGAGGACGGCGAATTAATCCGGCGGCGATTGAGCGGATCCTCGAACAACACGCGGCTGTCGAAAGCGCTCGAGTTGTCGTGCTGAAAGAAGACGGCGCGCCTCGGCTCGAAGCCCGGGTTCATTCGGCTTCCGAATCCGATGATCTGGCCAAAGATTTGCGACGCTGGTGTGGAAGCCGCCTTTCTTTCTGGATGATTCCTGAGCAATTCAGTTTTAATGATGCCGCCGCGCCAGAAAGTGCCCACCACAAACGGCGTCCAAGCCGCTGATTTTCGATTTAACTAACAACGTAAAAACACGCGAAATTATGCCAGACATCACACCTGAGAAAGTTGTAGAAGATCTCAAGAAAATCCTCGTCGATGAGCTCTACGTCGATATCGATCCGGCCACGATCAAAGAGTCCGACTCGCTGATCAACGGCATCGGCCTCGACTCCGTCGGCTTGATGGAGCTGGTCGCTCTGGTCGAAGAAAAATACAGCATCACGATCGAAGAAACTTCCGACGTTCCTCCCGAACAGCGGACGTTGCGCACGTTTGCCGATTATTGCATTACGCGAATGGCTTAGTCCAACCGTCTCCGCCGAAATGAGCGAAGAGGTTCACATCACAGGGCTCGGGTGCCTCTCGCCACTCGCTTTTAACCAGATTGATTTCTGGAAGAACCTCTGTGCCGGGGAATGCGGGATTCGAGAAATCTCGAATTTCGATTCGACTCATTTTCTGAATCGATCGGCCGGCGAGATCGTGCTAAGCCCGGAATTGGAAAAGTTTGGCGAGGCCAAGCAGATTTCGTCCAGGCTCACGCTCTTCGCGGCTTGGGCTATCGAAGAGGCGCTGGCCGATGGCGGCTACGACCTCGAGTCTTTGCGGACGAAAAAGGTCGGGTTAGTTCTTGGAGTTTCCCTCGGGATGTCCCTGAGCGCACTTGCGGACGGAGGCGACGTCCCGGAAATCCACAGTGATTTCGGCAGTCTCAGCGCTGATTTGGAAGCATTATTTCCGATCAGCGGCGACAATTTCGTGATCACCACAGCTTGCGCGGCGGGAACGAACGCGATCGGCGTTGCCCAGGAAATGGTGGAGTTCGAGGACTACGATCTCGTGATTTGCGGCGGAGTCGACACGCTCGACGCGATGAAATATTTTGGCCATTCGGCGCTCTCCACCCTGACCCCGGATCGAGTCGCGCCGTTCTGCGATCACCGAAGCGGCACGCTTTTTGGCGAAGGCGCTGGGATCCTGCTCTTGTCGAAATCGCGAAGCCAAGCGGAGCGCAGCGACTACGGGCGTTGCACCGGCGCTGGCTATTCCTGCGACGCGTCGCACGTCACCGGCCCGGATGAAACCGGCGACGGAGCCCTTCGAGCGATGGCCGAGGCGTTAGCAGCTGCTGGCTTGGAGCCTGACCAGATCGACTACGTGAATCTTCACGGCTCGGGGACGATGGCGAATGACGAAATGGAAGCAGCCGCGTTGAAAACGTTGTTCGGCGAGGAGCCCAGATTTCTGTCCTCTTCGATCAAGCCTGCGATCGGACATCTCATGGGAGCGGCCGGCGCAGTCGAAGCCATCGCGACGGTCCAGAGCCTCAAATTAAACGTCGCTCCGCCAACTCTGCATCGCAACGGCGAGGGGAAATTTCGCGGAATCTCGGTGGTGAACGAAGCCACGCCGCTCGAAGGCATGAAGCACGTCTTGTCGAACTCGTTCGGGTTCGGTGGAAACAACGGAACGGTCGTCTTTTCGAAATGATCATCTTAAAAGCAGTCGCGCTGAGCTGTCCGGAAGTCCGGGGCCTGATGACGAATCCTGAAGCGATTTCGCTCCCTGCCGCAGCGGATTCCGAAGCGGCGAAGGTCTTAAAAACCCAGAAAATCCGCCTGATCCGCTATCTTGAGCCGGCCACGAAGCGGACGATCTTAACATTCGGGGGTGCGGGAATCGATCCCGAAGAATTGGCTCAAGACGCGAATTCAACCGGCGTTCTGCTCGGAGCCAATCGAGGTGCCGAAGCGACACGCCAGAAATTCGCCGCGGGGTTCAAATCCAAAGGACGACGGATGGTTTCGGCGACGCTTTTCGCGCAGTGCGGCTACAACATGATCTCGAGCATCCTCGCGATCACCTACGGGCTGAAAGGAGCGAATCTGACTCTGTCAGGCGGCGCGGATCTCGGCACGCTCTTGATTTGCCGGGCGATCGATTTGCTGAACCGAGGTAAGCTGAAAAATATCATCGTTGGCTCCTACGATTTGCGGATGTCTGAAGACAGCGCGTCTGAGACGATTCTCCTGGTTTTATCCAGGCAAGAGGGTCCCGGCATTCGCATCGAACTGGAGAAACGCGAAAGTCAGTTTGAAGCCGAAGAATGCGGGCTCTACCGGCTTTCGGAACCAGGAAATTTTTCCGCCGGTGATCGCGAGCCTTTCGAAGCTGGAAACAACCAATTTGGCTCTTTGCTTCAGATCGCGAACGCGTTTTCGGATCTGAAACTCGGCTCGACCGAGAAATCGGGTTGGCTAATCGCGGCTAACCGGAAATCTGGTGGCTGCCTGCTCAAGCTAACCAAAAACTGAGCCGATGATTCCGATAAATTGGGTGTGTCCGAAGTGCGGTGAAGAGCTTGAGCCGCAATTCGAATTGTGTTGGAACTGCGGGACTTCAAGCGACGCCCCCAACAAAACGCCTCCTGAAAATAAGGAAGATGCTGGCGACGCCACCGAGCGTGCGCTGAAACACATTCTCGGAAAACTGGCGAGGCAACAGACCTCGCTCGATGCGATTAGCTTTAAAGTTGGCTGCCTCTTCGCTTTTCTGGTCGTGATGATTGGTATCTGGATCATTTCCATGATTATCGCTCATTCTTGATATCGCAGCCTCAACGAAAATGAGCTCATCAATTCAATTAGAGCCAGCAGCTGCTGGCGTTGAGGTGATCAAGATTGATCGACCGGCTGCCCGAAATGCTCTGACTTTGGAAATGCTCGAAGCGTTCGTTCAGGCGCTGGACGAAGTTCGCTCCCCTGCCCTCGTGATCACTGGGCTTGGAGGCTCGTTTTGCACGGGAGCGGACTTGGATGAGATCGCTGGCCCGAATGTCGAGGCAGTTGCGGATCGCGGTCAGGAAGTTGTCTCTCGAATTCGGGACTTTCCGGGCCTGACGATTGCTGCAGTGAACGGACTGGCCTTAGGCGGCGGAATGGAGTTAGCGCTGGCTTGCGATGTGCGCTGGGCTACAAAAAAATCCGTCTTCGCGCTTCCTGAATGCGGCCTGGGCGTTCTGCCGGCTTGGGGCGGGATCGAACTCGTTCAAGAAAAACTTCCTTCATCAGTCGCGCTAGAAATTCTGCTTTTGGGCAAAAAAATGACCGCGTCACGCGCGTTCGATTTAGGCTTTGTTAGTCGAATTCTGGACGGCAGAGAATTTGAGTCAGCTTGGCGAAAAGAGATTGATTTACTCGACAAATCTTTAGGCTACCTCACCAAAGATTTGATCGAGCGAGTGAAAAACCGGCTTCCTGCCGACGAAGCTCGCCGCAGAGACAAAGAGCTTCTGGTTGAGCTTTCGGCCGCCAATTTAAAGAATAGAGAATGAACGATCCGCAGTTTCCTGACGAAATCCACGCGTGGCAAATGGTCGAAGGCCCCAAAGACGGCGAGGGCGGAAAATTCGAACACGTTTCTTTTCCAACCCCGGATTTGAAGCCTGGCGAAGCGCTCGTCGAGATCGCCGCCTGCGGTGTTTGCCGTTCGGATCTCAGTTTTTTCTACACGGACGTCAAAACCGTAAACCCGCCTCCGATCACGCTGGGCCACGAGATTTCCGGCACCGTGATCGCCGGCGAAAGCGAGTGGATAGGGAAAGAAGTCATCGTTCCAACAATTCTATCCTGTGGAAAATGCGAGCTCTGTCTGAACGGCCGCGGGAACCGATGCGTCCGCCAGAAAATGCCTGGAAGCAGCCTAGGTAACTTCGGAGGTTTCTCCAGCCACATCGTCGTTCCGGCCAGGCAACTTTGCCCGGTCGCGGATCGCAAAGGTCATTCGCTGGCCGATCTCGCTGTCGTTGCGGACGCGATTTCGACTCCGTATCAGGCCGCAATCCGCGCTGATATTCAGCCAGGCGACAAAGTCGTCATCATCGGGGTCACAGGCGGCTGCGGATTTTACCTGGCTCAGTGGTGTCGGAAAATGGGTGCCGAAACGATCATCGGAATTGGTCGAAACGACGAGAAGCTCGCGAGGTCGATGGACCACGGATGCGACGCCGTGATCAACGTGACCGAGAAGTCAGATTGGGAGGTGCAGAAGGAATTCTGGAAGACGGCACGAAGGCTCAAGGTCGAGCCGAAGTGGGGCTGGAAAACGTTCGAAGCAAGCGGCTCGAAATCGGGCCAGGAACTCGCTCTCCAGCTTCTGAGTTACACAGGGATGATCGTGATCGTCGGCTACAGTCCAGATGAAATCTCCTACAACATTTCCAGGTTGTCCGCGTTCGATGCGGAGCTGCGCGGGAGCTGGGGCTGCGTCGCGGAGCGCTACCCGGAGATCCTCGACAGCGTTCTGAACAGCGAAGTCGCGACCAGCGGTTTCGTGGATCAACAACCGATGAGCCGAATCGAAGCAGTTTTCGAGGATCACTGGAGAACGGGCACTCCGCTCAAGCGGGTCGTGCTGACTCCGGATTTTAACTGATTTCGCCTTCGGATTCGATCGCGGCTGGGCCGTCTTTCTCGTCGCCAAAAACCGACCCACGGAAAATCGATTTCCTTTTCGCCAGCATTTCTTTAGTCGCTGCTTCGATCGATTCGCGGACCCGGCGAGCGATCAGGATTTCGGGATTTTCGCCAGTTTCGAGCGCCTCAGCTTCGGCCTCAGTTGGATCAATGGCAGGGAGAAATTGGACGTGCCATTTCGAAGGCAGCGGAACTGGCAGGAACGGAAAAGTCGGCGTGATCGGCAGGAACGGCCATTCCATGTATCGCCGAAACCAGTTCCATTTGATCTTGCCGAAGATCGGGAAAATTTCCGCGGTCCCGAGCACGACGAAGGGGACGATCGGCGCACGATATTTTAACGACCATTTGATGTAGTCCGGGCGACCGAATTTGCCGAGGTCGTAGACGTCTTTGTACATCTTGAAGGCCCCGCGGATGCCCTCCGGAAAAACCCCTAACAAACCGTCATTTTCTAAGACCCAGTCTCCGTTTTTCTGGCAAGCCAGGAGCCCGCCTAACCGACGAAAGAACCGCGATTGAACCGGAAATTTGACCAAGGTCGGGTGGATGAGGAATCGAGGCAGGCGGCGCGCGTACTTCGTAATCAAATGGAGGTGCATCACCGCATCGAGCGGCATGAAACCTCGGTGAGGCCCGGCGATGATTGCGGGGCCAGACTTCGGAATGTGCTCGAAGCCTTTTCGCTCGATTCGCCAGTAAATTTTTTCGAAGAAGGAATGAATCGTCCGCCCCCGAGATTTCCGAAACGAATCAACGTAGCCGAACGGATCGAATTCGGGCAGGTTCTTTTCCTCCGTCGCATCCGGATGCCGCTCGCGGCGCAGTTTCTGGAGTTCGTCGCGCGTTGAGATGGTCAGGCCCGTTGCACCGGCGAATTTTTTGCCAGAGGCAGTGTTCGGGTATCGCGTGAAATTCAGTTGGGCGATCGACTTCATTCCGTCGATCCATCTGAAGAGAATCGGGCGCAGCAGCTGCTGGAAAGTTCGGGGAAAACGAAGGGCCCAGGTTCCGAGGAATTTCAGGATCACGCTGAGAGGAACGACGTCTTCCGACGCGATGTTGTAGATTCCGGTCAGCTGTTTTTCGAAAGCGGCGCGCACGCAATTCGCGACGGAAGCGGCGCTGACCACCTGCACGCACGGATCGAATCCGGCCGTCGGGAATGCGAATCGCGCCCTGCTCAATCCATGCGAAAAACGATCCGATGCGCCGCCGATGAAAGTCGGTGGTCGAAGGATCAGCACCTCGTCTGCCCTGTCGGCAGCGGCTTTGAGCACGGTAGCCTCGACTTCGGCCCACCAATCGGACTCAGCATTTTTGATCCACGACCCTCGTTCTACTTCTTCGGTTACGAACTCGGTGCTGCGGTAATCCGGGCCGTAAACTGCGGCGCTGGACACCAGGATCAAACGCTGATCTGGGCGCTCCGCCCAGGTTTTAACGGCCGTCTCAAGCGACTCAATCTGCTCTTGCCGAGAGCACGAGGAGTCTGACGGAGCCAGAACGACGAGCGGGGCATCGTCAGGCCCGGTTAGATCAGACAGATTCTCGTTGATGAATTGGGCCAGCGAAGACACCTGCGATTTGGCTTCCATGAGAGCGTTAATAAGACCTGGAGATTCTCATCTCAAGAACAAGACGTCGATTCTTCCATTTTTCCCCGATTGATGCGCGGGTCGCCCGCAGACGCGGTTGGCAACCATCCTACTTTTAATCGACAAAAAGAAATCGTTGAGTGTTGAGCAAGGCCCAGACCAGCGACCGGATTCCCTCTTCGCCGTTTTTTTCGATCTCGGTCAGGGCGAGTCGGCGTTCGCGCTCGGAGGGTTCGCGGGTCAGCATTCCCAGAAAAATCAGCCGCACTTTTTCTGAAGGATCTTCCGTCGCTTGGAGTCGGCGGCCGAAAGGGGAAAACGGGCTGGCGAGATTATCGATGACTGGGCCGTTCAACAACGCGAGGGCCTGAGGAACGGACGCCAGGTTGTTGGAATTATCGATCGCCTCTCGATCCGACTGGCCGAAGGCGCGCAGGAAATGGCTGCGCGGGGCCGGCATGCGAAGTTCGGAAGCGCGCGCCATTTTCCCGGCCGTGCGACGAAATTTTTTCAGCTCCTCGCTCATTTCAGCGCTCCAATTCCGGCGCTCGATTCCCGTCAGCTCAGCGGGCGGAGGAGGAATGCTGACGTCTGGAACTGAATCGAAAGCAGGCGGTGCGTAGTCTCTGGCTAACGCTCGTGTCAGGAGCGTGCCTTCGTTCTTAACCTTGTATAACTCGGACCAACCAAGTTCCTCGACCTTGCCTCTGAACTGGGTAGTCAGCGCAGAAATCTCAGCGGCCAGCTCTCTCATCCGATCCTTGTCGCCTGCCCGTCTCGCCTCTTCCAGGGAGCTTTCGAGACGCGATCGGTCCAGGTTTAACCGCTGGCCGAGCGCCGCGAGCCGGTTCATCATCGCCGCAAACTCGTCGAAGTTCTTCTCCTCCAAACTATCCCAGACAAGGCGTTCCTCCTCCAAGCTTACGAGCTGATTCCGCTGAGAAGGCCGATATTGATCGGCGTTAGGGACGGTCAGCGCGACAAGCGAATCCCAGATCTGCTCAGACGACATCCGGCGAAGTTTCGGCCCGGCAAAGTGATAGGGTTGTCCAAGATAAGATTGTTCTTCGCTGGCGGCTCGCTGCCAGGCCTCAGTGTTGAAAATCACCTCAAGAAATCCCTTCATGTCGTAGTCCATCTCCGTCAGCAGCTGCTCAAGAAACGCGAGGAGCTCAAGATTGTTGATCACGGTGTTATCGGCCAGATCATCGGTCGGCTCGAAGATCCCGGCACCGAACGCGAACTTCCAAAGTCGATTGGCGATGACGCGGGTGAAACGCGGATTTTCCGACGAGGCCATCCACCTGGCGTAGGCCTCCGCCCTCACTCCGCCGTGGTCTTCAGGCTTAGCTGGATTGCCAAACATCGAGGCCGGAAAGATCTCCTGGCCCGGCTCCCCGTCATCGTATTGGTAATCGTGCGGCAGGCGCAACGTCCGCTCTCGCTCGGTCAATCCCATCACCGCAAGCGGTCGGTAAAGATCTCTCGCGGCCTGCTGCGCGCCGGCTTTCAGCTCGAGTTTTGCGCCAGCAGCTGCCCAGCCCTTCTTAACAAGCTCGCGGAATTCGTCCGGCTCCATCACGACGCCAACCATTGGGCGGAGCAACTTGGCTCGGTTCTCGACGGCTCGCTCCAACCGCTTCGGAAGCTGCTCTAACAGATCGACAACCGGAAAATTATCGCCCTTGCCGATCGCCTCCAAATACGCTTCGCGAGCCTGTTCTTCGAGCAGCGCGATGTAGGCGTTTCGATTCTCGTGAAACGACGTTGCCAGAAAAATACTCCCCAGCTCATAGCTGAAGGCCGCCATCTTGTAGTAGTCCATCTGCGTCCACCGATCGAAGGGATGATCGTGGCACTGCGCGCATTCGAGGCGGGTGCCCAGAAAGATGCGAACGGTGTTCGACATGTTGTCCAGCGGCATCCCGCGATCCCGCCAGTAATAGGCGATCGTGCCCGACTCCCAACTCTTGCCGCGCGCGTTGACGATCCGATAAACGAATTCGTCGTAAGGCATGTTCTCCCGGATCGCGTTTTTAATCCAGAGCTGGAAATGACGGTAGTTGTTGTTTCTCTGCGGCTTGACGTCTTCCTGGATTCGAAAAAGATCGGCCCAGAAATTGTAAAAATGACTTACGAACGCCTCGCTTTGAAGCAGCTCTGAAATCAGCCGGCTTCGGTCTTCATGGGTGTTGAACGCCTCTGCTTCTTCAATCGTTGGAATCCTTCCCCCGATATTGAGATACGCGCGTCGAATGAAAACTTCATCATCGATCGCCTGGTTAGGATCGATGCTCTGCTTAGCAAGTTCTGACTCAATCAGCCTATCGATCTGTTGCGATGGCGTTTCAGCCAATGCGCTAGCCGCAAGAAGCAGCGCAGCAGTTATGATTGTAGGAAAACGTTCGATCATAGCTCAACAATTCTTTGGAATTAGCGCGACTTGTTCCGTTCAATTCGCTCCTTGTCGCGCTCCGCTTATCAGTGCTCGACTTCCTCGCCGTCGGCCAGCTCAGACCACGCCCGCACGACCAGAAAATACGCAGGGTCAGCTGGAGTCCCGCTTCCGCCAAGTTGCAGCACCATGGGATGATCACTGCTGAGCGTGAAGGACGTCGCCTGATTAAAAGTGGGGCCGTCACGGACCATCAGTTCGTAGTTCAAATTCAGGTCGATGACAATTCCGCCAGGCTCCGAGACCGGGTCCACCTCAAGCATGCTGAAGGTGACTTGTGGGAGGTCCTTGGCTTCGGTCTTCGCTCGGTGGCCTGACGTTGACCGAACAGCGGAGACGTGGACCAACTCAGGCTTGCCGAACATGCCGTCCGCCAGCAGCTGCTGGAGCGTCGGCTGACCTGCGAGGAGTTTCGACGGGTCCGGCGGGCTGTGTGCTCGAACGCAAATCGCTTCGATCGCGATCCGCATCGGACGATCCTCGTCAACCGTCCAGCCCTGCAGGTTCTCGTCCAGTTTCTCAAGGGCCTCAGCCGGGCCGCGGATGGTGAGCACGCGCGTTTCCTCGTTCCAGATCGCGAATCCGGATTCGCCTAGATCCATCTCGATCAGCGGGCGGACATCGAAGAACGCCGCATCCGGTTGCAGCCGCATCGCAGGGAGCCGTTTTTCGACGAAATCAGCGAACGCGGTCAAGTCGCTCAGTTTTTTGGTATCCCAGGTCTTCAGGCCGACGAGTTCTTCGAGGTAGACGTGATAGGATCGCATCTCCAGATCCTGCGCGAATCCGGAAGAGCCCATCAGCCTGAACAAAAAGAGAAATACAAAATTCTTCATGGCTTTGAGCGCTGCTGGAATTCATCCGAGTTCACAATTCGGGCGAGGATGCGCGAAAGTTCGACGCTTGCCGGTCTGGTAGGAAACAGATCCGAGGGATCTTCCAGAGTTTTCGGCTCTTCAGGGATTTTCGTGGCAACTATCTAACGGAAAGAGATCTAACTTTGCGCAGAAAAACATGATTCGAATGCGGTAGTTGGCAAAGGACCGAAATCCGCGCGCTGCTGACTTCAGGCT
>JBLHKS010000153.1:0-16703 GCA_047620505.1 Verrucomicrobiales bacterium | reverse complement strand
TAAGGAGCCTGAAATTTATCCGGTGGCTGCGCGCCTTCGTTTACCGCGAGGTTCCCTGGAACCGGGCAGTGGACAGACTGCACGAAATCTACGCCAATTTCTAAGGGAAGTTTTCCACACCGTTGGGATTTTAAACGTCGCTCGAACTGCTCGACAGCGGGAAGGATGAACTCGACGACGACGAGAAGAACGACGAAATCGAACTGCTGGACGACGAAGGCGGCACGGGAAATGAGGAACTGCTGCTGCTGAAGAATGATGAGATCGAAGACAACGACGAACTGCTCGAAGGCGGCGGGATCGATAAGGCCGAGGACGACGAAGAACTCGGAATCGACGACATCGAGGACTGTGACGAGGAACTGAAGAAGGAGGATGACGAGTCCTCAGTCGATGTCGATGTCGATGACAACGACGATTCCGATGAGGAAGACGATGAATCGTCGTCCGATCCGCCGCCGCTTCCGCCCCCGCCGCCGGAATCATAAATCCCCCGCGCATTGCGCCAGTCGGTTGCGAAGGCGGGTTGGGTGAGGGCGAGGATTGGGATCAACTTGTCGAGCCGGTTCTTCAAGACATCGTCCGCATCCGCGAAGGCCACGCGCATCGCGGCGGTGGCGGCTTTGCGATCGGTGATCGCCTCGCGCGGGGCGGTGAGGAATTCGTGATAGGCGTCGATCGTGGCCTGCGAATCATCCAGCAGCTGCTGGGTCACGCCGAAATCGCCCAGCCCGGCGAGATTCGTCTCGCCCTCGTCATGAACGACCTGCGCCCGTTCCTCCGCGATCGTGTCGCGACCATTGAGGAAGTCGCTCATGCTGAACCCGACCCGGTCCGCCAACTCGGCGTTGTCGTTTTCCAGCGCCCATGCCTGGACGGCGGTCGCGACCGGAAACGCCAGCTCCGCCATCGCCTGCCTTCGTTGCGCCTTGTCCCGCGTCGCCCCCGTGATCCCCTGGATCTGATCCTCCGCGAGGTCGCGGATCGTATCGACGTGAGTGGTGAAGTTCCCGTATTGGGTCACGAACGCCGGCAGGGGTTGCCATGCCGTTTCATGTTTCTCCGCCGCGGCGATCACGGCGTAATACATGGAGAGTTTGTCTTCCTGGTCGTCGTTCATGGTTTCATCATGTCGGGGATGGAGGGCATTGCTCCGTCAATGCCGCGGTGGCCCTGTTGACCGGTTTCATGTCGACCGCGGAACCGACGGAGCGGTTCCCTCCATGTTATTTGTCGTGCCATTTTAATGGTTCGATTTCACCTTGATAGGGCCAGTCATCTGCGTTCTCGACCAAGCCGTGGCGGACGGGGTTGTTGCGAACATAATTCCATCTCTGATCATAGTTGTCGCCGGTTCGCAGTTGAGTATCCCAGCCATCGAGTTGCCAGATGGGGTGTTCGTCAGGTCGAGGCCATTGATTCGAGGTGTGCGTTTTCCAGAACTTTATCCATTCCTTAATACCAAGAGATTGAGGGGATTTCGGCGAACAGAAGAGATGCAGGTGATCGGGCAGAATAACATATCGTCCGACGGACCAATGGTTTTCGGGATCAGACCAAACGCCGGTCAAGAGGTGGTGGACATCGTCCTTTGCGAGGATTGCTTTGCGATCTTTGGCGCAAATCGTGAGGTAGATAATTGGTGAGAGGTTTCCGTATTCGTATAACGGAAGACGGCCGGGGCGCTTTCGTTGTGGTAGTGGAGGTGGATCGGTTTGCTGCGTCATCTCACGCCATGGTTTTTACGATTCAACGAATGGAGGGCATTGCTCCGTCAATGCCGCATCGGTCCGGCAATCCGCAGGTGGGCCGATCGGATTCAGGTCGACTGCGGAACCGACGGAGCGGTTCCCTCCATGGTGGGACAATTGCGAGTTCCTTTGCATATAATAGTATGGCTCAATCTACAATGATCCGCGCGTTGCGATAATCCGTCACGAACGCCGGTTGTGTCGCTTCTAGAATCGGAACGATTTTATCCATCCGGTCTCTCAAGATCGTATCCGCATTGGCGAAACCGGTTTTGATCGCGGCGGTGGCGGTTTTGCGGTTGGTGATGGCGGCGCGTGGGGCGGTCAACGTCGTTTTATAGGCGTCGATGGCGGCGAGCAGATTGTCCAGCAGCTGCTGGGTGACACCGTAGTCGGCGAGGCTGGCGAGAATCGCGGCGGCTTCGGTGTGGACGAGGCGGGCGCGTTCTTCGCTTTCGGTGTCGCGGCCATAGAGAAAATCGCTCAGGGTGAAGGCGATCCGTCCGGCGAGGGTGGCGTTGTCGTTGAGCGTGGCCCAGGCTTGAACGGATGCGGCGATGGGGAAGGCGGATTCGGCCATGGTCTGGCGGCGGGCGGATTTGTCTTTGGCGGCCCCGGTGATTCCGGCTTGTTGGGTTTCCGCAGCGGCGGAAATGGCGTCGACTTCGGTCTGGAATTCTCCGTAGCCGTTGGCGAAGGCGGGTAGGGTCTGCCACGCGGTGTTGTGCTTGGCACAAGCGGCGATGACCGCGTAGTACATTGAGAGTTTGTCTTCCTCTTTATCGGTCATCCGGCGATGGTAGGAAGTTTCCAGCCGGGATGGTAAGACTTTTTTTACCAAGCAGAGTTGTCACCGCGAGCGCCGATGTCATTCGGGTATTCCGGGGCTCGCCTGAGTTCCGACTCTTTTGGTGAGCGAATGGCGGAGTTATGGCGGTTTCCACTGCTGGAGATAGGGGGCTACGCCTTGGCCACGAAGCCGTTACAAATAATCGCGGCTGTGGCCGCGCCCGAGTGCGGAGACTCGGGACTACGGTTTTCTGCGAAGTTCACCCACAAATAGGGTCTCTAATGTCCGAAGCTGCGTCGTGACGACCGAGAGAAGCGTCGTGACGAGCGAAAGATGCATCGTGACGACCGGAAAAACCGAATTCCGTCTCCCTCTATTCCAAGCTCAGGCGGCAGCAACTGCTGCCTCGGGGGATGCTTTTTGTAGTCCTCGATGATCTCCAATGTCGCTTCAACGACCATGGGGACTTTGACGGCTTTCATGCAGCGAAAATCGAGCGGGCTTTCGCGGAGGAAGCAGGGGCTGCATTCGACGTGCAATACGGACGGATTCAGTCGTGAATCGGCTTATGCGCTTTGATTTGCTCTTGCAGCTGCTTCTTTTCTGAAACAGTGAGGCTTCCCGCCTTCAGAGCTGTTTCGATCAGCTTGGCACTGCTGCCGCCGAAAACATTGGTCGTCAGGTTCTTAACGAGCAGCGGGAGAATTTGATTTTCCGTTTTCTTAAATTTGTAAACGTGGGCTTTGTTTCCAGTTCGCCTGCTGACGAGCGCTTTGGCTTCCATCGTCTGCAGAACAGAAAGAACGGTTGTGTACGCGCGGGATCGACCGTCGGGAAGGCGATCGAGCACTTCGCGAACGGTTGACGGGCCGTCAGCCCAGAGCACTGAAAGCACCTGGAGTTCAAGCGGCGATGGCTGGGAACTCTTCATCATGGTTCATGAAAGGCAGAAAATCGGGGTGACGGCAAGCCAAATTTTCGACATACAATCGTCGCGGCCATTTGAACAGAAGGAAGTAACCTTATTTCTAAGCTTACAAATCGCATCAATTTGAGGCGAAGTTTTCCTCAACCATCTCTTTGGAGATTGTCGTTTTTTGGAAGTTTTTTTCGAGAATCGCGCTTAGCCTCGATCTCATGCCGTTCATCGAACTTCAGACCAATCAAGATTTGGCTCCGCAGGCCGCCGACGAGTTCCTGGCTGCCGCGACGACAGCTGTGTCTCAGGTACTCGCAAAGCCGGAGAATCTTTTCATGTCCGTCGCTCACACAGGCCTGAATCTGCAAATGGCCGGGTCCGCCGATCCCGCCGCTTTGATCGACGTCGCCGGTCTCGGATTGACGTCCGAATTCACGGATGCGCTGACCGAAAAACTTTGTCAGATCGCTGAAGAACGGCTCGGGACACCGCCGGAAAGGGTTTTCGTGCGCTTTCAAAATTACGAACAATCAATGTGGGGATGCAACGGCAAGACATTCGCTTGATCGTCGTCGGGGTCTGGATCCTGGCGCTGGCGAGCTGCGTGACGGTCGAGATTCGGGATTCGGAAGTCGATCCCGATGCAATCGGTTCAGAGGGCGTAGCGACGGAGGCCGGAGAGGAGGAATTCGAGGGCGAGCTCGCGTTCGATGATCCAGCAGCTGCTATGAAAAAGTTTCTCGATTTCGAGGAATCGTTTCTACCGAAAGAGCTCCGACCCGACGCCACAGTCGGGACTCCCCCACCCCGGGAACCGGAAAAGGCATCTGATTTCAGAGTCGCGAAGTGGGACGAGAATCCAAGTCGAGCGATTCGCAAAGCCGACGCGCTGGGCCGCCCGATGCTGCTGCTTTTTACTGCTCTTGAGTGGAATGAAAATGCCCACAAACTCGGCAACGAAGTTTTCCTGACGAAAACCTTCAACGAGTTCGCTAACGAACACCTCATCCTCACTTTCCTCGACTACGCTCGCAAGCCTTTGGACATTCCCGATGTGCTCCGCGCGATGAAGAAGCAATACAAAGTGACCGGGTTTCCGACGCTGCTGCTGCTGGATTCCAAGGGTAAAGAAATTTTCAGAAAAACCGGCTATCGGCCCGGCAGGGCGCGCGATTACTTCAACGAACTGAGAATGGAGACGCTGGCTTTTCGAGGGATCAACATCGCGTCTGAGTCGGAGCCGACAGGCGCGGCGGAAACGGAGCCCAGCCTCTGACAAAACACCAGGCGTCGTAAGTGAAGGACGGGATTGACGACGAAGGTTCTCACCCCATACTTCCCGCCCTATGGAAAATGTCATCATCGTCGGAACCGGCTGCGCCGGCTGGACAGCGGCAATTTACGCTGCTCGCGCAAATCTGAACCCGCTCGTTTTCGCCGGCGAAATGCTCGGCGGTCAACTGACGACGACGACTGAGGTCGAGAATTACCCGGGATTTCCGGAAGGAATTCTCGGGCCGGAGTTGATGATGAAAATGCAGCAGCAGGCTGAGCGGTTCGGCACGCGAGTCGAGTACAACGCCGTGACGCACGTCGAAAAGGCCGAAGAAGGCCATTTTGTCCTGACCGTTGCTGATAAGAAAGTGGAGACGAAGACCGTGATTATCGCGACCGGCGCGAGTCCGCGTCACCTCGGATTGCCGAACGAAAAGGAGTTGATCGGCAAGGGTTTGACGAGCTGCGCGACCTGCGACGGCGCGTTTTTCCCGGATGTGCCTGTGGCCGTGATCGGTGGCGGAGATTCGGCCTGCGAAGAGGCGACTTTTCTAACTCGATTCGCTTCGAAAGTATATCTGATCCATCGTCGCGACGAGCTGCGGGCTTCAAAAATCATGGCCGACCGCGCTTTGGCGAACAAGAAAATCGAGCCGGTCTGGAACACGGGAATCGCCGAGTACATCACCGACGATCAAGGCATGATGACGAAGATCCGGACAAAAGACACGGTCTCCGGCGAAGAAGGCGAGCTCGATGTGAAATGCGTTTTCGTCGCCATCGGCCACGTCCCGAATGCGGCGTTTCTTGGCGACCTCATCGACACCGACGAGAACGGCTACATCGTTCCGAAAAAGGGGACGATGACGAATGTGCCGGGAATTTTCACCGCAGGCGACGTCGCGGACCACGTTTATCGGCAGGCCGTCACCGCAGCCGGAACTGGCTGCGCGGCGGCCCTCGATGCTGAGCGCTACCTCGCGGACCACGAGTGAGCAGCTGCTGGTTTCGCGGCTTACTTTTTTGCGGCCGCGATGGCCTCGTCTCGCTTCTTTCGGATGATCGCAGAAAAATCGGGAGCATCGCCATTTGCTTTCGCGATCGCCGTGATGTCGCAAGCCAGTTTGAGGTCGGCCAACGGGATCGATCGATCGAGAAGCTTGAGATCATAAGCTAGATCAACCGCGCTGGCGGTCAGAAGCAGGTCCAAGCTGTAAGAAACGTCTGGATCGATCACATCGTTGACGTGATCTACTAAAACTGTGGTGCAATTCCGGCCAAGGGTCCGATAAAAAACCGGGTCTTCGGCAGTTCGATTTACACCTTTGAGAACCGAGACGAACAGGGCTCGCGCCTGGGCCCGGCTCGCGTTGCTGGGGTAGAGATGAACCGTCTCGTCTCGAAAATTCGTTCGAACTCGAACCAGATCACGCTCGTCGCCGACAACGTAGATCAGCTCGAAGCGTTTGAAGGCACCCTGGATCGCATCGTACTCCTCTCCCTTTTCCAAACGCGTTTCGACCGAGACCGTGAGCCAGTTTCCACCTTCGAACTCGAAACTCAGGAGGGTGTGAGAAATCTGCTTCAGGCCCCAGTTCGACATCGTGAAATCGACGCCCCGAATCTTGCTTAGATCGAAAGTTTTATCGTAGTAGACCGCGTCAAAATCTTTGTCAGCTCGATAGGTGAAATTCCGCATGTTGCGGACGGTAACCAGATCTCCGTCGAATTCCGCGGTCGCCAAAATCTTCACTTCTTCTTTCCAATCGCGATCGAGCTTGGCGGGAATCGCGAGCCACCAGATCCAAGCACCGACGAAAACACCGAGAAATCCTCCGCGTGCTTTCCATGCATTTTTTCGAAACGAATTCCAGCCGAGCAGCAAAAGCAGAACGGTCACCGCAGCTGCAGCCAACCCGCGAAGCGCCGCCCAAGGCAAATTTGAATAGTAAACTGTCAGGATCGAAAACAGGCCGACGACGAGCATGACCAAGAAAATGAGGCCCAACCCGATCCATCGAGCACCTTTGACGAGAGTTTTCTGCATCGGCGACATTCGAAGCGAACTCCGGATTTGCAAACCTCAGAAAAATCGACGCGCTGGAACAAGCGGGCGTGGTCGACAAATGCGGTTGATGCACTCGTCGAAGCTTTCTACATTGCTGAGAATCCCGATCTCGACCCGCAAATAATAAATCGGCACGTCCATCCGCGGCAGCCGCGGAAAGCGGACGAAATCCTTCTCGGTCGTCACGATCATGTCGACGTTGCGATTCGTACAGTGGTTAATGAAGCTGATGATCTCCTGCTCGGTGTAGCGGTGGTGATCGGTGTAGGCTTTGTGGATCAGGATTTCGGCACCGAGCCCTTTCAGTCCTGCTTCGAAGCTCTCCGGCACGGCGATCCCGCTGACGGCTCCGATTTCCGCGCCCTGGAGCGTCTCGAGCGGAAGTTTTTCCTGCGTCTGGATGTTTACGAGGTGCTGCGGCTGGTGATTGCACTCGATGATTTCAGCGGTTCGATTGTGTTTCCGAATCCGCTTTTTGAGTTCATCGTTAGGCTCGCCGTTGCATTTCGTGATGAAAATGAAGCTGGCCCGCTTCAGACCTTTCGGCGGCTCGCGCAGAGTCCCGCGTGGGAGCAGATGCTCGTTTCCAAACGGCTGGTAGCGGTCGATCAAAACGATGTCGAGCCGGTGCCGAAGTTTCAAATATTGAAGCCCGTCGTCCAGAATTAACGTGTCGACGTTGAACTCCTTGATCGCATGCAAGCCGCCTTTAACGCGGTCCTTGTCCGTGATGACCACGACGTCTTTGAGGTTCGACGCTAACATGTAGGGCTCGTCCCCCGCTGTCTTCGAATCCAGCAGCAGTTGCTCACCGTCCGAAACGATCCGAGGCGGGTCAATCGCGGGTGCTTTCCCGGAAAGTCGGCGTTTGATCCGAGACATCAGGGGAGGTTTCACGGATTTGTAACCGCGGCTGAGGATCGCAACTTTCCGGCCTCCGTCTTGAAGCGCGCGAGCGAATTTTTCGACTACGGGCGTCTTGCCGGTTCCGCCGACGGTCAGGTTGCCGATGCTGACGACGAGACAGCCGAGATTTCTCTCGCGCAAAATCCGCAGCCGGTAGAGTCGAAGCCGCGCCGAAACGAGTCCCTTGTAAACATGGGACAGCATTTTGAGCATGACCCGAAGCATCGCCGCTCGTTTGCCCTTGCGGCGATCGAGCACGACGTCGATTGCGAACTGCTCAAGGTTTTCCAGCGTTTCCTTCATCAAATAGCGTGAGGTCGGCTACAGTGTTGCGCTCCGGCCGTAAGACAAGCGGAAGTCGCTCCAGGGCCGTAATCCGTCGAGAATTTCGGCCCAGCAGCTGCTGGCCAAATCGTTCATTACAAAATGGTATTTTGACAGGGTTGCCGCCCCGCCCAAACTGACGGACTCTCCGTCAATCCTGGAATTTTGAAACTGCATCTAATCACCTTCACGCTGGGCATTCTCGCGCTCGCCGCTCTGCTCGCGCCTCAGGCTGCCGCCTATCCTTTGACCGAAGCGCAGGAGGAGCGAATCCGGCTTTTTCTCCCGAAAGCGTATGAAAAACTGAAGCGCCGCGAGCCGATCCACGTCGCTGTCGTCGGTGACGGCATCAGCCAGATGATCACCTACGACGAGCACCGCTACAACGTGCTCATGTCGCTTCACGGCCATCTTCTGCGCGGAGTTGAGGCGGAATTTTATTACACCGGCGGCGTCCATCTGATCAATCCGATCGGCGAGAATCCCGAGAAGTTGAACAAGCGCTTCGGCCCGGAAATCACGATGCAGCAGTTCGCCCAGCCGACGGCCACCTCGCTCAGCGCGATGCAGATGCTGACGACGCGCGTTTTCCTCAATCCGCCTGACATCGTCCTCATCAATTTCGGCCAGAACGACCTCCGCTCGGGCATCCTGCTCGACACGTATCGGCGCTCGCTTGAAGCCGCGATTCAGCTCTGCCGAGCGCAGGGAGCCGAGGCGATCATCATCGGGCCGACGCCGGTGCGCGATCCGCTTGATCCGCCAGGTTGGGGCGCGACGAGGTGCTACAGCTGGGCGGCTCGCGGCGTCGCGAAGGCTCAAAACGTCATGTTTCTCGATCCAGGGCTGGCGCTGATGGAAACCACCGGCGCGCCGTCCGAAGGAGAGCTTGAGGAACGCTCGCGGTTCATTTCCGAGAGCCTCGCGAGCAAGTATTTTCAGTACGGAAGCGATCGCACAACGCCGGAAGCGATTTTCATGAACGCCGTCGCCCACGAACGGGCTGGGCGCGGGATGATGGAGCAGTTTCTCAACGGGCAGCCGCCGGTCGGGTTTTCAGCAGCTGCTGAGGCTTTTCAACGTGAGCCAGGCAAGCTTCGAATCGAAATGCAGCTCACGAATGACAGCGAAGGAACGAAGTACGGAGTCCTGACCGCGCTGAATATCGGCAGAGGTTGGCAGCCGACCGAACCGTATCGCGAATTCGATCTCGAACCCGGCGCGGCCGAACGATTTGCCTTCACTTACGAACGCCGCGTTGACGGGGTCGTGGACGGCAAGCAGACGTATTTTCCGATCGTAAACAACCGGCGTTCGATCGCGACTTCCTTTCTCGTCTCCGATCAGGACAGCACTGGCATGCTGGATTTGAGCGTGACGATCTCGCCTGTGTCCGTGGTTTGGGATCTCTCGAAACAGGAAAACCAGAGCGGTGTTTTCCCGATCAAGTTCAATCTCTACAACCCCGCCGACACCGAAGTCAGCGGCACCTACCATTTGACCTACGCCTCGCAGCAGGCGCGCGGTGCGTTCCGGCTCGGTTCGCGGGAATCGCGTGATTTTGAAGCCAAAACCAAACTTCCAGCGGAAGGCCTTCGCGCCAAAGACCTGGTCAAACTCGAGATCACTTCCGGTGAGTCGCTCTTCGAGTTTCAGCGCGAAGTCGAGGTCTTGAAGAACGTCGGTTTGAAAACGGCGATTCCGCTTAGCCGAGCCTCGCGTTACCTCCCGGGTACACCCCAGAAAGCCGGCAGCGAAGCGATCGGAATGACGGTGGAGGCCGATTCGGCCGGTCTAACCGTTGTTTTTGATATCAAGGGAATCGGTTTCGAGCAAGCTGAGCAGAAACATTCCTTCATTGTTGACCTCACGATTGATGGAAGACCTCGCGAAGAAATCCGGAGCTTCGGCTTCGTCGCTCCTTTGAGAATCGTCGCCGGGCCTGGTGCCGGAAAAGGTAAAACCTCGCCGATCCTTCCGGCATCGTTCGGAAACGGCTACGACAAATTGCTTGATGCCGGAGGCGTGACCTCTGAACTGACTAACGAGGCCGACGGCAAGACTCACAAATTCGTTGTCAAAATCCCGCGGATTTATCTCTACAGACACGAGTGGAAACCCGGTTCAGGCCTGCTCGGAATCGGCGCGAACCTCCAATTCCTGCGTGTCGACACCGGGACAGGAGAATTCAATTACCCGCCTGAAGCGCGTTGGGTGAGCGGCGAATCTCGACTCCACGTGAACGACAGCGACTGGCTCACAACGCTCGAGTTCCGCGAGGGAGATCCAGACCTCTGGTCTATCCGAATCTATTAGGCGCTACGCTCTGTTTGCTTGTTCTTTGTGCTTGGTTCTTTGTTTCTGAATCCGCGGTTGCTCAAAGAAAACGAAAAAGAACAATTTCATGACTAATCCAGAAGCGGCGGCTGAGAACCTGCGCGTCATCCGCAAACTCATGGAGCGCGCGACCCTTTACCGCGCGATTTCCGCTCCAACCGCGCTCGTCGGCGGCGTCCTCGCGATCGCCACAGCTTTCGCGCTCAGCTCCGGCCTCATCGCGCCCGGCGGAATCTCGCCGCTTGGATACTACGGAGTCTGGGTTCTCGTCCTATTCGCGATCGACGTCTTCAACACCTTCCTGCTCTGGCGCGACGCACGACGCCGCGGATCTCCGCTGTTCACACCCGGGATGACTCACGCCCTGAAATCGCTGATCCCGCCGCTGTTGGCTGGAGGAGTCATCAGCTTCTTTTTAGTCCACGAATCCATCTTCATCGCAACGCTTTGCTGGGTCGTGTTCTACGGGCTCGCGCTGCTCGCGACCCACGGATTTTCGCCCGCTTCGATGAAAGCGCTGGGCTCGGTTTTCGTTCTGGCGGGCCTTGGAATCTGGGCCGCAAGCTGGCAAAATTTGATCCAGATCCCCCCAGCTCCAGATCAGCAGCTGCTGGCCAGTTGCCTCGTGATGGGGCTGACTTTCGGGCTCTTCCACATCGTCTACGCCGTCTCAATCGGCTTGACCACGCGGTTTCGGATCAGCAAACGGCCTGGTGCCGAGGCGGACGCCGACGCTGACGCTGGAGGGGCATGAGCGAATGATCGATTTCGACAAGCTCGACAAAACGATTCACGAAAGCAGCCGACTGGAAATCATGACGCTGCTCGCGGCGCGGCTCGAATGGAGCTTTGCGGATCTGAAGCAGGATCTCGGAATGACCGACGGGAATTTGATCACCCATCTGCGAAAACTTGTCGCCGCTGGCTACGCCGAGATGAACAAGGAGCCTCAGCCCGAAGGTCGTCCGATGACGAAGTGCACGCTGACCGAAGCCGGAAGAGTCGCGTTTGCCGAGTATCTTAAAGTGCTCGAGCAGATCGTGAAGTCAGCGAAGTGAATTTGGGAGTTTCGCAAACCTCCCAAAACAAAGAACAAAGAGCCAAATAACGGGCCACAGGCCCAAAAAAGAAGGACCGCCCTTTCGGACGGCCCTTCAAAAAGCAAATTACTTTGCGCTGATCGGTTAAACCGATCGTCCGATCCTTAGAAGGAGACGCTGATGCTGGCGCCACCGTGGACGTCGTCATCTTCGCCTTGGGCTTCAAGGTCTTCGAGCGGCCAGTTGCCGCCAACGTAAACGCTGAGAGTCGTGGTCTCGGTGAGAGACACGTCAAGACCAGCGGTAGCGTATGCGTGGTTGAATCCGTTCACACCGTAGTAGGAGTCGCCGTAGCTGACACCAGCGCCGAGAACGAGGTCGAGGCAATCGCCAAGAGCGATGGAGTGACCAGCTGCAACTTCCCAGTACCAACCTTCGATATCGAGGTCATAAACGGTGATGAGAGCGATGTCGAGCGGTCCAAGCGAGGTAGCGAGGTCCAGCTCAAGTTCGCCAACGTTTTCGTCAACTTCAGCGAAGTAGAACCAAGTTCCACCGATGCTGGTTTCGAACGGTCCGAGGTCCGGGCCGGCGACAAACAAGTAAACGTCAAGCTCATCAGAATTGACCGGATCGTCGGTCGGGTTGATGTACCAAACGCCGGTGTTGACGTCGAGGCCGAGAAGCTGACCATTCAGGTCAACGCCCGCCCAAGGAGCATCGTCGCCGAAGTCAGCGCCGCGGAAGAGATAAGTAGTTTCGTATCCAACCGAAACAGATCCAGTGAAAGGTGCTTCACAGACAGGTGTCGGATCGATGACTTCTTTGCCCATTTCGGCAAAAGAGACACCGGAAACGAGAGTACCAAGAGAGACGACGAGCGCCATTTTCTTCAGTAGTTTCATATTGTGTATTTAGTGTTGTTGTTGTGGTTGCGTGTTTGGCCCAGAAGAGGCCGCACGATTTTCGGCTTTTTCCCGAGTATCGCAAGTCGTTTGTGACGTCATCGTAACGATTATTTCAAACTTATCGACACCCTTAAATCAACCGAATTCAGTCCTTTCTGCGCATCATTCATGCCAGGTTTCGAAAATTTAATAAAATGTTCGAATTTCACCGAACGGCGCTCAGCAGCGCCCGGACTTTGGCGAGATCTTTGACCCCGGGCGCACTCTCCACGCCGCTCGCGAGATCGATCGCAGCAGCGCCAGTCGCCTTGATCGCTTCAGCCGCGTTTTCCGGGGTCAGACCGCCAGCAAGAATGAAGAAAACATCCGGATTGGCCGCCAGCTGCTGCTGGGCGACGTCCCAGCGGAATGACCGGCCCGTCCCACCGAATTCGCCCGGCGCAAACGCATCGAGCAAGATTTTGTCGGTCGGAAACTCGGTCAAATCCGCAACCGGCGCGTCGCCGCGGACGCCAATCGCTTTGATCAGCGGCAAGCCGAACGCAGCCACGTCAGCGCAGAATTCCGGCGTCTCGTCGCCGTGAAGCTGGATCGCGTCGAGCACGCTGTGATCGACGACCGCTTCGATCTCATCGTACGTCGCGTTCACGAAAAGCCCGATCCGGCAAACGCGCCCCGCAAGCTCGCCAAGCCACAAAGCGGCTTCGTCTGGTTCAATAAAGCGCTTCGATTTCGGCCAGAAATTGATCCCGATCGCGTCCACTCCCGCCTCGACCACATCGCGTGCATTCTGAGCATCGGTGAAACCGCAGACCTTGACGCGCGGAACGTCGCCCCGTTCGAAGAACCTCATGACTTGGCTCGTTTCAGCAACTGCTGAAGAATTTCCACCGCTCCGGCAAGCTGCTCATCGTCGCCCGCGCAGGCGATCGCCCGTGGACCTTTCTTCACTGCTCGGCCACGCATCTTCGAATCGTAAGCATCGCAAACATTATCGTAAACATCCGCCAGTTTGACGAGCCGCGCCTGCCACGAAGCCGCCGCAAGCTGCTCGTCGTACGACGGCTCACGCACCTCATCCGGCAATCTCATGTCCTTCGTCAACGCAGCGACCGCATCCGCGACTTCGCTTCCGAAATCGTCCCGCAAATCATCATAATCAGTCGTCGTGTCCTCGATCGTATCGTGAAGCAGCGCCGCGCAGAGCGCCACCGGATCCTCGATCCCGAAAACCTGACGAACCACGAAAAACACCCGAAACGGATGCGCGACGTAAGGAGTTTTGCCGTCCTTGCGGCCTTGATTGAGGTGAGCACGCGAGGTGAAACTGATCGCGCGCTGGACGAGATCGACCTCGGCGGGGGCTGGAGTTGGGAATTCGCTCATGACAGTTGGAATCTCCACATTATGCTGCGGCCTTGAGTGGATTCAAACTGACAACCCTGGTTCTCTGCGGATTCGTGGCTTCGAGCTGCATTTCTTCTCGCTCCGACCTCTCTGAGCGAGAGTTCGCGGCGCGTTACGCGGATTTCAAATACTGCCGCGTCCCGGTCATCGAGCAGTCCTCGCAAAAATCCTGCGGCGCTGCAGCCCTGGCCTGCGTGCTCGGCTACTGGCTCGAAAACGAACCCCCGAGCGAACAGCAGCTGCTGGCGAAATCGCCGCCCCAAAGCGAAGTCGGCTACCCGCTTCTGCAACTCCGCGATCTCGCCCGAAACCAGGGTGTCCTCTCCTTTGCCGTCAGCCTCGACAAAGATCCGATGGCTCAGCTCTCGAGCCACATCGCCAGGGGACGACCCGTGATCGTCGCCGCCGACGTGCCGAAAGGCCGCTACTTCACCGACGGCCTGCCGTTGATCGAATCGCTCGACCGCCGCTCCGTCCCGAGCCCGCTTCCGACCGCCGGAGTCTGGAAATCGCACTACCTCGTCGTCGCCGGAATTTCCTCATCGGAAGTCCTCTTGATGGACCCGCAGTACGGCCTCGTCACCGTCGCGCGCGATCAATTCGAGTCGTTCTGGAAGAAGCAGGTCTTCGCCGCATTGATCTGCTCAGGTAAGCCGAAAGAGCCCACAGTTGCTCAGACTCAGGAGAAGCCTTTCAACGGCGCTCCCCCGCCCGGGCTCTTCGCGTCGACATTCATCTTATCGAGCATTGAGCGGTGAAGAGATGCGGAAAGTAGTCCCGAGTCTCCCCACTCGGGTGCGGCCACAGAGGCGATCTTTTGCAACGGCTTCGTAGCGGGTGCGGAGACCCTTATCTACTATTTTGGTAGCGGAATTCTGGCCAGACTGTTGCAAAACTCGTCGGAGTCTCCGCAAACGGACTTGGAGGGTCTGTTGCCCAACGCGAAAGAAGACGCGAAGTGGCACGGATTTGCAATCCGTCCGCGTCCTCGCCCGGTTCGGCTCCCCGACGGATTGCAAATCCGTGCCACGGGGGAAGCCGAACCGGGCGTTGGGCAACAAGCCCTGGAAGTCCGATCTCCAATCCCTGCTCGTCGGGGAAATCAATCTTGGCTTCGAGCGGAGACCGGATGTCCACATCCGTCTTCAGAGGTTTTGCAACAGTCTGTGGCGAGTTCCGCTACGCCCGATCATGCCACCATTGAGACAAAACTTGAGGAATCAGCCGCGATTGCGCCATCATTGCCCCGGAAAACCGCGCATGGAGCCCGATCACGGCACCATCGGCGTGTAAGCCCTCGGCCGGGGCCTCGATCACGCCGTCTCCTCGCCCTTTTCCTTCGTCAACCGGGCGCGAACCGGGACCATGATGTCCTGAATGATCTCATTCATCTTCGTCACCGCATCCACGAAGGCCGGATCGGTGATCAGCGAGGTCAGCTCGTCCACATTGTCGAGGAGCAGCCCGAATCTCCGGCGCAGACTGGCGCGGCGATCGGAGAATTCCGAGGCCAGCCTCGCCATTTTCTCATCGGCCAGATTCTCCTGAGCCGTTTCGAATTGAACCTGTCCATCCACCATCAGGCCGAATCGGTGTGACTTGCCGGTCAGCTCGATGTCGGCCGGGGACGGCGGTTTTCTGAGATCGGCGAACAGTTCGTGCATCTTGCCGCTCTGTTTCGTGCGCGGCAGGCTCCAGAGGCTCAGCCCGTGACCACGGAAAATATCGTAAAGCCGCACAGCAGCTGCTGCGACTTCCGGGGCGATCTCTTCGTCCGGATCTTCGGCATCCTCGATGATTTGCTTCAGGTCATCGCGCATCTTACGGAAGCGCCGATCGCGGAGAGTGTCTTTCTCCCCGACGTCAGCCGTTCCCGCCAGCGGCCCACTGGTCGACCCGGCCGGATTCTCCACCATGAATTTGCGATCATTCTCGGCCCCGGTGGCGATGAGTTCGAGCTGCGCGTTGCCGGCGATGATCGTGTTGATCTCCGGTCTGAGACGGTCGAAGGCGGTGGTCAGTTCCTGATCTTCGAGGTGGGAGATGAAGAGTTCTTCGAGTTGCAATTCGTCAGCCATGGTTAGGTGGGGTGATGGGTTTTGGTTTCCAATGGCGTGATAGCCCCTTTGGGCAGGCGATAGAAAAAACAGGTTCCCCGTCAGGCTGGAATGTCAAACCGGAAATGGTCGGATACTGCACGCGGGACTTGCGAATTCGCGGCTCGATTGCCGCCGGGCTACCCAAGGGCTTCCGGAGATTTTCCAACGATCGATTGATCGCTGAAGCCGAACTGCGACCGTCGCAAGACCTTCGGCCTTTGATTATCAGGCGAGGCGCCCTGGATGCGAAAATTACGATCGAGTAAGCCGCTGATCAGCCGCGCGATTGTTCCGGGCACATCAACGCCAAAGTTATTTGGATTGCCAGATTACCTGATATGATTAGAAGCCATATCGGGCAATCAGGATGCCTCGACGATTAACCCTCCTGAACCAAAATGAAGTGGCTTTTTTCGATTGGCTCCACTCCGCGCTGAAGTCATAATGGCTTCATGGTCAGGCCACAACGCTTGAATACTCAATGTCGTGTATCTGTGATATGAGTTGTTAAATATTGATATCACTTCGAATTATCTATACTGTTAGGATAAGAAAATGGAAATAGACTATCCCAGTTTTCAAGTAGTTGAATCTAAGGGCGCCATGTTCTTCGGTCGTAATTGCGGATCAGATCTTAAGTTGGGAGATATCTTTTCAGAAATCCGATTAGATACTGTAACGGGTCGGTCCGGTGCAGATTCTGAAATTTCATGGGACCAGAAGGTCGTTACAGATTCGTCGAGAATCTCGGTGGATGAAATCCATTTTATTCAACGGTGTGGAAAACTTTCTGGATTTTTTGATGCCGAGTGGGGTCTAGGAGGTCGGCAGCCCAACGCTGAGAAGACGGAATCTACAGGCTTCGAATCAGTCTCGAAA
>JBLHKS010000152.1:0-16758 GCA_047620505.1 Verrucomicrobiales bacterium | reverse complement strand
GTTACGCTCTCCTTCGGTTAACTGGGTATATCCTGTCATTGTGCAACTGTGAATCGCTCGGTTTCAGGATTATCCCGGTTAACCTTACTTTCCACCTGTGAATTGCACTTCGAGCTTGAAATCAGGGACACAAAAGAATGGATCTATATCCTTTTATTACTAATTGGCGGGATTATCAGTTGGCGCAACACCAAGGTTAATAAGCTGGTTGCCGTCGGCCTTTTCATGATGTTAGTCCGCCCCCTGGCCTTTGCATTCCTTGAGCACGAGATCGTCGACTACAGCTTCATTGAACTGATTGGACCCTATTTTCAGTACCTGTTTCTTGGAGGAATTGCCGCTATCATCATTGGAACGCTGAAAGGTGGAAGCGTGGATGTCGTCCGGCAGACAAGCCGTTTGGAGCCGACCCAGGAAGAGATGACCTCTCTGATTATTCCACGTAACGACTCCAACAGCTTCACGGCGGCAGAGCATTTGCGGGATACCCTCTATGCGAACTTCGAGGATCGTTGCCAAAAGAAGGGCGTGAAGGTCATCGGCTTCAAGTCTCACGCGCAAAGCCCCAATGTTTGGTTGCGATTCGATTATCTCCTTCCAACAGACTCGGATGTCGTCAGTCTTCGGGCCTCAACGAAGATCGATATCGAACGCTTCGATTTTCACCGGTGGCCCTTGGAGATGACAGTCACGCTAAGCCTCGGCATGCGCCAAAAAACTTACCGGCGGGTGACCAGGGTCGACAATGTCGAGATCGATCAGATCAACGAATATCTCGCTGGTAGCGATGTCTGGAAGCCGTATTTGAAACATAGGACCCGGGAATGGCCGCTTCAATTGTGGCGCCCGAAAAATAAGGTGACGCGACTCGGAACCGACTGGCCGGTTGCGATTTGGGGCATGGCGACCGTCGCGGCCTTTTTCCTGCCCAAGATTGGACCTTTGCTCACCGTGCTCAGTGGCATCGCTCTGGCGATTTACGTTTCGATGCGCAAGACCTACATTCTCACAACCGGGCGGCCAAAAAACGATCCGAGGGATTTGGTCAGAATGGATTCGTGGCAGGTGAATATCGAAAAGCTTGGTCCTTCGGCTGAAGCGGTTCGAACCGCCGTGATGGAAAAACTGCAAAGCGCGACCGCAGCGGCAAACATGCGGATTGCTCCGGAAAAAATCTGGTATCCAGGTGTGGACGGAAAAGTCGAGCGCGAGCAGATCGTTGTCCGGTTTCGTCGCGGACTGGGATTCGTTCATGTCGAGAGTTATGGGGATGATCTCTATGTCGGTTGGGACACACACGTAAACTCAGGAAACTGGATCGAGGAGAGACTTCAAGTCGGCAGGGATAAGGAGACCCAGTTGAACGTAAGCGCAAATCGGGTCGTTGCGGGTTGGCAAATCCCAAGTGAATACGATGTAACCGACGCAGTGTTCCTGACCGAGTGGCTACATGGAGTTCTGACACGAGTCGTCAAACTTAAGATGGAGGAACAACGGATCGATCAGGAAATTGACTTTACGATTCAGCGCGAATCGAGGCGCGGAGTTCTCAATGCCACGCCACCTACTTCGACCGAGACTCCAGCGAACAAGAAAACTCGCAAATCCCCCTTTGATCGGCTGCGTCGTTTGGCGTAGTGCTTGTCCTGTTAACGGATTGGTGATCGAATATGTACGAAGCGCGTTTTGCCTTGGCTGACCGAGAGTTACGCAGCTCGGTTTTGCGGAGTGATGCGTTCACTTTTCAAGATGCATGTTTTGCGCTGGGCCCCATCACCTCGGGCCTTGCTCAGGCTGTCGGCCCGGGCGGCGCGATTCGATTGGAGTTTCGAGATGGAAAAGTGTTGATAACTCTGATCGCTTCGTCCTGGGCAGAAGCAGGCTTACCTCCTTCGCGGGTGCTTGATGAATTGAGCCGCACCGCTGGGAAGCGCGCGGGTTGGAGCGCGGCCAAGTCCTCATCTCAATTCGACGCTATCGCCGCCGATTTTCCTCCCCTTCAGCTGGGTGTCGATCACACCGGATTTGAAGTTTCAGGTCATCCAGTTGGATGCCGGTTTTCTATTTGCAGGTGTCTGGAAGAAATTCTGACGATGGTCGGCGACAGGAATGGACGGCTGATATACCAGATCAATCTAAGCAGGTGGAATCCGGACCGCGAAACTGAGCGTCGTGTTCGCAAAGAAATCCTTCATCTCAAAACCAGTGAAGTCGCCCCTCGCGGAGTGATCCAACTTCAAGAAGAACTCGCGCTTCGTCTGACCCAGCGAGGGTTCTTGACCGAAGAATTCCTCGCGCTTGATAATTCTTCTTCATACGAAGTGATAACGCAAATTCTCGACGATCAATTTGAGAGGCAAATGGGCTCTCTCGGATTTGAGGCTTCCCCGATTGAACGTGGGGACTTTACCGAATTCGTCGCTTCTGGTTTTCACAGCCAGTTCCTCGCTGAAGCCCCCCTTCGGCGATCAGCTACGCCGCTTCCTGGGAGTCAACTGAGGAAATGGCCAACGTTTGGAGTGAACTTGCCAGGGTTTCGCTCCGCCCAGCACTTGTTGAATTCGACTCAACAGTTCCTCCTGAGATTTTCGTCAGCTATTCATCAAATGACTTCGACGTCGCAACGCGTGTTTGTGCTTATCTTGAAAATGAGGGATTCCGCTGCTGGATTGCGCCGCGGAGCATTGAGCCGGGCGAATCATACCCAGAAGCTATCGTCCGTGGATTGGAATGCACGAGTAGCATGGTTCTGATTCTGTCCGAGGCGTCCAATCGTTCCAAGCATGTACATCGGGAACTGGATCGGGCGTTGGAGAATCAGACTGAGATTATCCCGGTTCGGATTGATCGGCACGTACTGACCGGTGCCATGCGTTATTTTATGAGCACATGCCAATGGATCGACGCTGCTGAGGGAGGCCTGAACGACGCCCTTCGAATACTCAAGGATCGGCTCACCCGATTGCGAAAAGAGGCCGCTCGAAACCGCGCTTGAATCGTCAGCCTGCTCGCGCGATCACGGCCATGATCACGGCCGCCGTTAGCAGAACTGAGCCGACAACTCGCCAGATGTAGAATTTCCCAGCGCTCCGACGCTCGTGATTCGCAAACCAATGGCCGATCAGCCAGACTAACAAAATCACCCAAAGCCCGCGCGAAGCGTAGACGACGTTCACGCCGGTTGCGTCACCGGTTGTGGCGAGAACGACCCCGAGCGCAGTCGCTTGAACCGCGATGAGGCAGGCGCTGCTCCAGATCCAGAACCGCGTTCCTTTCCCAGGCCAAACGAATCGTTCCCGGCCTGGAAGTCGGCGCAGCAAAATGTCGATCCCCGAAATCACCGCGACACCGTTGGAAGCCAGGCCGATAAATGCGTATTTTCCAAACGGTTGTGCCCATTGTTTGACCATTAAATCGCAGCAGGCAAACATCGCGACGCTTAGCAGAGCCAGCAAGGTCGCGGGCCCGAAGGAAGCCTTGCTTCTGGCCATGTCAGGGACTCCGAGAGTGAAAATCCCGATCGCCGTCAACGCCGCCGCCGCGATCAGCAACCCTGGCAGCTGCTCACCGAGGAAAACCACTGAACCAAGCGCGACGAAGACGACTTTCGTTCCCATCAACGGCGTTACCAGCGAAACATCGCCGTAGCGCATCGCCCAGACCGTTAGCCAGCCGCCGTAGTAAAAAAACAGGGACATCGCAGCCGGTTGCCAGATCAAATGCCAGGCAACCGGAGTCGTTTGGAAAAAGTAGAGCGGACAAACGACCAAGCCGACGGCAAGGTTCGTGACGTGGACCACCTGGCGCATGCGAGCCCCCTCGTTGAGTCCACGCTTGAGAAAGAGTGAGCTTAGGGAATAAGTTAGGCCACAAGCGAGCGGCCAGAGCAGGTAAAGTGGCACGGCCGAGATTCGATCAGCTGAGTTGCGGAGTCCAGCTACTTCGCGGAGTTCAGACGCGGAGCCGCCAGGTCAAGCCGGTAGAGAATCTGATTGTAGTCGTAGCGCGGCGTTGGGACTGGATTTCCAGAAAACGTCGTCGTGTAGGTTCCTTCGAAATACAGATATTGACCGTCCCCTCGCGAGAATTCCGGGTGCTGGAGCGGATTGTAAAACGTGTATCGATCGTGGGTCAGAATCTTGACCGGATCTGCCCAGCCTTCGGTCGGCGAGGTCGATTCGGCATACCAGATTTCGCCGAGTAGCGAGGAATCGCCTTGGGATTGAGTGAACACGAACGTCCAGCGCTGCCGGAATTTGCTCCAAGCGATAGAGCCTCGATGAACTTTGATTTTTCCGAAGTCGCCTTTCGATTCGAGCGCCTCCCAAGTGGTCGGATCCCGCCAGGCCTCATAGCAATCCGGCATCTTCAAATCAGGTAACGCATTGCCGAAGAACAGCTGGCCCTCATGCCGAAACGGATGTCCCTCCGGTGCCGGAGCCTCCAGCGGCAGCTTGTGAATTGCCTTAAAGACTTTTCCGACCGGATCAAATTCGCACAGCCCGCGTTCGTAGACCGTCAGCGGCGGCTTGACTTTGACGTAAGTCGCTCCGAGCCGCTCCACGCCTTGTGCATCGGTCAAGGTAACGAGGGCGTCCAGCCAAGTTGGGCCGTCAACCGGGAGCGGTGCCATTTTCCGGGTGAAGCCGCGCTCGTCTGGAAAATAATCGAGTTCGATGCCCGTTTCCGGGTCGAAATCGAGTGGCGAAGTCGCTGCCGTGACTTGGAAATTTCCAAGCGGATACCGAAGCCGATGTGTGTCGCCCCAGATCCAGAAAAACTTCCCGCCATACTCGACTTTGTGCGCGCTGTCGCTTCCAAGCACCTTTGAATTCAGCAACGGCTCGGCAACCGGCGTTTCCAATCCGGCTCGGATCGAATCCGCCCAAAGCCCGGCTCCCGTGATTCGGTAGAGCCGCTCAGCCAGGTTGATCCGCTTCAATTTCAGCTCGAATTCGGCGCCCGGCTCCATCAGCAGCTGCTGGCCGCGATAGCCAAAGCCGTCTTTGGGAAATTCGTACCCGTGGCTGCGAACGTGGAAGAAAACTTTCTCGTTCATCAACTCGGGCGAGTCGATCACGGCCACCCCGGCGTTGTCGGTCACGAATTTCAGGTGGTGGACGGTTTCCAACTCGACCATCGGCACGCCTCGGCCCGTTTCTGAATCGATCGCCCTAACGACAAACAAATCCTCGGCAGCCAAAGAGCTGCTGGCCAGAATCGCGATCATCGCTGCGGTCTTCAACATCCGCCAAGATAGGGGCGGCTTCGAGGCTGACAACTGGCCCCTCTCGCGCAATCGTAAATCATGGATGTGCCTCTGAATGCTTTTCGCCATGACGGCTTTGTCCGGATTCCGAGCTTCCTCGCTACAGACGAGGTGGCTGATTTTCGCGCAACTCTGGATCAATTCATCGAGGATCGTGTTTCTGAGTTACCGCGGGACGCTGTGTTTTATGAAGATCGCGAAGATCCAAGCTCGCTGAAGCAGATTCAGCATCTCGAAGAGCACAGTTTAGAGATTCGGACGTGGTTTGAAGGCCGATTCCTTGATCTGGCAAATGCGCTTCTTGGTGAGGCCGTGGGTAAGAATTTCCAATACTTTAACAAGCCGCCGGACGGAAAAGCGACTCCGCCGCATCAGGACGGCTTCTATTTTATGCTCAATCCTTGCGAAGCGGTCACGATGTGGCTGGCGCTTGAGGATGTCGATGAAGAGAACGGCTGCCTTCGCTATGTCCGGCGTTCCCATCTAAATGGGATGCGCCCGCATGGCCGAACGGAGACTTTGGGATTCTCGCAAGGCCTGACTGATTTCCCTAACAGTTCAGACATCGAGAACGAAGTCATCTGCCCTGCCAAGGCCGGCGATCTCTTCGCTCATCACGCGCTCACGGTTCATCGAGCCGATGCCAACCTCAGCACGACTCGGTCGCGCAGGGCTGTCGGCGCGGTGTTCTTTTCGGCAAATGCTAGAGTCGACACCGAGGCTCAGGCAGCCTACCGCGAAAAACTGACCCGAGAAATGACCAGCGCAGGGAAGTTGTGAACCTGCACCCCAGCATCCCAATCTCCATCCAAAAATAAGCCGCGGCACGCGTCCGACCGTTTTTCGCCGTTTGAATTCGCCTTCCAGTTTTTCAGCACCTCCTCACTCAGCGCCTTTTTGACGCTGAGCTTCGGCGGATTCGCGTTCGCTTTGTTGACCGTGACTTTTGGAGGCGGCTCTTCGCTCATCGCGAACAGGCCTCAATTATCCCGCAAAAACAACGGCAATTGCTCCTTGTCCGGGTGCAACGCGGCATCGCCCCAATCGACCGGATTCCGCAATTCCGGATCAATGCCTTTGAAGAACTCAAAGAGATCACTGTCGGTCGACAGAACAACCGTCGAGTCGCCTTTCAGGATCGTTTTGTAGACCTCCATCGTCTTCATGAACTGATAAAACTCGACTGCTTCCGGACTCTTATTGAAAGCCGCTGCGTAAATCGAGGTCGCCTTGCTGTCGGCTTGGCCCTGAGTTTCCTGGACAAGCTTGTAAGCCTCGGAAGAGATCCTTTTCATCTCCTTATCCATGCTACCTCGGATCTTGTCGGCCTCGCCTTTGCCCTCGGACCGAAGTTGCTCGGCAAACTCGCGGCGTTCGCTGCTCATTCTTTCCCAGATCTGCTCGACGACTTTCCGTTCCTTGTAGTTGATGCGTTTGAATCGAATTTCGAGGAGTTCGATTCCTAACTCTTTCACCTTTTCGCTGGCCGCAGCCAAGATCGCGTCCTCGATCACGCCGCGGCCGACTTGGACCGGCTCCAGATCCGCAATTAACTCAGCATCAATGTCGGGGTTGGTCTCGCGGCCTTTGGTCGTGCGGATAATCTCGACGAGATTGTTCCTGGCGACCTCGGTTTTCGTCTCGCTGTGAAGAAAGTCGTTCAGCCGTGAGTCCGCCCGCCGCTCGTCTCCGAGGCTCTGGAAAAACAGCAGAGGATCAGCGATTCTCCATCGCGCGAACGTGTCGACCTGGATGACGCGTTGGTCGAGAGTCAGGATCGACGATGATTCGCCATCCCACTCGAGAATCCGTTTGTCGAACCTATTTACAGTGTGGACGAATGGAATCTTGAAATGCAGACCTTCTTTTTCGACCGTTTTAACCGGATCTCCGAATTGGGTCACGATAATTTTCTCGGTCGGATCAACGATATAGACCGATGAATAAAGGAGAACGCCGACGATCAAAAGGCTGATGCCGCTTACCGCCAGGATTTGAATTTGTTTCTGACTCATAGTACTAATTCAGTTATTTGGTGCGGTTAATTGGGAGAAACGGCAGGACTTGATTGGCCGCTGAGTCGATAATCACTTTCTGCCCGATTTCCGGGAGGACCTCAGCCATCGTTTCTAGATAAATGCGGCGTTTTGTGACCTCCGGTGCCTTTTGGTATTCTTCAAAAAGAAGACTGAAACGATTAGCGTCGCCTTCAGCTTCGTTGACTCGCTGAAGCGCGTAACCTTCGGCCTCGGCCTTGATTCGGTCCGCAGCACCCTCTGCCTCCGGAATCGCACTTTTGTATTCGCGATCAGCATCGTTGATTGTGGTCTGCTTCTCTTGCCGCGCTTGTTCAACGTCATTAAACGCCGCTTCGACTGCGGTTGGTGGACGAACATTGGTTACGGCGATTTCGGTCAACTGAATTCCGATATCCCATTCGGCGATGAGATCCTGAATTTCCGATTTAACCTCTGTTGCGACCTCATCACGCCCTGTCGTCAGCACTTCCGTGAACGAACGGTCGCCAACAATCTGCCGCATCACCGACTCGGTCGCGTCCCGAAGCGACGCTTCAGGATTACGCACTTTAAACAGGAACTGAACCGGATCACTGATCCTATACTGCACGACCCAAAGCACTTCGATTGAAGCGAGATCTCCCGTTACCATATCGCTTTCCTTCGCCTGCTCCTCCGCAGTCCAAGCATACTGATTCTCATTCGTAGCGCCTGCGGAGCCAAATCCGAATTCCATTTTCAAGCGACGCAGAACAGGAACGATCTCCACTCGATCCATCCCAAGCGGGAGTTTGAAATGCAGACCCGGGGCCTGTGTTTTCGGCAATGGTTTGCCGAAGCGGAGGATGACTGCTTCGGAGTCGGTTGGGACCTGATAAAACGAGGTCCAGGCCAATCCGATCACCGCCAGAACGGCGACGATGGCGACCACCAACTTCGGCGAAACGTTGATCTCAGGAAACTGAGGTTGTTGTTGTTGTTGAGACATTGTTGAATGGTGTATTGATCAAAGTTAACCGCCAAATTTCGCGGTGTGCAGCTGCTGGCATTTTTCGGGAGTCAATTCACCCGCTGTGATGAAAAGTCCGTAGTTCACGGTGAGTGGTTTGTCCGGCGAAACTTCCGAAACAAAGTAAGATCCGAAACGACCGTAATCGCGTTCGCTGTAGCGCGCGGGCTTAGGATTATCGGGGCTGTCGAGATAAACAATCGTGTAGCGATCACCGCCGACCACAACGCTCATCCCTTTCCAAGGAAGGTTCGTCACACTCGAGTCGTCATCGCCCTTGTCTTTGCCCCAGTTGATCGTCGCGCCCGGCTTGGCCGCTCCGGTTCCGGGCCGAGTGTAAATCGTCTGGCCTTTGGTCTTGGCGCTGACCTCGTTTGAAGCCCTAAACTGAAATCCGGCGTGCTGAGGATCACCGTCAAGCTTCACCGTTCCTTCTGGCGAAGTCAGGGTCGATTTGAAATCGACGTGCAGCCCGTCTTCCGCTGGCGTGAACGTCAGAGTCCGACTTTCGACAATAAAAACCGTCCCGTCGTCTTTGCGCCACTCGATTTCAACCGTCTGAGTCGCCGTGTCGTCTTTTGCGATCTGCTCAACCACCTTCGAATGCTGTTGGTAGCCGCCCTTGCAATGCCAGGAGTCGACCCCGCTGCCATCCGGCAGTTTGCACTTCGAAAACCCAAAATAAATCCCCCGATGGTGGGTGTACTGGCCACCCGGCCCCTTGGTCAGGAACCCCTCGCCCTTGGAATCGTAGACGTGATGGAACGGCTTGTAAGTCCGCTCGCGGTCTTCCGGATTCATCCCCTCGTAGACGTAACGGACGATTTTTTTGCCGTTGAAAAGCAGATCGGTGTGCTTGCCGGCTTCGTCCACCCATTTGAAATCGGCAAACGCGCTGCCGCCGAGCAGCCCGGCGATGGTAAGTGCAAAGATTGAGGTCTTCATGTCAGGATGCGATGCTAGACGGCTTGGCATGGCGACGCAATCACCCTGCACGGAATTCTCAGATCATCGACCTGAGCATCCGCGTTTCCATCCGGACTGGTCCCGCCCGTGAAATCGATCAGACGTCCAGATTCCGCACGTTCAGCGCATTATCCTCAATGAAGCGGCGACGCGGCTCGACGATGTCGCCCATGAGGACGGTAAACATTTTGTCGGCCTCGACCGCGTTGTCTTCGTTGAGCTGAACTCTGAGAAGCCTGCGAGTTGCCGGATCCATCGTGGTGTCGAAAAGTTCCTTGGCGTTCATCTCGCCCAAACCCTTGTAGCGCTGGATTTCGATGCCGCGCTTGCCGATGTTGACGACCGTATTAAAAATCTCAGGCACAGAGAAAACCGGGTGCTGAATCAGCTTATCGCCTTCGCCTTCGAGCACCTCGAAAAGCGGCTCATCTTCAGAGCTGAAATGGTCGACGTTAAGACCAAGATCGCGAAGTTCCTGGAGCAAGCGCATGATCGACTTGGCTTCGTGGATTTCGAAAAGCTGAGCTCGGCGATGAACAACCGGAGCGGCTGTGACGACTTCCTCGCTTGAATTTTCGCTCTCGACTTCAACTTCGTCGTCGCTTTCACCTTCCTCGCCTTCTTCAGCAGCTGCTGGCGGGCCGAAAAGCTCAAGATCCAAGTTATCTTCCGAAAATTCGCGGATCGCGGAGTCGTCCAGAAAGTATTGCGTCTTCTCCTCGTTGCCGGTGCGAATCTTCACCATGAAATCCGGAAGGTGCTCTTCGTTCCCGGAATTCAAGTAGGTTTCGAAATCACCGCCAGCCCGCCGAATGCCCTCGCTGAGACGCGAAAGACGGCCTAACAATGCGAGAATTTCCTTGAGCACCTCGTTTCCAAATTCCTTGTCGTCCTTACAATTTTTGAGCTTAACATCGTCAGCTCCAAGGTCGATGAGGATCTTGTTCAGCGCGGGATCGTCCTGAACGTACTCCTGCCGCTTTTTCCGCGTCACCTTATAAAGAGGCGGCTGCGCGATATAAACGTAACCGCGGCGGACAAGCTCAGGCATCTGGCGATAGAAAAACGTCAGGAGCAGCGTCCGAATGTGCGAGCCGTCCACGTCAGCATCCGTCATGATGATGATTTTGTGGTAGCGCGCTTTCTCAAGATTAAAGGAACCTTCCGTTTCGCCGTCGCCAATCCCAGTGCCGATCGCCGTGATCATCGTCTGGATCTCGCGATTCTGAAGAACCTTATCGAGCCGCGCTTTTTCCACGTTGATCAGCTTTCCTCGAATCGGCAGGATCGCCTGCGTTTTTCGGTCGCGCCCCTGCTTGGCAGAGCCGCCAGCGGAATCGCCCTCAACTATGTAGATTTCGGTCTTCGAAGGATCGCGCTCGGAACAGTCGGCGAGTTTGCCGGGCAGGCCACCGCCGCCGAGAACCGATTTCCGGACTGTCTCACGCGCTTTCCGCGCAGCCTCACGCGCACGAGCCGCGTTGACGACTTTGTTGACGACCGATTTGGCAATATTCGGGTTTTCGTCGAAGTAAGCCGAAAGATGATCGTAGATGACCGAATTGACGACACCTTCGACCTCGTTGTTGACGAGCCTCGCCTTGGTCTGAGAGTTGAAACGCGGGTTCGGGTGCTTGATGCTCAGAATACAAACCATTCCCTCACGGCAATCGTCGCCGGTTAGAGACGGATCTTTATCCTTGAGCATTTTCGCGTCTTTCGCGTACTTGTTGACTGCCCGAGTCAACGCCGTTTTCAGGCCCGTGAGGTGCGTTCCGCCATCGCTGTTGTGAATCGAATTCGCGTAAGGAAGAACGTGCTCGTTATAGCTTTCGTTGTATTGAATGACGCAGTCGACGAACACATCCTCGTCGCGTTCAGAACCCTCGATATCGACGGTTACGGTCCGTTTTCCGGCCAAAACGATCGGCTCCTCGTGGACGAGCACCTTGTTCTCGCCCAGCTGCCTCACGAACTCGATAACGCCTTCAGGATAATAAAAAGTTTGAGCCCTTTCCGACTCAGGCCGCTCGTCTTTCAGCAGGATCGTTACGCCTGGATTCAGGAACGCCAATTCGCGGAGCCGCGTTGCGAGCATGTCGAAATTGAACTCCGTCGTCATCGTGAAAATCGTCGGATCCGGCATGAAAGTAACCAGCGTACCTGTCGATTTCGCGTCTTTTAGATCGCCAATGACTTCGAGCGGTTTTGTCGTCTCGCCACGCTCAAACTCGATCGAGTAGACCTTTCCATCACGATAGACTTCTGCGCGAAACCAGTCGGACAACGCGTTGACGCACTTCGCGCCAACGCCGTGAAGACCGCCCGAATATTTGTAAGCGCCCTGGCCGAATTTTCCGCCAGCGTGGAGGTTCGTCAGAACCAGCTCAACGACCGGCATCCCGTGCTCCGGGTGCATTTCGACCGGGATTCCGCGGCCGTCGTCCTTGATCGAACAGCTGCCGTCGATGTTAATCGTAATTTCAACCGTATCGCAAAAACCTGCGAGGTGCTCATCGATCGAGTTGTCCAAAACCTCGAAAACGCAGTGATGAAGCCCACGCTCATCCGGGTCGCCGATGTACATCCCGGGTCGCTTGCGGACAGCGGCGAGGCCTTCGAGTTTGTTGATCTGCTTCCAGCCATATTCCTGGTCCTGATCGACCTGGGTTTCTTCGCTGGTGTTAAGTTCGGACTCTTGTTCGGCCATGAAATAGTGTTGTGTCAGGTGAGCGGAAAACTGGGCGCGTCCGGCCCCATTTCGCAAGTCCAAACAATAGCGAGGGCCAAACCAATTTCACCTGTTTTTCAGGGTTTTTCGCAAACCTCCCCCCTCAGCAGCTGCTCAGGGTTTCTTCTTGCCCGATCGCGATCTATCTGGCTGAATCGACCACGATGAATCTGGAACAAAGGCAGCTGGAAAGCGGTGGCGTGGTGATCGAACTCGAAGGGGAGGCCGATCTCGCCGCGGCACCCGCTTTTCAAGAAGTGATCCGCGACCTGATGCAGAAGGAAATCCCGCTCCTGGTCGTCGATTTTTCGAAAGTAACTTTCGTCAACACGCCGGTCTGGGCCGTCCTGATCGAGTACTACCAGCACACGACCAAGAAAGACCTCAAATTCGCGATTTCCGGCCTGACGGGCCGAGTCGAGGCCAGTTTCAACATCGTTCGGCTTGGCGATTTCATCCGGCACTTTCCAGATGTCGACGCCGCCGTGGCCGCGATGGGATAAAGTCAGAGCGACACTTTCAAATCGCTGATCGTCCCCGTGAAGCTCCCTTTCGGAGCCTCCTCGTCGACCGCGTTCTTGTTGTCGTGCCCCACGCAGAAATCCTCCTGCGGATGCCGATTCAAGAGCCCACCAGCCTTAGCCGTCACTGGCGCGCCGTCGTTCACGGACAGGCTGAGTTTGCCGCCTTTGCCCAAGCTCGCTGCAATTTCCGTCGCTCCAGCAGCTGCTGGAGCCTCGATCCGATCCACACCTGATCCTCCGCGAACCGCAAAGACAATCTGGCCATCCTTTAAATAGAGCGAGTAGCCGACGGCTGAGCCGCCATGGGCAACGATCACGCCGCTCGGCTTTTCTCCATCGATCATGCAGGAAACCGTAAACGGCTTATTCGCGACGCCAGGAGCCGAAGCCGGCGCGTAAACATCGCCAGCTTTCACCTTCGCCCAATCGATCGGCTTACCTCCAGCCGGCTTCTTCGTCGAACCGCCGCCCTGCGACCGCGGCTGAGTCGGATAAAGCGTAACCGGATTCTCAACCACGCCTGCCGGCCGAGTATTCGAAGCCAACTCCGTTGCGAACTCCTCGCCCAGTTTCCGCAAGCGCTCGACAACTTCCGGATTCTTCTCCGCGAGATTCGTCACCTCGCCAATCTCCTCATCCAAATTATAGAGCCGCCCGCCCGTCGCCAGATCCTCCGGCGTCTCTTTCATCCCCATCCCGATCGACTGCGCAGTCAGCGCGAGTTTCCACGACCCCGATCGCACCGCCTGAAGCTTCGTCCCTTGAAAATAAAACCACGCCTCGCGCCCCGAATCAGCCGTCTCGCCCAGCAGCACCTTCGAAATATCAAGCCCGTCGATCTTCACATCCTCACGTGGCTTGCCTCCTGCCAGCGACACAAAAGTCGGCAGCACATCGGTCGTCCCTGCGATCGCATCCGAAACCGAGCCCGGCTCGATCTTCCCTGGCCACCACGCGATCGTCGGCTCGCGCACCCCGCCCTCCAACGTGCAGCCCTTGCTCCCGCGCAACGGCCCTGACACGCCGCCCGCAGCGCCCTTCGACGCCCACGGCCCGTTGTCGCTCGTGAACAGCACCAGCGTGTTTTCCTCGACCTTAAGCCGCTTCAACGCCGCCAGCAGCTGCCCGACGCTCCAGTCCACTTCCTCTACCCAATCTCCGTAAACTCCGTTCTTCGATTTCCCCGCGAAATCCGCATGAGGAAACAGCGGCACGTGCATCGCCGTGTGCGGCAGGTAGAGAAAAAACGGCTTCTCACCACCCGCGTTTGCCTCGATGAACTTCACACCTTCCTCGGTGTACTCGCGCGTCACCCGGCGCTGCCCCTCGTCCTCAAGCAGCTCCGCCACCTCCGTATCGCGCACCAGCGGATGAACCCGCTTGCCCGTTTCCGACGACACGCGCTGCATGTCGTTCGAATACGGAATCCCGAAATACCCATCGAACCCATGCTTCGTCGGCAGGAACTCGCGCTGATCGCCCAGGTGCCATTTCCCAACGCACATCGTCGAGTAGCCAAGCTCTTTGAGGTAGTCAGCGACCGTGTGTTCGTCAGGATTCAGCCCGTTCTTCCCCGCCGGAAAAAAGACGCCAGGCACGGAAACTCGCGGCGCGTACGAGCCCGTCATCAGCTGCGCCCGCGAAGCCGAACAGACCGGAGCCGCGTAGAAACTCGTCAGCTTCATCCCCTCCTCGGCCATCCGATCGAGATTCGGCGTCCGATTCAACTTCGAGCCAAACGGCCCGATATCGCCATAACCCATGTCATCGATGTAGATCAGGACGAAGTTAGGCTTGTCAGCGGCGAAAACGGAAGTTTGGAGGACCAGCAGGAAGAGAAACACTCGAATCATGCGCGAACTAAAAACAGCTATCCAAATTCCGAATCTGAAATCTTCAGCTATTTCAAGTTTCAGAACGAGCGTTCCGGGGCTTTTGCCCACGCTGAGCGGCCGAAGCATTCGTGTTAATTCGTGAAAATTAGTGCTCATTCGTGTTGAAAAACGCAACCCACGCGATGGGTGGATTCGCTTGGCGGCTGAAAGCCACCACTACGGAGCCGTTTTGGTTTGAAAACTAAATCAACTCTGCGTTCCTCCGCGTTTCCATCTGTGAAAACCGACGATTTCGATTACGAACTTCCGCCCGAGCTGATCGCCTCTCACCCGCCTGAGAAGCGCGATGGGTCACGGATGCTGGTCGTCGACCGCGCGAGCGGGGAGATTTCGCATCGGCGATTCGAGGACTTCCGGGAGTTCGTTCGACCGGGCGATTTGCTGGCTTTGAACGATACGCGGGTGATTCCGGCGCGGTTTTTCTCGAATGATGGACGGATCGAGCTGCTTCAACTCGAGAAGCTCAGCGAAACGCGCTGGCGATGCATGGTGAAGCCGGGGAAACGGATGAAGGTCGGTCGCAGCGTGAAGATCGGCGAGGCGACGGGCGTGGTGGAGGAGATCCTCGAGGATGGGACGCGGGTGATCGAGTTTGATCGCGAGATCGATGCGGAAACTCACGGGCATCTGGCGTTGCCTCCTTATATCAAGCGTGAGGATGAATCTTCGGATCGTGAGCGGTATCAGACGGTTTTCGGGACTCGTGAAGGGGCGATCGCGGCACCGACGGCAGGGCTACATTTCACCGAGCAGCTGCTGGCTGAGTTGCCGCACGTTTTTGTGACGCTGCATGTCGGCGTGGGGACGTTTTTGCCGGTGAAAGTGGACGATGTGCGCGAGCACCGGATGCACACGGAGCGTTTCGAGCTTTCGGGTTCGGCGGCGCGGGCGATCGGCGATGCGGGGCGGGTGGTTTCGATCGGGACGACAGTGGTGCGCGTTCTTGAGCATTGCGCGCGGACCGGCATGCCGCTGGAGGCTCAGCGGGGCGAGACGGACATTTTTATTTATCCGCCTTACGATTTCCAGGTGGTTGATTCGCTGCTGACGAATTTTCATCTGCCGAAGTCGACGCTGCTGATGTTGGTCAGCGCATTGGCGGGCAAGGAACTGATCGAGGAGGCTTACGCAAAGGCGGTCGAAGAGCGTTATCGGTTCTTCAGCTATGGCGATTGCATGCTGATTCTGTAGCTGAAGAATCCAGGGTTTAGGCTTGTGTTTTCGGCGCGATTTCCGCATGCTGCCGACATGAAATACGGTCTGTTTGCTGCTGTGGCGGGTTTTCTTGGCGTCGTCTCTCTCGCTACTTCTGAAGCTCAGAACGGTGATTTCGATCCGCTCGGCCCCGAAGTCCCCATCGATCATTTGCCGAAACAAATGCGAATCCAGGTCGAGTGGATTGAGCTTTCGCATGAGGACATGACCGCGTTGCTGGCTCCGCCGGATCCGATCCATCCGATCACGCTGAATTCAGGGAATGATGGTCCGCTACGCGTGAAGCTGACGGAGATGATCAAGGAGGGGAAGGCGAGGATTCTGGACACGTCGATGGTTGTGGCGAAAAGCGGACAGCGCGCGAAAACGGAGTCAATCCGCGAGGTGATTTATCCTTCGGAGTACGATCCAGCGGATGCTAAAACTGGAGACGCCAGCGAAGAGGCGGGCTCCGGCAACGGCAGCGTGGTCCTGGTTCCGCCGAATCCAGCCGCGTTCGAGTGCAGGAACGTCGGCTCGACTCTCGAAGTCGATCCGGTCATCGGCGCTGACGGGGTGACGATCGATCTGAATCTCAATCCGGAGATCGTCTACTTTCTCGAGAATCTGAATTTCGGCGAGTACGAGGTCGACGGGGCGAAGGTCGATATAGTGATGCCGGTTTTTTACACGATGCGGGTAACGACGTCGCTCACGGTGATGGCCGGCCAATATTCGTTCGTTGGCGTCCAATCGCCGTTCAACGAAGAGACCTTGAGACCGGACCCGGATCGAAAGGTGATGGTTTTTGTTAAGGCCGACATATTTGCGTCAGGCATGCCCGTTGAGGACTGAAATTCGAACTGAATCAAGCCTATGAAAACGACCTTTCCGATTTTTCTACTCACGATTCTCGCCGCTGCGGGCCTTCAGGCTCAGGTAGGGATTCCGCATCTCACGATCGAGGGCAACGCGGGTCGTGAGAAGCTCGAGCTCCGCGAAGTTTCGGTCCAGGTCCTTCTCGACGGCTCGATGGTCGAGACGATTCTTGAGCTGGAGTTTTTCAATCACACGGCGCGCCAGCAGGAGGGCGAATTCCGCCTGCAGCTGCCGGAGGGGGCGACGGTTTCGACCTACGCACTGGACATCAAC
>JBLHKS010000151.1:0-16771 GCA_047620505.1 Verrucomicrobiales bacterium | reverse complement strand
CGAGCGTCGGCGGAGGCAAGTTCAGTTGCTTTCCAATCTGGCGTGCGATCTCTTGATAACCGGCTGCGGAAGGATGAATTCCGTTTTCTGAGTAAGGTTGCCCAGAATCCCGAACTAGGCCTGACAAATCCACCAACGGATGCTTGCTGCTCGTCGCGATCTCGACCAAAACACCTTGATACTGCTTAAGGACCGCGTTGCGCTTCGCGACAGCAGATTGATCCGGTCCAAATCCCGCCTCCATGGGCGTAGGCGTCAGGATCACGATCCGTGTCTTATCGGAGCTTATCTCGCCCAGCAATCGAGTCACGCCCTGCCTGAACGCGTCCAATCCGTCCTCTCCCGCGAACGATTCGTTGAATCCGTATGCCAGAAAAACCACGCTGGACTTGAGCGAATGAACCTGTTCAATCATCCGCTGGAACCCCTCCTCCGGGTCGCCAAAAACCGATCGCCGTCGTCCGCCCGTTCGCGAATGGCCGAAGACCGTATCGCCATCCCAGCCCAGATTCCGGAAGGTGATCTTCCGCTGGGGCCAATGCAGGGCGAGCGACGTTTCGATCACGCCGTAGTCGAGCGCTCGCTCAAAGAACGAGTTGCCCAGAAAGACTACGCGGTCGCCGTCGTGTAGCTCAAAATCGATTTGCCCTTCCTGCGCAGTCGTAGCCGCCGCAAGAGCGAGAAGAATGAGAATCGTGAGTCGCTGCATGTCGCCACACGCTCACGCCTTCAAATTCAATTGGCAATTGCGACTCGCAGTGATGTCGCACATCGCATGAAATTTGTCGGGACAAACAGCTGGTAGCGAAGAAAACTCACTCTTTTGTCCATGATTCCGGCATTCAAGACATTCTCCTGAACTCCGCCTCGCTTTCCTCACGATGATCATGATTCGCAGCTTCCAATCGCTCGCTCTTTTTGCATTTCTGCTCCATGCGGGAATCGCAGCCGCAGAGCCTGACTTCGAAAAAGATCTCCAGCCTTACCTTGTGAACCATTGCACCCGCTGCCACGGAGAAAAGAAGCAAAAAGGCGATTTTCGGCTCGATCAATTATCGCAGGATGTCGGTCTGAGCGACACTCAAAATTGGGCCGAGGTGATGGAGCGGATCAGTTCGGGCGAGATGCCCCCAGAGGACGAGGAGGATCTTCCGGCGGCGGACGAAAGCGCGAAGATCGTGGAGTGGCTCGCGGCGCGAATCAACGAAGGCGAAGCGGCGCGGATGGCGAACCGGGATCGGGTTTCCTATCATCGCCTGACTCGTGCGGAGTATGTCAACTCGGTGCGCGATTTGATCGGGGTTCAGTATGATGCGGAGGATCCGGGTGGGCTGCTGGAAGATCCAGAGTGGAACGGGTTTGAGCGCCTAGGCTCGATCCTGACATTGTCCGCAACGCACATTGAAAAGTACATCAAGGCGGCCGAGACCGTTCTGGCGGAGGCTTATCCCGAGGAAAAGGTGGAATATCTAGAGGCGAGCACTCGCGCGGTCACCATGAACGAGAAACAGCCGCATTACGAGCGCCTCAAGGCAGCGGGATTGCTGGATAAAGTGCGCTACCCGCTGACGACATCGGGAGAGTTGTATCGATACTCGAATCCCTACCGCGGCCCCGATCTCAAGTTCCCGGGCGCTGGAGTTTATGAAATCAGTTATACGGTTTGCGGGTTGAAACCGGAACAGGGCCCAGCGCCGCGAATACAGGTGTATGAGCATAAACTAGATCGAGTACTATTTGAGCAAGACGTTGTCGCGCCTGAAGATAAGCCGATCACGGTGACGTTTCGGACTCACTTCCCGGCGGTTCGTGGTCCTGAGATCCACGTGATCAACACGGCCGGCGGCAGACGTCATCCTCGAACGAACTCTTCAAGCCGGATTCCGTTTATTACGACCGAGCACGAGCGCGCGCCGTGGCAAATGAAGATTACTGATGATCAGGGACGCGCGCGTTATCCCGTCTTAATCATCGATTCGGTCTCGATGCGTGGCCCGATTGTGACGGAAGAAGAACAGCGTCGCCGAGATGAGTATATGGCTAGCGAGGAGGGCAATCTGGAGCAGGTCCGAGCCGGGCTCGCCACGATGGCGAAGCGAGCGTTTCGGCGACCGCTGGCTGAAGGTGAGCTGGATACTTATGTCGAAATCGTGAAAGGCGAGATCGCGGAAGGAGAGAAGTTTGGGGACGCGATCAAGTCCGCGATGACCGCGATTCTGTGTTCGAAAAGTTTTCTCTTTCTGGCCGAAGGCGATCAACACGAGGATCGGCACAAACTTAACGATTGGGAGATTGCCTCACGCTTATCCTACATGATTTGGAGCACGATGCCCGACGACGCCTTGCTCGCAGCTGCTGAACAAGGCAAGCTTCGGGATCGCGCTGAATTGCAACGCCAATTGGCGCGCATGTTAGCCGACTCTCGCGCGAAACGGTTCACACAATCGTTTCCGGCTCAGTGGTTGCATTTGCGAAAAGTCGGGATGTTTCCGCCGGATAAAGAACTCTACCCGAACTACAATCGTCATCTCGAAAAGAGTATGATTGGGGAGACGCAGGCTTTCTTTGCCGAGGTGCTTCATGAGGGTCTAACGCTGCGCGAATTCATCGATTCAGATTGGACGATGCTGAATCCGAAGATGGCCGAGTTTTATGGGGTTCCCGAGGTCGCTGGCGATAAATTCCAACGAGTTTCGCTCACGCCGGAATCCAACCGCGGTGGGTTGTTGACGCAGGCGTCGATCCTCTCGCTTACTTCTGACGGCACACGGCATCGTCCGGTGCATCGTGGCGCTTGGTTATCGGAATCGATTCTGGGTAAAACTCCGCCGCCACCGCCAGCCAACGTGGATCCGATCGAACCTAACCCGATCGATTCGCCCAAGGCGACGATTCGGATGAGGCTGAATGCGCACACGCACGATCCGAGTTGCTCAGCATGCCATCGGAAGATCGATCCGCTGGGCCTCGCGTTCGACAATTACAATGCGATCGGCGAGTGGCGCACGCATGAGAAAGTGGAGGGCACGGGCGATGATCCGTTGGTCGATCCCAGTGGCCAGTTGGCAGATGGGCGCAAGTTTGCCAACGCCAAAGAACTCCAGCAGCTGCTGATGGCGGATCTGAATGCCTTCAACAAGACGTTTGTCGAGAAACTGGCGATTTACGGAATGCGCCGCACGCTGACGTTTGAAGATCACGATGAACTTGAAGAAATCGCCAAAATCGGCCGTGAAAAGGACTACCACGTCCGTAATATTCTTGAAGCATTTGTGCTGTCCGAACTCTTCCAGAAACGATAAACCAAAGCCCCAATGAATATCCAATCGAACCGCTGGCAAATGAGCCGCCGCCACATGCTTCGCGGCCTTGGCGCAAGTATCGCGTTGCCGATGCTGGACTGCATGCACGCGGCGGGGTTGCCGAAGCCCACGCCGCCGAAACGAAGCGTCTTTATCTACATACCCAATGGCGTCAACACGTTGACTTGGCAGATCGAAAAAGCGGGTGCCGATTACGAATTCACTTCTCCGCTGCAATCTCTGGAGCGTCACCGCAGCGAAGTGACGCCAATCAGCGGCCTGCACCATCCGTTGGTTCTTGGCAAGGCACACAATTGCGATCAGGTCTGGCTCACTGGCGCGGAGGTTCCGAGGGATGGCGGCGCCTTCCGCAACACCGTCTCGGTGGATCAGTTGATGGCCGAAGTTCAGGGTGTTTCGACTCGCTACCCGTCCATCGAAATGGCGGTCGACGGATTCTCGTTAGCGTGGTCGCGCGATGGAATTAAAATGCCAGCCGAGCGCAGCGTGAGTTCAATTTTTGAGCGGCTTTTTGGCGAAGAAAAAGGCGGGAAAGACGCGGTTCGCCGGAGATTGAATCGGCGCGGGAGCATCCTCGATGCCGTTCTCAGTGATGCGAAGAAGGTCAACCAGAACCTCGGCTCGGAAGACCGCAACAAGCTCGACGAATATCTTACCGCGGTGCGCCAAGTAGAAGAGCGGACCGAAAAAGCTGATGCTTGGCTGGATGTCCCGAGGCCAGAATTGGATGGCGCGACTGCTGGCAAGTTTACGCGGAAAATGGATCAGAATCAGGTCGGCGAATATCATCGTGTTTTCTATGATCTGATGGTCCTCGCGTTTCGCACCGACATGACGCGCGTCATCACCTGTATGATCGGCAGTGAAGCCAACGGCGGGGCGATTCCGGACCTCGGTATTTCGCAAACGCGCCATGGCCTCTCTCACCATAACGGAGATCCCGAGCAGTTGCGTCGATTGACCCGGACCGACACGTTTCATGTCGAGCAACTCAGCTATCTCCTCGATCAGCTCAAGGCTCACGAAGAAGATGATGGAAGCCTCTTAGATACAACACAGGTCCTCTGGGGAAGCGGCATGTCCTACGGTCACAGTCACGGTAACGCGAACTTGCCGACGATCTACGCAGGGGGCATGAAACTTGGCGTGAAGCATGGCCAGCACCTCGACTATAACCTGCCGACCATTGGAAAATACAACGTCGCGGTAGCGGGCGAGCACTACAAGATCTGCGGAAGGCCTGTCGACAGCGACGCACGACTGAGCAACTTGCTCCTGACGATGCTACAACGTTCCGGCGTCGAAACGGAGCAATTCCAAGACAGTCTTGGCGTGGTTTCAGAGGTCGTTGCTTAAATGCTGGCAGATATGCGAATCCCAACTCTGTTTCTCCTGCTTCCGGCGCTGATCGCAGCTTCCTCTGCCGACGAGCCCGCTGCATTCCGTACGGACGGGGGCTCTGACAAGACACTGCCATGGTTTCAACCTGTGGAAGGTGAATTTCCGCCCGAGGGCTCGGCGCACTACATCACTGGCGAACTTCTCAAGGTCGATCATTTCGAGCGCCAGTTGGTGATTCGAGTGGACCGCAACGATTCCCAGCAGCGCGGAGTTTGGGACCTGCCGCTGCCGCTGGATATGTTGCCCTACGGCTCCATCTACTACAATGGGGCCCCAGCTGCGTTGTGCGATATCCCGCTGGGAACTCATCTACACACTCTGTGTTATGTTAAGGATGAAAAGGACGAGCGCCCGCCGTTAGCAGTCTTCCATGACCGTGTTTCACCCGAGGTGGATTTTCGGCGCTGCATCCGGGTGGAAGACGACTTCAGCTACCGCGCGAAGCGACAGGAGATCTGGAAGATTGACCATGTCGATCTCGATACCAAGAAGCTAACTGCGATGCTTCTGCACGAGGGCAAAGCGGTAGGTGAGCCCAAAGTCTTCGACCTCCTGAATAGTACCAGTGTGTATAAAGAAAATGGTTTTGGAACGCTCGAATCACTGGCCAAGGATCAGTTGGTGCAATTCAATCTAACTTGGGTCGGTCTCTACGGTCCGGGCCGGGTTCGAGAGATTTGGCTCGACGAAACCAGTCAAAAACTGGCGACCGCGCATCAGATGGAACGCCACCGCCTTCATATTCGTGAACGCGGCTTGCCGGGCTGGGTAAAAGCCGTCGACAATGAAACACAGATCGTCACGATCACGTTTTTCGATGGTCTGGATCAAGCTCTATTCAAAGAGCTCGCCAACATCAATCCCGAGCCTCTCGGATGGCCGACATCCGGCGGAGCGAAAGACGACCTCGCCCCCAAAGGGACCATCGCAGTCGCCCGCCATAGCCTCATGACCTACGATCCGACGAATGATCGCAAAGGCGGCAACATTCTCAAAACCGGCGAGGTCCCGGCTGTGCCCGGTTGCAGTGGTGTGGAGATTGAAGTGGAATGCGGCATGCTCCTCGAAGGCTTTCGCCCGACGAAGATCGTTCGGTTTTACCCGGCCAGCTGGCCTTTCGTCACGGTGCCTAAAGAGGAGTCATTCCACGGACAGGAATGAAGAAATGACATGATCCCGCCTCTCCGCATCCAACTTCTCGCGCTCCTCATCACGCTGACCGCCCAGCCGCTGTTCGCTCAAGCCCAAGGCGAGTTCCCAAAAACGGCCGAAAAATTCGAGGTCGCCGGACACAAAGCCTTCCTCTACGCCGCGCCCAAACCCGCCGAGGGCAAGCCGTGGCTCTGGTATGCGCCGACGTTGAATGGGGTCTCGCTCTTCGGGCGGAAGATGTATTTCGAGGCCTTGATGGATGCGGGCATCAGCCTCGCCGGATTCGATCTCGGCGAGGTGCGTGGGTCACCCGAGAGCACGGCGAAATTCCACCTGTTCTACGAAGACATGGTGAAGCGCGGCTACTCACCGAAGCCGGTTCTGCTCGGCCAGAGTCGCGGTGGGATCATGACACTCGCGTGGGCGTTTCGGCATCCGGACAAAGTGCGGGCTTGGGTAGGAATCTATCCGGTATGCAATCTCGCCAGCTGGCCCTTGGTGCGTAACGAAGCTGCTACGCTGGCTGACTTTGGCATGACGAAGGAGGCGCTTGCCGCGAGGCTCCCGGAGTTCAATCCGATCGACAACTTGAAGGGGCTGCTCGCCAACGACGTTCCCATGTTCGTCGTGCATGGCGACTCAGATGCTGTGGTGCCCTATGATCTAAACACCGGTTTGCTCAAGGAGCGCTACGAAGCCGGCGGCGGCCAGATCAGTGTGAAACTGATCACCGGCGAAGGTCACAAGGTCGGCCCTTCGTACTTCGAGTGTCAGGAGTTGGTGGATTTCGTGCTGGCGAATCGAGATGTGAGTCCGTGAATCACTTAACGGAGTGAGCGGTGAAACTGGAGGCGGTCTTTTGGAGTTTAGCTTGTTTAGGAAGATCAATCAAAATCAGCTTATCTTGAAAGTCAGGAATAATTTTCCTCGCCTTTTGGTGGCCACTTCGAACCACGTTTCCAGTAGCAGATGCTAGCCGTTCAATTGGCCTTTTTACAAATAGAGGCTCGCTCCGCTATTCTTCGACTGAATTGCTGAGCAGAGCGTTTGCTTTTTGCTCAATCTCTTGCTGCGAAATTGGCCAACCATCGAAGATCTGAGAATGATGTCTTTTGATCTCCCGAGTAATTGGCAAGAAATCTCCATCTGCATCGAGGTTGATGATTACTGGAGGAAGAATGGAGCTACATACTTTCACAGAAATCCGCCAGTCACCGAGGAAGCCAATAGCAAACCTGATTGTGCGATCTGGATCCAGCTCCGTCTCGTTCACAGCTATTCGAGCACCTTCGTATCCCGCGTCGCCAGCCAAGATCGAGCCTTCAGGATCTCGCATTTCGTCAATGATGCCAGCATTCATGGAACTGCAATTTTTGCCGTCTTCCTTCCCAAGTTCGAAAAGATAAATATTGAGTTCCCGTAGCAGCGAATTCCGTCGGCGAATGGCATCCAAAGCAATCGGATTATCATCAACGCCAGCGGTAACCAACCTTATCGAACTGCGGTCTTTCAATTCGTCAGGAAACTCGTCGAATTTGGGGACGGCTTTGTCGTCTTCTCGAATCTTACTTGGGTTCTTGATCGCCTCAGCTATTTCAATCGCACTCTCTAGAATCACTTTGAGAGCAAGCACGAAATGCAGCTTCAAGAGAGTGAATCGATCTGGGAAACGCCTCCACTCGGCTAGCCGCGCTCGATATATTGGATTTCTGTGAGCGTAGGTGCCGTAGAGAAAGGTCAACTTGATTTCCCTAAATGAGGGTTCCCCGCCACCCGGAACGGGCCATTTTTCACGATCAAGAAAGTCATTGATCATCCACCTTGGGCCATTTACTCGAGCCCATAAATCGGCATCGGCGCCGTGGTTTTTAATAAGACTCCAAATATCTCTCACCGACGTGGGTTCGTTGTCTTGAACCAATAATCGAAACGTAAGGAGAAATGACCGGAAACTATCTTCATCGAAACCTTTGAGTTCCATTTCCCCCTAGTTCCATTTCCCCCTCTTTCCCGCCCATCGAGAGACTCTTGGAGCTCTGTCGTTTCCAAAAGGTGGTGCTCCGTAATTCATTTACTAGATCCACAAAGTCGCTCAACTGCTGCTCTTGTTCCTCGTTCATCTTTTGGCATCAAGGTTGTGTCGAGCGCGCAAGTTAGCAATCTACTTTTCATTCTTTGCAGGATGGGCGACGAGTTTAGCGGCCGCGTGCTGTAGCTTGGCGTGCTCAGGGAGATTGGCCGGGAGAGGCTTTTTGGCGAAAGCAGGCAGAAGCTTTTCCCAGACGAGGTCCAGTTCGGTCTGCATCTGACCAGTCTTCGCGGTGATGGCAATCACGACGTCCTGATCGGGCATCACCAGACAGATCTGACCATCGCGACCGTCGCCGCGGTATGCGTTGTGCTGGCAACGCCAGAACTGAAAGCCGTAGCCTTGGCTCCAGTCAGCGGTCCTGCCGCTGGGCGCTTTGTCATTGTCGACCTGCTTTTGGGTGGCCTCTTCGATCCACGTTTCGAGCAGCAGCTGCTGGCCGTTCCATTTGCCTTTTTGCAGATAAAGCTGGCCGAACTTCGCGATGTCCTCGGTGCGGATGAAGAGGCCGTAGCCGCCAAGGTTGTATCCCTCGGCGGTGGCTCCCCATTCGGGATTTCTGATGCCGAGCGGATCGAATAGACGCGGCTTCAGATAATCGAGGACGGTCTCGCCAGTGGCCTTGGTGACGATGGCTGAAAGGGTGTAGCTACCCGGGGTGTTGTAGCGGAAGTAGGTTCCGGGCTTGTGCGTGACCGGATGGGCGAGGAAGTCCTTCACCGATGGTCCCAGTTCGAGATTGAACTTCGGCTCCACGTCGTGCCCGCCGCTCATCGTGAGCAGATCGCGCACCCGCATCGCTTTGAGATTGTCGGATGGATTTTCCGGGGCCTCGTCAGGAAAGAATTTCAGCACCGGGTCGTCCAGACTGAGCTTGCCTTCTTCGGCAGCGATCCCGACAGCCGTGGCGTTGTAGCTCTTGCTCAGCGACCACATGATATGGCGTTTGTCTGCCGTCTCCGGCTTCCACCAAGCCTCCGCGATGACATGCCCGTGGCGCACTAACATAAAACTATGCAGGGTATCGATCTGCTCGTCCGCAGCCTCGATGAACGCGCGAATCGCCGCCGAAGATATGCCCTGCTCCTCGGGGGAACTGCGTGGCAGCGCCGTGTCGGCCGCCAGACCGCCGCCGGTTGCGGCAACGAGGAGAAGTGTAAAAACGCCGAGGTATTTCATGAGGCGACTGATAGCTCTGAATTTCTCAACGCCAATCACAACCGATTGGAATATCGCGATTCGCTCGCCAAGGTGTCGGATTTCACACAGTCTTTGTCGCGGCTGGATTCGCCGGAGATGTCATCGTTGGACTCTCTTTTTGTGATGCCGATCAACCTCAATCAACGTCAGTTTCCACGCCGCTCGCAGCTCTTTCTTAGGGCGGTGGCGTTCTTGGCGCTTGGATTCGTCCCGAACGCTTGGGCAGCTGAGTTACCGGAATCCGCGAGCGCGTTTATCGCGACGCACTGCATGGACTGTCACGATGCGGACACGGCGCGCGCCGGGTTTCGCATCGATTTGCTAACCGCAGATTTCACCGCCGGGGATACCGCGGGACGGTGGCATGAGGTGATGAACAAGATCAACTCAGGCGAGATGCCGCCTGAGAAAAAGCCGCGGCCTGATGCCAAGGAGGCCTTCGAGGTCGCCTCGTGGGTGGCGCAAAAACTGGAGGAGACGACGAAGGCGGCGCAGGGCGCGGGGGGACGCGTGGCGATGCGCCGGATGAACCGCGCGGAGTATGCGAACACTGTGCGTGATCTGTTTTCTCTGGATGAAAATTTCGCGCGCCGTATTGAAAAGGAGCTTCCGGCCGATGGGAAGGTTGGCGGTTTTGATCGAGGCTCAGCGGGGTTGTTCATGGATGAAAGCCAGCTTGCTCAGTACATGACAGTGGCGGATCTGGTGCTCGACGAAGCGGTCTTTCACGAGCAGCCGGAGGTTCAGCAATTCACTTACGACGGTATCGATGACCGCTACGTCCACGGTCTCCAGACCGCCTATGAGGATGATGCGGGGGAGTTTATCGAGACCAGCATTCCGTCGGAAGTCGCCGGGTTAACCCAGCCGCTCGCTTGGATCCCGCAGCCTAATTTCGATCAATGGGGATCTAAGGATCGGCGTTACGTTCCGCACGGACCGTATGATTGGACGTTGAAGAACGGTGGGTTCGAATACCTCGCTCAGCTCCGCTTCTATAATGTGGACTGGGCCAAGCGGGGCGTGACTCGCGATGGCTGGTACCGGATTCGGGTTCAAGCCGGGGCCTTCAAAGGCGAGGACGAGGAAGTGTTGAAGGAGGTGCGGCTCGTGTCGCAATACGCATTGGGCAGTCCGATCGAAAACGTGCAGAGCGTGGTGATCGACGCGCCGCTCGATGCGCCAAAGGAATACGAGTTCATGATGTATTTGGAGATGGGCCCGCCGGGGATGACTCGCGATTGGCGTCTGACTTGGGACTTCGGCGACCGGAAACAGCCGTGCATCGCGGATCCGGCTTATTGGGATGTCCAATGGAAGCAGGTGATCGTCGGCGGCGAGATCGCGAGGGCGAAACAGGAGAAGAAACCGGCCGAAGAAGTTGAAGCGAAGAAAAAGGAGCTTGAGGAAACGATCGCGAAGGCTACCGAGAGTCGTAGGACATTTGAGGGGCCTTATTGGATCTGGGATCCGAAGCTCGATATCGCCAAGCGACCGCGACTTTGGATTGGCGAAATGGAATGGGAAGGGCCGATCGTCGATTGGCCGCCGAAGGGACGGCAGGCGCTGTTTTCCGACGGTGAAGAGCGCGAGGACGATGGTTACATGCGCGAGATTTTCGCGAAGTTCCTGCCCTTGGCCTACCGCCGAAACGTTTCGCCTGAGGAACTGGATCGGGTCGTGAACTGGACGGTTCAAACGCGCGCCGACCTCGGTCTGACGTTCGAGCTGGCAGTGCGAGAAGGCGTGAAGAACGTGCTTTGCTCACCTAAGTTTCTGTATCTCGGCAGCGAAGCGATCCCCACCAAGGTGGTCACTGAACCGAAGCCTAACGACGGCCCACAGCGCGTCGATGATTGGCAGTTCGCCAGTCGGTTGTCGTATTTGTTGTGGAGCAGTGCGCCGGACGAAGAGTTATATCGCTTGGCGGGCGAAAATAAGCTACGCGACCCCGAAGTGGTGCGCGCGCAGGTGAAACGGATGATCGCTGATCCGAAGGCTTGGGAGTTCGTTCGCAACTTCGCGGGGCAATGGCTCGGGGTGCGCAATTTCGATAACGGCACTCCTCCGAATCGCAATTTCTACCGGGATTACGACGATGCTCTCCGTGACAGCTCGAAGCGGGAGCCGTTGGAGTTCTGCAACGAAGTGCTGAGGCAAAATCTTCCGATCACCGATTTTATCGACAGCGATTTCCTAGTCATCGACGAGCGGATGGCGCGGCACTACGAGATCGAGGGTGTCAACGGCGACGAGTTCCGCCGCGTGTCAGTGCCAGCAGCTGCTGACGGTCGGCGCGGTGGAGTTCTGGGCATGTCAGGCATCCTGACGTATCTCTCCGACGGCACGCGGACGCTTCCGGTTCGCCGTGCGACGTGGGTGCTCGACGCGCTCTGGAATCAGCACGTCTCGCCCCCGCCGCCGAACGCAGGCGACCTCCCGGCGATTAAGGATAGGATGCAGCGCACCGTGCGCGAGCGTCTCGATGAGCACCGCACCTCCGAGAACTGCGCCAGCTGCCACACTCGCGTGGATCCATTTGGAATGGCCTTGGAAAACTACGACGCGATCGGCATGTGGCGCGAGCGTCAGAACGGCGAAGACATGCGCGGCGACAACAATTCGCCCGAACTCGATGTGAGCGGTAAATTGCCGAACGGCGCGGAATTTAAATCCCTGCAAGAATTCAAAGCAGCGTTGCTCGCCGAGAAGGAGAGGTTCGTGAAAGGCTTCACCGAAAAGCTTCTGTGTTATGCTCTAGGCCGCCCCATTGGATATGCTGATCATCTCACAGTTGACCAAATTTCTGCTCACGCCGCCGAGCACGAGTATCGTCTCCAAGAACTAATCCAAGCGACCATCGCGTCCGAATTCTTCCAAACTAAATAGCTCATGAACATTCAAACGAAACGCTGGAGGATGGCGCGCCGCACCCTCTTAAAAGGCCTCGGCGCTACCGTGGCCCTCCCTTGGCTCGAAGTGATGAGCGAGAACGCGGAATCCATCAGCACCGCGGGTTCGATCGCCGCCAATGAAATCCCACGGCGGGCGATGTTTACCTACTGGGGACTCGGCGCCGAGATCAACGGGTTCACACCGCCTGACACGGGCAAAAACTACACCCTAACGCCTTCGCTCGCGTCCCTCGCTCCTTACAAGGACGATTGCACGCTGATGACGGAATTGACATGCTTCACCGGCGGCCACGGCAGCTGCTGTTGTCTGCTAACCGGCGTCAACACGGTGAGCAACGCGAAGACGCTAACGTCGGTCGATCAACAGCTTGCGATGCATCACGGCAGTGCGACGCGTTTTCCCTCGCTCGTCCTCGGCATGGTGCGTCAGACGGGTTTTGGCGGGCCATTTCCGACGACGCTTTCGTGGAGCAAAAACCACACGCCAATCACGCCCGAGAACCGGCCCGAAGTGCTTTTCGAGAAACTTTTCGGCAGCGAAGATAACAACTCAATCGCTGCGGCGAAGGAGGCAATGGCGCAACGTGCGAGTTTGTTGGATTCGATCAAGGAGCAGGCTGCCGCGCTTCAGAAACAGGTGGGCACGGCTGACCGCGCGCGCTTGGACCAATATTTTACGAGCATCCGTGATTTGGAAGAGCGCATCAAAGTCGAGGGCGAATGGATCGACCGACCTAAGCCGAGCATTCCTCGTCCTGACTATGGCCAAGGCTCGCCGCGTGACCGCATCGCGAACGACGGACAGGGCTACTCGGAATACACCCGAATGATGTTCGACATGATCGCGCTCGCGTTCGAGACCGACAGCACCCGCGCGGTCAGCTACATTCCGCGCTCCGAAGGGGATGAGGGCAAATGTTATGGCTACAAAACCAAGAGCGCGTGGGATTTGCACACGATCACACACAATGCTCAAGAAGACGAAAAGATCGCGATGTGGCAAAGACTGGACGCGCTTTACCTTGAGGAGTGGGCTTACTTTCTCGGAAAGCTCAAGGGCGTAAAGGAAGGCGCCGGAACGCTGCTCGACAACACGATCGCCGCTTGGGCGACGACCAACGGCGGTCCTAACGCGCATGATTCGAAGCACCTTCCGCTCATTCTCTGCGGTGGCTCGGCCCTCGGTGTCAAGCATCAGGGGCATCTCGTGCAACAAGACATGCCGGTGGCCAACGTCTGGAAAACCGTTGTCGAGCGAATCGGCATGCCGGAGCCCGAGAATTTCCAAGGAGGTCTGGCGAGCGGCAGCGTGAAGGAATTGGCCTGATGGCGCCGGAATTCTCTGCGACTGTGAATCCGATGAAGCCGGTAAAAAATCTCATGACAATCAAATCCATCACCTTGTTTCTTCTGGCCGCGCTCTCGCTGCACGCCGAGGAGTGGGTGCCGACGAAAGACGAAGCCGGAGAGCCGACCATCAACGGCCGCGCGATGGAAACCTTCCACCACGGGGTTAAGCCGGAATGGGGTTACGCGGCGCCGCAGCAGGACACCTTCATCGTGGTGCATCCGACGGCCGCCCGCAAAAACGCGCCGCTCTATGTCGTGCTGCATTCCGCGGGTCACGACGTGTTTTCCTGCGTGAACTGCACCAAAACGGTCGGCAATCACGACATCTATCGCGCGCCGGACGATCACTTCGCGCTCTACGTCGACTGTCGCAAAAACAAAGGCGACTGGTGGTGGGGCGGCATGCATCTGAGAGATAAAGGGCTAACCAGCAAAAATTCGGGCGGCGATCCGATGCCGGTGGAGAAGCGGGTGATGGACACGGTCGCTTGGGTCATGAAAACCTACGAGATCGACCCGAATCGTGTGTATCTGTCAGGAAATTCGATGGGCGGAAGCGGCACGCTCGGCATTGGAATGCGCCACGGTGATGTCTTCGCCGCGATCAAAGCCAACGTGCCTGCAGGGATCGAGCACGTCTCGAATCGCATGTATTTCCCGCCGCAATCTGTCCCCGGAAACGTGACCCTGCCCGAGCCACCCGTCTGCATCGACTACTCCGGACAGAACGACGGCTGGTCCGCCGGCCACGATCGTTTTGCGCAAGCAATGAACGACCGCAAATACGCGCTCTATCTTTATTGGGGGCCGTTCGGTCATGCGAATAATTCGGCCAAAATCATGGAGGTCAACGATCTCATCGACTCGTTCGACTGGTTAGGAATCAAAAGGAACGAAGCCTACGCCGTATTCACGAACGCCTCGAATAACTCCAAGCTTCCGTGGCCCGACGATCTCAAGAACGCGGCCTCCGGGCAGGTCAACGCCTTCTTTCGTTGGAGAAACGTGATCGACACCGCGGATCAATTTGAAACGGAACTGTTCCTCGTTTCCGCCAAGGACCTGAAAACGACATTCGAGATTCCCAACGAAGCGAGCGCCGATGTGACCCTGCGCCGGCTGCAAGAATTTCAACTCAAGCCGGGCACCGCCTTCGAGTGGACTTTCAGCGATTCCAAAGGCGAGGGTGCGGTGGATGGGCAGGGGCTCATCGCGATTGCAGGGCTAAAGATCACGGGCGAGCCGGTGACACTTCGCATCAAAAGCAAATAACTCCCGACCGCCACACCTCATCGTGAATTACAAATCCCTCCTCATCTTCGCTCTCGCGATCCCCTCCCCGCTTTTCGCCCAAGACGGGCCGCTTTCCCCCGGCGTCAATTTCCTGACACCACCAGAAGCGATCGCCAAAATGACCGTCCCTGAGGGCTTCAAGGTTGTTCCATTTGCTGCCGAGCCGGAGATTGTGCAGCCATTTGCCTTCACGTTCGATGACCGTGGGCGTGTCTGGCTTTGCGAAAATCTCAACTACGAAACGCGCGGCTCGGACACCTTCGACCAAGGTCCGATGGGGCGCATCGTCATCCTCGAAGATACCGATGGCGATGGGCGAATGGACAAGAAAACCCTCTTCCGCGATCGGCTGTTTTTCCCGACAGGGATCGCCTTTGGGTTCGGCGGGATCTACGTCGGCTCGCCTCCGAATCTGCTCTTCATCCCGGATCGCAACAAAGACGATATCCCGGATGGCGAGCCTGAAATTCTTCTCGACGGATGGGGGCGACAGGACCGGCATGAGACGCTCAACAGTTTCATCTGGGGCCCTGACGGATGGCTCTACGGCCTTCAGGGAGTTTTCACACATTCTCGGGTAGGAGCGCCCGGAGCGCCTGACGAGGAACGTGTGCCCATCAATGCGGGCGTCTGGCGTTTCCACCCGAAGACCCAGAAGTTCGAGGTGTTCGCATGGGGCACCAGCAATCCTTGGGGCATGGATTTCAACGAGCATGGTCAGCTCTTTGAGACCGCCTGCGTGATCCCGCATCTTTGGCACATGATTCAGGGAGGGCGTTATCACCGGCAGGCCGGGCAACACTTCAATCCGCATATTTATGACGACATCAAAACGATCGCCGATCACAAGCACGCCTCGGCGCATGGCGGCGCCCGTTTCTATCTTGCCGACCAGTTTCCGGAGGAATACCGCGGGCGGCTTTTCATGTGCAACATCCATCAGCATGGGGTGCTGACCGATATCATCAGCCGCAAGGGTTCAGGCTTCAGCGGAGCGCACGGCGACGACTTCTGCATGGCTAACGACAACCAGTGGCTCGGTTTCAACATGGAGTTAGGCCCGGATGGTTCGATCTACGTGCTCGATTGGCACGACGCCGATATCTGTGGGCGCAAAGTGATTCACGGCGAGACCGGAAGGCTCTGGCGACTGAGTTATGGGGAGGCGAAGAACCCGCCTTTCGATCTGTCTGAAAAGAGCGATCTGGAACTGGCCAACTTGGCGATACATGCGAGCAATGAATGGCATTCCCGGCAAGCTCGCCGAATACTGCAGGAGAGAAACGGTCGGGGAGTCGATGAGGACGTGCTCGAAACGCTCGTAACGGCGATGACTCAGCCGGAATTGCCCACCCCAAACAAATTGCGGGCGCTGTGGACGCTCTGGGTAACCGGTGCGCTCGACGACAAGCCGTTAATCGATTATCTAAGCCACGAAGATGAATATGTCCGCGCTTGGGCGATCCAGCTTTTGACGGAATATGGCGATGGCTCCACCGATGAGTTTGCCGATTTGGCGAAAAACGATCCCTCCCCGGTCGTCAGGCTCTACCTCGCCTCCGCCGCGCAGCGACTTTCCCCGAACCAGAGTTGGCCGATTCTTGAGAACCTGACAAAACACGAAGGCGACCGAGACGATCACAACCTTCCGCTGATGAATTGGTTCGCGCTCGAACCGCTTGTGACGCAGGACCCTGACCGAGCCATCAATCTCGCCGCCACCGCCAGAGTCGAACTCATTTCACGATACGTCGCTCGGCGGCTCAGCAGTGAAGTTCGGCCCACGTCTGCGGGTGTCGCAACGAGGCTCGATCTCGTCAAAGTCGCTCCGGCGGAGTCGGTTTCCGCCAACGGGCTCGTGCTCCACGCTGACATTCAATCGTTAGCTGCTGACGCGAGCAAGGTCGAGTCATGGGGCGGGCTGACGCAAAAGCTGGCCGAAGCGCAACCGTCGATTCGCGCGATAGGCGGGCGCAAAGCGGTGTATTTCGACGGCGAGGACGACCGGCTGGAACTCGCGCATCGTGATGAATTGAGCTTTCCGGCAA
>JBLHKS010000150.1:0-16857 GCA_047620505.1 Verrucomicrobiales bacterium | reverse complement strand
TCCGCGAAGTTTCGGTCCAGGTCCTTCTCGAAGGCTCGATGGTCGAGACGATTCTTGAGCTGGAGTTTTTCAATCACACGGCGCGCCAGCAGGAGGGCGAATTCCGCCTGCAGCTGCCGGAGGGGGCGACGGTTTCGACCTACGCACTGGACATCAACGGCTACATGCGGCCGGGGGTCTCGGTCGAAAAGGACAAGGCGAAGTTCGCTTACGAAACGATCAAACGGAAGAAGCTCGACCCCGGTCTGGTCGAGCGCGAGGCGGGAAACATCTACCGTAACCGGATCTTCCCGATCATGCCGAAAAAGCCGAAACGCGTCCGGGTCGGCTACATCCAGCGGCTCGAAGCGCCGTTCGAATTCAAGTTTCCGTTGTTGCTCGAGAAGGAGTTGAAGAAGTTCGTCGCCGAAGTGCGCGGGCCAGCAGCTGCTAAACCCAAATTGATCCTCGCAAACGTCCGGCCGCCGAAAACGCCGACTCCTGGCCATTGGATTTGGGAGGAGAAGAACCTCAAAGAACTCAAGGGTGAGCTGGTGGTTTCAGCGATTCCCGCGAAGCCGGACATGCCGACGGTTCGGGTCGACCGGCTGCCGAACAACTCAGCGCACTACGTCGTTCAGGGCCAGTTGCCGAATAATTGGAACGTGAAGTCGAGGGCGAAGTCGAAGCGCATCCGCTTGATCTGGGATGCGTCTCACACGGGTCGTTATCGCGACCACGCGGAAGAGTTCATCGGTTTGGCGCGGTATTGGAAGTGGCTTGGCGATGCGGAGGTCGTGCTTTCGGTCTTGCGGAATCGGCTTGAGCCGCCGCGGACGTTCGAGCTCAAAGAAGGCGACGGCGCGGAGATCGAGAAGGCGTTACGCGAGGTCGTTTACGATGGTTTGGCGGATTTTTCGCGGATCGGCGGCGAGTTCGATGGGGCAACGGTGATCGTGACAGACGGCGAAGCGACCTCGCCCGGGTTTGCGGTGAATCCGGAGTTGAGCGGGCTGATTTTCGTGATGTCGAAGGCTCCGGCGCACGGTTTTGATCCGGCTTTGCTCAAAGTTGCGACGGCGCATCTGGATCTGAAGAAAGAGGATTGGTTCAAGGCGCTGACGGAGGGAAATGAAGGAATCAAGGTGGCAGGCGCGGTCGCGGGCTCGTTCGACGTGAGCCGGACCGGTAAGCAATTTACGATCACGGGGCAGATTCCGGCTCATTTTGAGAAGGCGCTGACGGTGAAGATCGAAGGAGGCGGAAAGCCGATCGCGATCCAGATGCCCGACGCCGCAACCGAGAAGGACGACTGGAGTTTCGCGCGCCGGATCTGGGCTCAGCGACGGCTCGCAGCGCTCGAGAAAATCGGGAACGAGGCCGAGATCACCGCGTTCGCGAAGGCTGAGCGCCTGGTGAGCGATTATACGTCGGTGATCGTGCTTGAGCGGTTTGAAGATCACGTTCGCTACCGGATTCCGCCGCCCGAGCCCGAGCTTGTCGTTCGTTACACGACGACGATTCAGCAAGAAAACGACCTGGGCCGTGTTGCCGCGTTGAAGGCTTGGAAAGAGAAGCTCGCCTGGCACAAAACGGACTTTCCATGGATCGATTGGCAGCTTGCCGAGCAGGTCGATACGGTCGGAATCTGGGTCAAGGCCTCGAAAACCGTGTTCGAGGGAGACGAGCTGAACGCGGAATCGGTCAATCAATTCGGGGCCTGGCTTCCGGGTGCCCGAGAAGTTGTGAACCGCAAGAACGGGCTTGAAAGCCAGGACGAATTTGATTCTTGGCGCGTCGATGTCGGCCAGCAGCTGCAGAAGCTGAATCAGATCCGCTTGAACCCGATTCAGCTGGATCCTAACAAGCCTGTCCACGTTTCGGTGCGCGGTTACGTGAATAACCGAGGCGTTTTCGATGAAACTCAGCCGTTCATGCTGCGCCAGGCGATCAAGCGGGCCGGCGGCAGTTTCGGTTACAGCGGCCCAGGAGGGCTGTCCCGAGTTTACCTTTATCGTGATGGGGCGCGCACCGGATACAACATGGAGAGCCGCCAGTATCGCGATATTGCCCTGAGATGGGGCGACATGATCGTGGTCGAGAACAATCCCAGAAACTACAACCACCACGGTTGGCACGGCGGCGGAGGTGGAGGCGGAGGTGGAGGCGGAGGCGGAGGCGGTCCTGTCGATCCGTTTGCGTCATTTGATGATGGAGGAAGGGAGGACGACTGGTCTGACGAGCCGGCCACGTTTGAGGAACCCGGCTCACGTCCGGCCATGGACCCGGCTCCCGGCGCAGCGGATCCGTTTGGTGGCGGACCTCCGCCTGCTAAGCCGAAGTTTGAGCGCAAAATGAACGTTCAACTCGTCACGCGGGAACCTCAGCAACTGCTGGGCGAGCTGGACGAAGATCTTATCGAATCGTTGCGGACTTCGGACGAGCCCAAAGTGTCCTACCTCAATTTGGCAGCCGACGACATCTGGGCCGAGGGCTACCCGATCACAACGCTGATCGAGATTTCGCGTTTCTTCTTCGAGAACAACGAAGCAGCGATCGGCGAGCAGGTTCTCTCGAACTTGGTCGAGGTTTTGCCGAACAAGATCGAGGCGACCCGGGCTTTCGCTTACTGGCTCGCGGAATTCGGCGCTCTGGAACGTGCGGTCGAAGTTCTCGACGCGTTAGCTGAAGGCGTGGTGGATGAGGAAACTCGCGCCCTGGTTTATTTCGATGCTGGCCAGCTCTCGGCTGACTCGGACCGTTACCGAAGCTCGGCTGAGGCGGCGTTCAAGTCGAATGCGTCTGGCGCACTCGCCACGATCGCCCTGACCGATTACTACGGCCGCAAAGGCAAGTCCGACGGTGCGCTCAAGCAATTCTCGAGAAACGAGATGAAATCGGACGTCCGCATCGTCCTCACGAGCATGAGCGATGCCGTTGAACTCGCCGTAGCCGAACCTCAGGAGCATCCGGCGAAGGCAATTTTCGAAGGCGAACTTTCGCACGGCGGACGGACCATCGCGAGCCAACGAGTTCACGAATATCAGATGCGCTATGGCTTACCGGGCGAATACAAACTGGTCTGCCGGCGCCCGGGATTCGGTCGGGACAGTGGATTGGGCTTCGGTGACTTCGAATTAGAGGAGACCGAGGAAGGAGATCTCGATCCGATCACGATCCACGTTACCTACTATCTTCGTTGGGGAACGAACAACGCCGAGCAGACGAGTCAGACGTTGATCCTGAGCGGAGGCTCGATGGAGCTGGACGCAATCGATTTCGGGTGGCCGGAGTGAGGTAAGCCCCCTTCCCTCCAACTGTCATCCCGAGCCTGCCGAGGGACCTCCCGAATTGCCCTCAGCAACACCGTTCTATGCCGTCCTTCGACCTTTCAAGTCGGCCACGCGCGGTAGCGATTGAACCTGTCATCTCCAGATGACAGCCGAGCGGAGAGAGTTAAATCGTCATCGACGAAAACCCGCCGTCGACGATCAATTCGTGGCCCGTGATGAACGCCCCGGCCTTGCCGCAGAGCAGCAGAGTCGCGCCGATCAATTCGTCCGCGTCCCCGAACCGATTCATCGGGGTGTGGCCCATGATTTGCGCGACACGATCGGGCGTCAGGACTTTCTTGTTCTGCTCAGCCGGGAAAAAGCCGGGGACGAGCGTGTTGACCCGGATTCCCTGCGTCGCCCACTCTCGAGCGAGGTTTTTCGTCAGGTTGTGAACCGCACCTTTGCTGAGCGAATACGTAAAAACGCGTGAAAGCGGCCCAAGGCCGGAAATCGAGCCCACGTTGATGATCGAGCCGCCGTTTTCCTGCCCTAACATTTCTTTTCCAAAGATCTGACAAGCGCGAAAAACAGCCCCTGTGTTAATGTCAAGAATCCGTTGAAATTCGTCGTCCGTAATCTCAAGAAACGGAGTAGGCGAGTTGATCCCAGCGCCGTTAACAAGAATATCCGCCCTGCCAAAACGTTCGAGGACCTCCTTGCACAGCTCCTCGGTTGACTCGCGGCTAGCGACGTCGGCAGCGACGAAAAAGGCCTTCCCGCCGGCCGCCTCGATCGCGTCGAGACGCTCCTTCGCTTTCTCTTCGCTGCGCCCGACGATCACGACTTCCGCGCCAGCAGCTGCTAGCCCCTCAGCCATCGTTCCACACAGAGTTCCGGTGCCGCCAATGACGACGGCGTTCTTGCCTTTCAGGCCGAAAAGATCATCGAGATATGCGCTCATATTCGATCGGTCGCGCACTGAGCCGAGATGTCAAATCGAACAAATTTCGCAAAAAGTCCGCGCAGCTTAGACTCTCATTCGGTTGCTGAACCAAAACCCCAAACAAACTAACCAACTACACCAATGAACCCCAAAACCTCCCTCTTCTCCAAAATCGCAGCTCTCATCGTCGGCCTCGCAGGCTTCGGCCTCTTTACAAGCTCGGTCCAAGCCGAAACCTGGATCGGAACCACCGGCGATCTTCAATTCAACTTCGATCGCGACGCCGATCGCATCCTCCTCTACTTCAAGACTGACGAAGGCACATTCCAAATCGCCCGCGGCGAAATCACCTTCGACAACGGGACCGCGTTGCGAGGCAGTTTCATCGGAAACGACATCACCGAAGTCGGCATCAACAAGAGCCGCGGCATCATTTACGTGCTCTACAACAACCCGAACACCGGTAAAGCTGAAGACGGCGGCACGTTCGCAAAAACGCGCGTCAAAGTTGTTGATTAAATTCTAAATTCCCCCAAAAAAATCAGGCATCGAATGGCCGCCATCCGTTGATTCGGTTGGCGGCCGTTTTCGATTTCAGCCCTCGAACTTTTTGAAGTTCTCGATCGTCCACGCCGACGAATCCGCACCGCATTCGGTAGCGATTTCGGCAAATCCTTCGATTTCCCTCGCCGAGAAAAGCAGACCACCGGCTTTTTCCGTCCGCTGCAGCCCCCGATGCTCAGGACCGCCAGGCAGCATGCAGCCTTCGTTTCCGTGACCCAGAATGTCGGCGAGCACTGCGGAGATGTTTCCAGCCAGATCGCGACCGCAGGCGAAACCTCCGGTGCTCAGCGCCTCTGGATGAATCACTTGAAAGTAGAAACTGGTCGTCGTTTTCTCACCTTCCGGCGGATTTTCTGCGCCACGAATCGTCGGAAGCGAGCCGCCTGCGACCGCCGCGAAAAGTTCGTTCAGAACGCAGAGCCCATACCCTTTGTGGCGGCCGAAAGTCTGAAGTGCAAAAACCTCGTTCGGGTCGTCGGTCGGCTTGCCGTCTCGGTCGAGCGCCCAATCCGCTTTCTCGAGCTTTTTGCCCTCGCGTTTGAGCTGCTGAACACGGCCCATCGCCACTTCAGAGGTCGCCCAATCGAGCACAACCGGAAATCCATCCTCCTTAAACGTGGGGAAGCCCCAGGTGTGCGGATTCGTCCCGAGCGTCGGATATTTTCCGCCAAACGGGGCGACTTCCGACAGCGACGACGTGCAATTCGTGTAAACGATGTAGCCTTTGCGGGCGTACTCAATCGCGTAACCCGCGCCCCAGAGGTAGTGCGAGCCGTTGTCGACGGAAACCACGCCGACGCCGAATTCTTCAGCCATTTCGACACAACGATCGAACGCTTTGTAAGCGACCGCCTGGCCGAGTTTCCGATTCGCATTCCAGGCTTCGACCGCCTTGAACCGGCTCGGTATGACCTCGATTTCCGCCGCCGGAGCCCAGTTCCCGATTCCAGAGCCCAGAACGTGGTCGAGATGCAGCCCTTTGAGCGCGTTGTGCGTGTTGTTGCCGTGCTTCGTTGCCTCGGTGCACATTTTCGTCGCAGCGAGCGCCTCATCTTCGGTGTAACCGCGATTTTGGTAAGCGCGAACCACCAGCTGCTGGTGCTGGCCCTCAGAAACAATGTAGAGATCGTCCATAATTGCGCGCATCTGTAGGGCGCTCGTCAGGAGTTGTCCACTTTTGGAAATCCAGGTCCATCTGGAATTTTTGCACGATTTTCAGGCTTGTGCTGAATCTTGAGTGTGTTATGACTGGGCGCTTTTCGCCAGATTGAGAATTCTCGCCCGGTGTGAGAACCACCACGATCCAACCATAAATCCACTTCATGAACGATACGGCTAAACCTTCACGAAAGCTCTTTTGGGGCTGTTTCATTGCTCTGATAACAACCTCGTTCGGTTTCATCGGACGGATGTTCCTTCTCGATGACCCGGCAGTCACCCAGGACTTGTTGGGGCTCGATCCCGCCGAAGTCGGCAAATTCAGGGGCATCCAAATCTGGCCGTTTGCCGTCAGTATCATCATTTTCAGCCTGATCATCGACAAGGTCGGCTACAAATTTTCGATGATATTCGCCTTCGTTTGCCAGTTTCTCTGGGCGATCATGGGAGTCGCAGGCCTGTATATTGGCCAAAGCAACCCGGAGCTGGCCAGCGGCCTGATCTATTGGGGCGGCTTGGTCCTCGCGCTAGGCAACGGCACCGTTGAAGCGTTCATCAACCCTGTCGTCGCGACAATGTTCGATAAAGAGAAGACCAAGTGGCTCAACATTCTCCACGCCGGTTGGCCGGGCGGTCTTGTGATCGCAGGCATTATCACAATTTGTCTCACTGCGGCAGGCATGCCGTGGACGATTAAACTCGGAATCATCGCTATTCCTGCCGTCGTTTACTTCATCATGCTGATCGGCTGCAATTTCCCAGTGCAGGAGCGGGTTTCTGCGGGAGTCAGCTACCGAGACATGCTTTCTGAATTCGGAACGGTCGGCGCCGCAATCGTCAGCGGACTTATTTACCTTCAGCTTCGGGACTTCTTCCCTGATGTTAATCACATCTTCTTCGCGATTCTCTGCGTTGCGATGGTCGTTGCTTTCGCCCTTTATACTCGAAGCATTGGACGCCCGCTGATGATCGTTCTGATTTTGATCATGATGCCTCTGGCAACGACCGAGATCGGCACGGATGGCTGGATCACAAATATCATGGCAGGCGCGGTCAGCTTCGACGCAGGCTGGATCTTGGTTTACACCTCCGTCATCATGATGGTGCTGCGATTCTTCGCAGGTCCGATCGTTCATAAGCTTTCGCCACTCGGACTGCTCGTTGTCAGCGCAGTTCTGGCAATCGCTGGTTTGATCGCGTTGTCCGGAGCAGCCGGAGTCTTCATCATCTTTGGAGCCGCCACGCTTTACGCTCTCGGAAAAACCTTCTTCTGGCCGACGATGCTCGGTGTTGTGTCTGAACAGATGCCAAAAGGCGGAGCGTTGACGCTGAATGCGATCTCGGGTATCGGGATGCTGGCGGTCGGACTGTTGGGCTTCCCGCTCATCGGAGCTTTGCAGGTGAAATCTGAGAATGCGGCGCTTCTCGCCGAAGAGAACGCAGCTGCGGTTGAGGCCGTCGACGGATTTGTGAAGGATGGTAAAATCCAGACCATTGAAGAAAAGTCCCTCTACGTGGTCATCAAATATGATGCCATCGACGAAGGTGGTCTCGGCGCTTTGCTCGACACGAAACTTCCTGCTGCACTTCAAACTGTTCGTACGCAGCTCACTTCAGTTTCGGACGCTTTCGGTGTGCCGAGTGGTGAGACGGACGAAGAAAAAGCAGCTTCTGAGAAGAAGATCGCTGATGCGAAAGCCGCAGCTCCAACTTCTCTCGATGCTCTCACCGCCTATATCGCCAGCACTGGCGCTCCAGATCCCGAAGAGGGCGCGAGCGACGAAGATGTGAAAGCGGCGCTCACGAAATTCGACGATGACAAGAAGGCCGCAACTGAAGCCGTTGCGCCCATCAAAGCAGCCGTTGGAAAAGCTGACGCTGACGTGGCCTTGGCCCTTGGTTCGCTGACCGGCTTTGTCGGTGGGCAACTCGACAGCAATCCGGATCGGAAAGCCGTTTCCAAGCCGATCGAAGACGTTCGAGGCGGAAGTAAGCAGAAGGCGCTTCTCGATATGGCCCTGTTCCCAGGCCTCATGCTGATCGCCTACATCGGATTGTTCTTCTACTTCAAATCGAAGGGTGGATACAAGCCGGTTGAAGTTGGCTGATCGATTTTTGCCGAATTTAAGGCAATTCTAAACTTTGAGGGACAGCCACGCGCTGTCCCTCTTTGTTTCCAGACACGATGAAGATCTACACCTACAAAAACTGCGGCACCTGCCGGAAAGCCATCAAATGGCTCAAGGAAAATGGCATTGCGTTCGACGAACTCCCGATCCGCGAAACACCGCCGAGTAAAGCCGAGATCAAGACGATGCTCGGGCATCTCGACGGTGAACTCCGCAGGCTGTTCAACACCTCTGGCGGCGACTACCGTGAGCTCAATCTCAAGGAAAAGCTGCCCACGATGACCATCGCCGAAGCTCAGCAGCTGCTGGCTGGAAACGGCAATCTCATCAAACGACCATTTCTCCTGGGCGACAGGTTTGGACTCGTCGGATTCAAGGAAGCAGTTTGGGGCCGAGGCGTTGCTCGATTGAGTTCTGCTACTTCTCCTTCGCGTAGGCCTCAAACGCCTTCGCGATCCCGGCCGCTTTTTCGTCTCCCGCGTGAAGAATCACCCGGTGCCGGAGCGTCAGCTTTTCGCCTTTCTTCAACTCCACAGCACTGTCCTTTTCCTCGCGCGCCACGGTTTTGAGCCCGAATGGATTCGCCGTGAACAGCCCATAAGTCCGGGCGTGCCAGGGAGTCGGGTGGCGAAAACTTTTCGGGTGATTCAAAATCGCCACGCCCAGAATTCCGCCGTCGCTTCCGATCGGTCCGTGAAAATCGCACCACGCCGCGCGCTTGCCCCACGCCTCTTTGTCGACGTCGCCCGCGCTGTTGACGATCCGTCCGCCTTGCTTCGCGTCGACGCACATCGCGTGGGCCACACGGACGCTGAATCCGGCGTCTTTGGCGTCGCCAAACTTGACGGTTTCCTCCGTGCCGATGAACTCGATGTCAGCATCGATGATCCGCGAACCATTTTCGGCGACACGAAAAGTAAAAGTCCGCACATCCTCGACCATTTTGCCGCCAGCCGCGTTTCGATACTCAGTTTCGACCTTGAGCACCGCGTGATCGCCCTCAGCAGCTGCTGTCACGATTTTTCGATGAACCGAAGCACCAAGCGTCTCTAACATTTTTGCCAATTTCGCCTCATCGCCCTTCGCGCGCTCCTCCAGAGTAAGCCGCTCGTGCCAGGTGTCGTTGTCGTTGATAAACTGATGGCCGAAATAGAGTGAGCGGTGATGAGGATGATCCTGCCGCTCGCCTTCGACGTCCTTCATCGGATACGCGCGGGTCATTTCGACGCCAGCCGGACCGACCACAGGATAAAAGTAAGGCTTGTTCGAAATTTCGTCACCGGTGACGTACTTTGTGAAGAGTTTGCCGTCGATGTTGATCACAACACCATCGTCAACTTCTTCGATCGTGAACTCGGCGGCGGACAGCGCGGTTGCGAACGCGCAGAAAAGCGAAAGGGCGATTTTTTGGAGCATCCAGTTTTCTAACGCGGATTGCCGAAAACGTCGACCGGTTCTTCAAATTGGACTTTGTCTTCTCCCGCGAGAATTTCGAGATCGCGAAGCGTGTAGCTCCCCAACGCGCCGTGAACCACGTTGACCGCCTGGTTAGTCGAGCCGGGTGACGACACGATTTCCTGCCAGGACGGCGTCCGGCGCAGCGTGACGTTTGTGAATCGGTCAGGGTGAAGTGCCGCCGCGTGCAGCGCGGGAATCACGGTCTCGCCGATCGCGATGAGGCTGACCTTCCCTTCATGCTCGACATCCAGAAAGCGCCAGCAGCTGCTGATGTCTTCGGCGCGCATCCCGACGTATGATTTCCCGATCAGGTAAGCGAGAAAAAACTCCTGAATGTCGCCTCCGAAGTGTCCCCTGCCCCAGTCTCGATTGTTATCGCCGGGGCCGGTTTCACCAATCCCGCAGAGATCGACGGCAAGAACACTCTGGCCTTTTTGGACGAGTTTTTCGATCGGCCCGCCCGGAGCAGCATCGGTCTTCATGCTATCGCCATGGAGGTAGAGCGTGGCTTCGCCATTCGGATTTTCAGGAACAAACAGCAATGAAGGTAGCCGAACTCCATGCTCCGGAGTCAGGACAATCTTCTCAATCGAATATTTAGCGCGAGCGACCTCACCAAGCACATCAGCCTTGATTTCTCCATTCTGCGGCTCAGCCGAGATCGTCTCCCGAATGATTGCCCGAAACCGCTCGTCGCTGATTTTCGGCCGCTTCATCCGCTTGAGCAGAGCCGCGAATTCCGAGTTGATCTGGAAAACCGATTTCTCGCCCTCCATCAGCAAAACCTGGCCCTCCGGCGAGCAGTAGAGTTCTTCCGCCGTCCAGTCGCCTTCGTCCAACGCGCGGCTTGCCTCATCCGTCAACGGATCGGGCCAGGGGACTTCGCGGATGACTTTGTCCTCGCCCAGCAACCAACGATGCATCCAGCGCGCCGCCGCTTCACGCTGTTGAATCCGAAATCCATGCGGCGCATCCGCGTCGTTGATCGCGACGCGTTCCGGAAAACCCAGCCGGCTGTAGAACCGATTCGCCTGCCGATAGAGATCCCAGGTTCCGTCGATGTTGAACGTTGCGTCGCGATGGCCGGCGAGAATCAACGTAGGTTTCGGCGCGCGCATCATCACATAATCCGGCTCGTCCATCCCGAACGCGATCTGGCCGAAAATGTTCTGCTCAGCATCCTGGGGCCCCTTGGTTTCGATCAGCTTACTGAACGTCGTCAAGTAGCAGGTCGGAGCAGCTGCTACGATCCGATCGTCCAACGCCATCAAGTAAGCCGTGAGCGTCCCGCCGCCGGAGTTCCCGGTACAGCCAATTTTGTCCGCGATGATGTCGTCTCTGCTTTGAAGGTAGTCGATGCACCGCATCCCGTCCCAGATCCGGAATTGCGCGACGTTCGAGCCTAACAAAATGCAGCTCAGCCCCATCGCTGTGTGTTCCGTCGTGCAGAGAAACTGAACGCGCGGATGCGGTGTCGCCAGTTTGTAGGAGACGGTCGAGAAGCGGTCGTGGTCGTTTTCGAAATCGAGCATCTGGTAGCGCTCGCCCTGTCCGATCGGGTCGTAGCAGAGCGCAGCCATCCCGTTCTTCGCGAGCAGGATCGATACCCGCTGGTAGGCTCCAGCAGCTTTGCCAGTGTGGCTGTGGCCGCAGGGGATGAGCACGGCCGGGTAGGGCGGCGGCGAGTCAGGAAGGTAGAGATTTGCGGTTACGTGATGATTCGGCCGGCTTTCGATCAGGATTTTCTGGACGCGATAGCCGTCGCCTTCGAGTTCGCCGACGATCTCTGGATTCAGCGGCGTCCGTTCCGGCAGCCCACCGATTTGACGCAGGAAAAATTCGCGGCGTTCGGTTTTCCAGGCTTCGCAATCGGCTTGGCTTTTGATGTTTTCGTAAGCTTCGCGCCGCCGATCGAGATGCGCCTCGGCTTTCGATTTAAGGTAGAGTTCCAGCTCGTCTGCGGGCGCGACGCCTTCCTCATTTTCGGTCAGGACGGTCAGGTCCTCCTCGCCAAACGCCAGCGCCGCCACCGACGCTACAATCACGAAAGTCCAATGTTTCATGCCCAGAGGATAGGCCGTTTCGAGGCCACTCCAAGCTTCAATCGCTCAGCAGCTGCTGCGAGACAAATCGCGTCGGTGGCGAGCCGAGTCCACCTCATCCAGCAAGTGATCGAACCGATGATCGCCCAGCTCCGCAGCCTTCACGGGCGAGGACTCGACCAGACTCTCGATGTAGCGTTTCGAAATACCCGAACAGCCAAAACGAAGCAAAAAAATATTGGGAGACTTTCATCGTGCGATGGGCTGATCGTTCATTTCTTGATTCGGACTGCTCCCCGCGCTCTGGCCTCCCGTTCACTTGGCGCGAACCCACCGCACCGCGTCGATGATGACGAAGCCGTCCGTATCGCGATTCGAGATCGTGACGGATCCCGTTCGATCAAACCGGAATCGGCCAACCGAAACAAAGTGGCCGTCGATCGCCGGGGCCTTGCGCTGGTTCACTTTGGCGTCGGCGAAACCACCGGCATGCTCGATTCGCACCGGAACATTCGTCGCCCGGTTCCCATGCGGCGAATAGCCGATTTGCACATCATACTCGCCCGCCTCAGGCAGTTCGGCCGTGAAGACGGCGACAGCGGAGCCATCCCGGACGTCGCCATCGTGCTGATAGCCGCGATGGATTCCCGTTCCGAGAATCGAGGTCGTCCACTTGCCAGTCAGCTTCGCCTTGGTCTCGTCGATGACGATGCCCTTGAGCGAGTCGAGCGCGGTAAAATTCGGCGCCGGTTTTGGCGGAGCAACGTGGTTGAGAACCTGCCCGTCGATCTCAAGCCGCGCCTTGAGATTTTCGTAATCGATCGTCTGCACCGAGGCGTCGACGTCGATCGCCAAACTGGCCGCGGTTGCCGCCGATTGGCCTAACACCATGAAAACCGGCTCCATCCGGATCGAACCAAACGCCATGTGGCTGGCCGAGAGGCAGACCGGCACGAGGAGGTTTTCTGCCTCCGCTTCGCGAGGCGTGATGGACCGATAACTGATCGGGTAAGGCGGAAAACCGCCAACCTCGACATCTCCCTCATTCTTGACATGACCGTTAGCATCGACGTAGCGCTGGGTGTTGTGTGAGTCCATCGTGTAAGCGCCCATTCCGATCGAATCTCTGACGATTTCACGTTGCTGGCAATGGTTCTGCGTCATCACAAAATCGCTGACCATGCGGCGGGCCTCCCGGACGTAGAGCTGCTCCTGCCAGCCGTCGCCTTCGACAAATTCGTCCTTGCTCATGCCCCAGCGCGCCACCTCGTTTCTGATCTTGTCAGGCACGCGCGGATGATTGGCCAGGGTCCACATCAGGCCCTGCTGATAGAGCCGGTGCCGCTTGACCATGGCATCGCGCTCCGCGTAGCTCGCCTCCGGATAACCGTAATTCTGGCCGATGAAATCGGTGGAAAAACCGGTCCGATTGTTGGTGTCCGTCTTGCGGTTAGGCATGGAGGAATTGATCCACGGCATCCCGCGTTCACCGGCCTCGAAGTTGCGCAACAGCAGCTCAAACCAGGTTTCGTCATACCCGTCAGGCTTGTGAAACGGAATTCGATTCTCAGGGTGATCCGTCAGACACATCCGGAAGCAGTAGGCCTGAACTCGCTTGTCTTCCCCGCCCTCCTCTCCGGGCCCGTCAGGATCGATGAACGGCAGTAACCCGCTTTTCGGATCGCCCTTCACGCGGTAAGGATCGACGCCGGAGACGAAGTTGTGGTACTTGTCCATCGCGGTTTGGACGCCGTTGAGAGTCTCGCCATATTGGGCGTTCGCCTCGCGCCCAAACGTGTAGCTGACTCCAGCAGCTGCCAGCAGGTCGCCTTCGTAAGTCGCGTCGATGAACATCTTCCCGGCGAAGACGCGACCGGACTCCATCGTGATCGAAACCACCCGCGCGCCATCCTTTTTCAGGCCGGTTTCGCGGTTTAAGCGTTCGTTGCGAACGACCTTCAGGCCGGTTTCCGCGATCCAGTCCCGGTAAACCTTCAGCGCCGCGCTCGGCTCGAAAGTCCACATCGTCGGTTCGCCCTTCGCGGTGCGAGTTTGGCCGGAATCGCGATACTCCTCGCGCTTCTCCCACTTCCAGGCCTCAGGCTCGGCGTAGTGCGCCGCGATTCGACCGTAGAACTCGCGCGCCAGTCCGCCGATCACCTGCTTGTTGCCGATGTCCGTCTGGCCAAGCCCTCCAGTGGTCAGCCCGCCTTCGCGGCTCGTCGGTTCGATCACGACAACCGTTTTACCCAACGCCTTGGCCTGAATTCCGGCGACGATCCCCGCGCTCGTCCCGCCGTAGATCACGATGTCATAAAATTCCGGCTCAGCCGCTTGGCTTAGAGCCGTGGTGAGGAGGCTGGCGATCAGCAGAGGGATTGATTTCATCTTCGTCGAGCGTTCGCCCTGCCCGGGAAAAGTCAACCGTGCGGTCGAGCCAGAGTTTTCGGTGGTTTCTCACGTTGGATTTGGCATCGATTGATCGATACCACTCATCACTCGAAAAAATCCCAGCCGGACTACGACGTCTTTGTGGTCGGCTCTGGCGCCGCTCCCGCGATAACGGCTTACGCTTTGGCAATGGATGGGGCGAAAGTCCTCGTGCTTGAAGCCGGTCGAAACTTCACCCCGGCCACCGAACACCCTCGTACGCGTTCTTTTTCTCGGCGCGGAATTGTGCAGATCGCGATGATCGTGTTGCTGAGATGGATTGGCCCCAATCGCATGGAGATGAGCGCAAGCCTCATCGCTTGTAGGCGATCACATCGAATACGGGCCAAGAAACCTCTCACCGTTGAAGTGAATCAGATGATCGGGCGTTTCGGCGATCCAGACATCGGTTTCCCATGCGATTTCCTTTTGAAATCTGGAAAAGGTGGCTCGATCCGGAAACGTTGTTACAAGCACCAGCCCTTCCTTTGAGGATCCCAAGAGATCCAGCAATTCGTTGCGGCGTTTCAGATTAATCGGGCCGTGCGAGGTAACCGCTTCGATCACGATCAGCCAGTTCCGGTCGCCGTCATGGACCAGAACATCGGGCTTCTTGCCGCGCTCCGGCAGATGAATTCCTAACTCTTCAAGAAACTCGGTGTCCTGAAACTCGCCCTCCGCACTTGCATCTCCGAGCAGAAGCACTCGGGGGCTGCGAACGAATCGCGGGCAGAAGTGATTGATGACATCGCGAATGAGAACGTTTTGACCACCTGCGCTCAGCTCGATGGTGATCCCGCCGGGAAGTTCGACGGGTTCCTTCGGCAGATCGCGGTGGCGTTCGATCAGGCGGTTGAGAGTCGATTGATTGTCTTGAAAATTTGCGAGGGTCTTGATCCAGTTTGGGGTGTCAATTTCCTTCAAAAGTTCAAGGGTCGCGGAAGTGAGCTGGTAGCACCACTTCGGACCTGTAATCGGTCGCGACGGTTCGTCGGGATTCTCGACAACCAAGCCCATTTGAATGAACTGGTGAACGGTTTGTCGCCGGATGGTTTCTCTTGTGTTTGGCGCGTAAGTCACTCCAAACTCATCGCGCATCCAATCCATCATTTCGGTAATTCGTCTCAGCGGAGCGGTGGCCTCAGCCCATGCGGTTTTTAGTTTGATGTCAGCAAGCGCCAACAATGTCAGGGCCGAGCGATCGTTTCGCTGTTCCGCTGGCGCCGAAATCGACTCGAGAACGCAGAGAATCGCGTTCATTTTTTTCTTTCCACCCCGTTTCATTTGGCGTCTTCAGACTCTTCGAGTGGCGGCGGGTTGAGCACTCGCTGAACGCAGCTAGTGATCTCTGGCGTCGACCAATCGGCAAGTGCTTTTCCCATTTTGATGAGATCCGCTTCGCAGGGAAAGCGGAGATTTCGCAGGTCAGTCGCGTTCACTTGTGTGTGGCCGTTGAATCGCCTGAAAAATTGATCAAGCCACGGCGAGTTTAAGAAGATGGCCAACCCTGTGGCCAAGTTTTCGGGTAGGCCTCGTCGGTTGCGGTGAAAAAAGTTGAGATGATTTTCGATCCCGACCAGCCCCTTTGGAAACTTGGCTGGGTCCAGAACACCGGCGACGACCCGCCGACGTTCTTCCTTTGATGTGAAGCGTTTGATCAGGACGAAACGATCGACCGGAACCAACCAGCGTTCGGTCGTTTTATTGTTCTCGATTGCGACAGGCTTTCGCTGGAGACGCGCGTTAGGCTGTTCGTCGGAGCATTGTGGTGGCCGCTCGACGCCTCCGACTGTAACCGCGTTAGGATACAACAACGGAACTGATCTGGAATCCCCTTTTCGCCGGAGTGATTCTTTCAACCTGAAGTCGACTACCGGGCCGGTCGACACCTCGATTCCCAAGTCTTCGAGCCGACAGGGCAGCGATTGCATGAAGTCTTTCAGTTCGCCGCCGCTGCCCGGAGTTAGATGAACAAAGAGTTCGGGATCTTTGGGATTGAGAACCTGCTTAGAATCCCATTTGGATTCCAGAGGGCTGTCCAAGTTCCCCTCGGAGATCACGGTCTTCCGGCGAGTCGCCGGCTTCTTCTGCAAATGATAGACCACGTTCTCTTGGAGGACGCTATCTCGACCGAACAGCTTTCCGCGCTCCGTAAATACGTGAACCCGCCGGATTGCGGTCGTGTCCACAATCTCGGATCGAAAGGGACGAAAATAGGGGCCGTTGCAAAAACTACGCGGCGTGATGGCGACCAGTTCGCCACTCGGCTGCAGAAGCCTCATCGAAAGCCAGACAAACGCCGAGTAAAGATTTGATGTTTCGATTCCTAACCGTGTCAGAAGCTTTCGATCCTGAGAAGCCGAGGCGATCTTCTTGTAGGGCGGATTGAGAATCGCGTGGGTCGGGAGAGCCGGGAAAGTCGCGTGATCGAACAAGTCGTCACCAAGTTGCGAGACTGCGGCCGCAATGAAGTCATCATTCGCGACATGGATTTCGCACTCGATTGATTCCTGACGCAAAACGTCGGCGCACTTCTCGATATTCCGATTCAGAGCGGGCAGGATTGAGCGATCGCTCTCCCATGCCAAAAGGCTGACTTTCCGCAGGTCCGGCAATTGCCCGGCGGCGCGGAGATCCAGAACAGTTTCCGTCCAAGCTGCCGTCAGCGAGCCGACTCCGGCTCCCGCGTCCAAAAGGCAGAGGTGGGCCTGATTCAGTCCATCCGCTGCGAAAAGGCGTCCCATTCCCTTTGCCACATCGGGCAACGGTGTGGAAAACTTTCTGGATTTTTTGATGCCGAGTGGGGTCTAGGAGGTCGGCAGCCCAACGCTGAGAAGACGGAATCTACAGGCTTCGAATCAGTCTCGAAAAGAGTCGGA
>JBLHKS010000149.1:0-16929 GCA_047620505.1 Verrucomicrobiales bacterium | reverse complement strand
CGTCGCGGCAATCACGGTGTTCTCAGCAGCCGCTCACGCGCTTGGAGCGTCCACTCAGCTGGAACTCTCGCACGCGACCATCACGCCGCCTTTCCACTTCATGGTCCTGACCCCGGAAGCCAAACCACTATGGCTTGATGTCGCCATGCGGTATCTGGCCCGGGATCTGGAACGCAGCTTGACCGAACGTCTCACTCAAGAATGCGTGAAAACGAAGTCCACCAGATCAGACAAAACCACCGCCGAGGGAGCCGAAGAAGAGAAGCAGCTATTGGCGCTGACAGCCGCCCTCGAACAAGCCCGACGTGTGGCAGTTCAGGTTGTCAGCGAGCAAATCACACCACCGCTTGCCAGTTCGCCATTGGACGGTCATCTGACGCTGCTCACGCCGCCTCAAGGTCTCGGCTCAGCATTGAGTAAGCTCTCTCCAGAGCAGCTTGTCCGGCTCGAGGAGACTCTGCGGCGCGTGGTCAAACCAGATCCAAATTCCAAAACCGGAAGCACGGCTCCTTCATTGTTCTGGCAACTGCCGACGAAGCAAGCCGGGGCATTCTTCCGCCATCATCGTTGGCTCCGCTCGCTTCCATTCCTGTTGTTGGAATGCCCGGAGACCGGGTTTCCGATGCTTGATGGCGAAAGCAATGTGAAGACAACGATCGCGCGGATGTGTGAGCAGTTTTTCGACGAACGCCTGCGTCATGCCGCGAAACCGCGCTCAATCCGACCACGCACAAAGGACCTGAAACCGGTCATGCAGTTTCTGGAGGAGGGGCAACGATGGGAAGCCACGGAAAGCCTCCCGATCCCCGCCCTTTGGATGGCCGAGCTTGCGGTGAAGTTCACGCTGATCATGGCGCGGATGGGAGACGACGAATCTCCACAGCTGGTGCTGTACGAGCAGGGCTTGGAGATGGCGAAATACTTCATTCGCAAGCACCTGCAAAACTTGTCAGCACATTTCCGCCCAAGCCCTGCTGACCGCGCTGAAATCACTGAATTATCGAAGCGCGACAGGCAGGTTTATCTGAAGATTTGCGAGAAAGGCCCGACCTCGAAGGCCAAATTGCGGCGATCCATGAACGGGGTGCTGGCGGATGAGTTGAATGATGCGGTGGTCTGTCTGCTCTCCCGGGGCTTGATCGTGAACGATGGCAACCAGCTGCGACAAAATGCTGTGTAATGCGGCACTTTCCATATAGCGCGGCGAACCTCACGCCAAGACTTGCATCCATCACTGAACCAAGACTGATCTCGCGACCGCGGGTTACTTACTTAATCACCCGGCACCCATCCAGCCTCTTTGTCGTCCAGGAGTCGATCCTCTGTGTATCGACTAATGACTTCGGCAAAGGTGATGACGTGAGCAGCGCGCAGCGAGGTTGAAGTTCCTCGAAAACGAGGACTATGGCGCAACACACAAAACCAGGGCACGCGATGCGTCGCTACTTCGTGGAGTGCGAGAAGGAGCTGAAGAATCGAGGTCGTTCGTCATCGAACTCCGGGAGATGCAAACGGCCCTCGAGAGCGGGAAAGACTTCTCCAACTGGGCGAAGAAGAACTTGAAAAAGTTCCCCGAAAATGAGGACTACGAGGTTATTGCCCAAACGGGCAATAACCTCAAAGGTGGGAGGCCTTACACTACCTGACGCTTCGGCGTACAGGGGACACATGGACCCGGGTGCGCACCGAGTTCCTTCCGGATGACTGGCCACGAGGGGAGGGTGACAGGACAACCGTACCCAAGTCGCGGTGCGTGATCATGTGGGAGAAGGCGAGCGCGTTTCGATCGATCGCGCTTCCCGACCCATCGGAGCACCACCGGGCAGCTTTAGCGAAGGCGGCCGCGTGAGCGAGAAGACCAAGATCTACGGCTACTCGCTGGACCAGTTGGTCGTGACTGTGCACGCACTGGTCGACGAACGGGGCGTGCTCGTGCCCGTGGGCGAGACACTTCGTCTGGTGGCCTTCGCTCCGAAGGTTCGACTGCCGGACAGGCGGTATGCGACCGAGTACGAGAAGCGCCGGCGGGAGTCCGGCTTAGCCCTGGACTGGAAGACGTACTTCTACAACGCGGTGCGCGCGGACGGTGAAGACACTCACTCACGTATCCGTGCGAACTTCTGCACGATCCGCAAGCTCAAGGGAGGTTACTGAAATTATGTTCGAGATCAAATTACACGAGGATGACGGGCCGTTCCCGATCGACCTACGGGAGCTTTACAAAGCTCTCGAAAGCGGAAAGGACTTCTCGACCTGGGTGCGGAAGAACTTGAAGCAATTCGTTGAGGATGAGGACTTCATTTGTTTGCTCCCCCAAATGGGGGAGCAAACAACGGAGGCGAAGACAGCCCTCACGTCGGAGGGGCTTAAGGCCGATCTGAAGAAATCGCGGAGGGGCGGACACAACCGCAAGGAGTACCGGGTCACGCTCAAGGTCGCGAAGAAGATCTGCATGACGCAGCGGACGGAGAAGGGCGACGATGTGCGCGAGTACTTCATCGAGTGCGAGCAGGAGCTGATACGAAGGGAGCGGGAAGCCACCTTGGCACCCGGTGCATCGGTTCTGCCGCAGGACATGCTCGGTGCGCTCAAGATGCTGACCGCGGAGATGCTGTTTCGTGAGGGCGTGGGCCAGAACAAACTGTTCAAGTTGCTCCGCGAGGCTGGCATCCTGCGACGCGGCGACAGCCGGGGCAATCACCGCAACAGGCCCCTCCAGAAATACCTGAACGCCGGCTATTTCGAGGTCTCGACGGCTACGATCAAGCTGGACTGGGGCGAGTTCTACCAGAGCACCACGCGGGTGACGGGGAAGGGCTTGGTCTGGTTGTGTAAACGCTTCCCACAGGAAGTATCAGCTAATTACGAAGCGACGCTGGAGGGGCTTCGAGGAGAGGGAGATCGAGTGAAAATATGAAGCCAATCACAACGAACGCCTACCACGCTAACGGTGCTCGTGCGGCATAGAAGTTGGCGGGCCCGCACGGATCCTCCGCCGCTGAGGCATCTGCGTTGGCCTAAGTGCCCGCCGTTTCATTGACGGACCTGTATCCGGCGGAAGAGATAGTGCTGATGCCATGCGTAATTCACCCGTCGCCTGAAGCGAAGACCCTGCATTGCCAACGTCGGAACGGTCATTTTGGCAGAGAGCCCCGACGATCCTGAGCGAGTCAAAAGTTCACAAAAAGCGTTCTATACTCCCTTTCTATACTCGTGGTGCCAAATTGGGGCCAAACCAGCCAAAGAGAGGGGGGCGACCGTGAACCGAAATCAAACATCAGGAAGCGTCGGCCCTTGAGCTGTAACTCGCTAATTATAAGCCCTCTGGCTCGAACTTAACATTGCCGAAAAGTGGTGCGCGGGGACGGGATCGAACCGCCGACCAACTGGGTGTAAACCAGTTGCTCTACCGCTGAGCTACCCGCGCAACTTGTTTTGATTAACCTGGGTATAGACAATTTTGTCAAACTGAAAGCGGCTCCAATTGCGAGCTTTCGATCATCCGTTAACTTAGACGAATGTTCGTAAGACGAGCCCATCAAAAGGGATTCTCAGACTGAAAGAGTCCGTGGTGATCACTGTAGTTCAAGCGGCGGGATGTTCGCGAGGCTCAACATCTGGGGCAAAATAAGGATAATAGGACGATCTGTGGCGGCGGCGGACAGATCGGCGGCGACGGGATGAATTTCACTTCGCTCGTTTGATGCTTCGGCGGTCAAGATCGGCGGGGCCAACTCGGTGACGGGATTCTCCAACTCAAGGCTGGCAGCGTTGTTCATGAACATCTGAGGAGAGACCGGAGGGCCAACTTGACGCGCTCTGGCGAGAGTGTCAGGAATCGGAGCCAATATATGGCTCGGGTCAGCTTCCTGTGGTTGGACTGGGCCCAGTTCGAGCACCTTGGGAACCAGTTCAGAGGCTGTGGTTGCAAGCGGATCAGGAGTGATCGAAGACAGAGGAAAGGAGATGTTCGCGAGGATCTGCGGGACAAGTTCTCCGGCTGATTCCGGGGTTTGACTGGCCAAAATCAACGAGGCTGGCACCAGCTTCGTTGCATCTTCGATGGTTGGGACTTCCTTGAGAACAGGGTCGCCGGGCGTCATTTGGATCTCGTCCGGCGGTTGTGATTCGCCAGTGGCGTCGGCAATCGCCGCTAACTTCTCGGCCTCGGCCCCTGGAGCGGGCTGCCCGATGTCCAAAACCGGGATCTGCATCACGAAGACAAACGCCTCCTCGACGGCGGGTAAGATGATGCCGGGAAATGGTTTGGTGAAGACAGGCGCAAGCTCGCCAGCCTCCGCGAATTGAAACAACGGATCGACCGGCGGGCGCTCCACTGGCTCCGCCTCAGGCAAGTCAGGCTGCTGAAGCCCGGGTGCTTCGACTTCGACGAGGTCGGGCGAGACAGCGAATCGTGGCAACGCCGTGGCGGCTTCGATACCCGGTAGCGAGACGACATTCTGTCGGATCTCCATGCTCAGTTTTTCAGCCGCGAGGGAGTCCGCATTCAGGGCCATTTCTATGGCTGGTCCTCGCGGTTCTTCGAGGAGTGCCTCTGTCAGGGTCCACGCAGTAAACACCCCCAAAAGGAGCGCGTGAACGAGTAACGAAACCGCGAAACAACGTTGCCTCAGCGACGGCTCCACCGAACCACGATTCTGTGCAAATGCGAGAATCCCGTAGCCAACCAACGCCATCCCGAGCCAAACCAAAACCCCACGCCACTCTTTGATAAAACCGGCTAATGTGAGTTCGAGTCCAGCCCAAGACCCAGCAGCATCGTCGTCGACAACTACTTCGACTTCCCTTGAAACTGTGAAGAATATTCCGGACGGCTTACCGGTTAGTGGCAGGGGGCCACTCCCCCGATCCGAGCTGAATGCGAGCTGGAATCCTTCGAGCGTCAGCGATGGATTCATCTCATCGGCCCATGAGTTAACCATTTCACCGAGGTTCACCGGCGTCTCGAATCGGCCCTCACGCAACCTGGCGCGGTAAAGATCGAAGCCGCCGCGCCCGCCTCTGCGTTCCGAGGAAAAATAGGCAAAATCGCCGCGAGGCGTAAAAGCGACTTGGCCATCATTGCTGTATGAGTTTAGTGCTTCAACGGCAACCGCCGGTTCATCGGCGTTGAGGCTAACAGAGTAGATATCGAGATCGGCACCATCCCTATCTGACGTAAAAAAGAGACGGTCGCCAGCGGGCAAGAGAGCAGGGTCCGTTTCGTCGTTATCTGTATTGATGAACGGGCCTGCATTGATGGGCACGCCCCAGACGTCACCAGTTTTCTGAGAAGACCAGATATCGAACCCGCCTGCGCCGCCAGTTCTGCTTGAGCTGAAGTAGAGCCGATTTCCATCCGGGCTCCAAGCCGCGCCCATCTCGTCGGAAGGTGTTTCAAGCGCCGCGATCGCGACCGGGTTCGACCAGCCCGCCTCATCCAGCAGCTGCTGGCAGATCCAGAGCCCCGTGTTCTGCCCCATCCGCCCCCGCGTGAACACGAGCGACTTTCCGTCTGGAGAAAACGCCGGGCCGCTGAAATCATCGCCAGCGGCGTCCTGAATTTCGAAAAACTCGGGGCGATCCCACACGATCGTTCGACTCGCCGCTTTCTCTGCAGTGACGGTGACGGAGATCCCATCTGAGTAAACAATTTCGGGCTCCGGAGCCAGTCGGGACCACAACAAGATCGCCCACGGAACAACAAGCATAGCGCCGATTGCGATGCGCCAAAGGATACTACTGGAAGGAGCCTGCATCGTGGTTATCTCGGAAGCTGATACCCAATATTCGCTTCATCGATTCCGGCGCGTTTGCAGGCAAAAACCGCCCCGGCGACAGTTCCGTGCATCGCGCGTTCGTCGCCACGAATCAGGACTTTCTGCGATGGGTTCTTCTTCGCAATCTCGGCCATCTCGATCGCCAGTTGATTTAGCGTAATAGCGACTCTGCCGAGAGTGACGGAGTCGTCTTCGCGCACATTTACGACGAGCACCGACGCCGCTTGGCTGAGCGTTTCGCCAGCCAGCGCATTCGGCAGACTCACTCGAATATCCCGTTCCTCTTCTTTAAATGTCGATGCGGCGACATAGAAAATGATGAGAATGAAAAGCACATCGACAAGCGACGAGATATTGAGAATACCTCCGCTCGATTCTTTCTGTCGGGATTTGATCCGCATGGCTACTTCTGGGAGCGGAGGTGAGTGTCGGTGAACTCGACGGCGAGGAAGTCGATCTCATCGACAAGCCCGTCAGCGCGGGCGTTAAGCCACTGGTAAAGCATTAATACCGGGATCGCGATCGTAAGCCCAGCGGCTGTGCTCACCAAGGCTTCGTAAATTCCCTCGGCGAGGTCAGCAGTCTTGTCATGATGCTTCGACGCCGTTTCTTGAAAGGCACTGATCAGTCCGTAGACCGTTCCTAATAATCCTAACAAGGGTGCCAACGACGCGATCACCGAAAGCCCCCGCAGACTGCGTTTCATCCGATCGGCCTCGCGTCCGCCGGTGTCTTCGATCGATTTTTCGACCGCCGCGTCGCCTCGCGGCAAACTTTTGAGTCCTGCGCGGAAGATCCGCCCGACTACTGTCCTCGACCGCTCGCAAAATATTATTGCCTTTGATGTATTATTCGGCGAAGCGCTAAACGCAGTTTCAAGTTCAGCCATGAACCCGTGCGGGATAATTTTCGAGCGGCGCAGGCTAATCGCGCGTTCGATCCCTAGCGCCAAAGCGATGAGAGAGCAAAGCCCTAACGGATACATCACCGGGCCTCCTTTCTGGATCAACTGGAAAAACGTCAAGTCCGCCGTAGCGTCCATGTTTTGACCCTGCGCCCACGCCGTCGAAGCCATCGCGAGAAAGAAAAAAATACTAAGTCGGGCCGCGTTCATCTATTTATTCTTATCGATATACTGTTTAGCGAGAGTGGCTTCATCGGTCCCGGGATAACGCGTTATTACTTCTTGAAAGCGTTCGATGGCGCTCGCCTTATCGCCTTTTGCAACGAGCGCGTTTCCAGTCTCAAGAACCGCCTTCGAGCTCCACTGAGGAAAGCCGTAGTGCAACTCAACTTTGATCAGTTCGCTGATCGCGCGATCAAAGTCTTTCTGCGCGATGAAGCATTCACCGATCTGAAACTGGCTCCGCGCTGCGGCCTCATCTTTGGGCGGTTCCTTTGCCGTTGCGCTGACCGCTTTCTGGTATTCGGTGACGGCCTCGGGGTAACGCTTCTGATTTTCCAGCGCCCAGCCGAGCCCAAGCTGAGAACGGCGCAGGAATTGGCTCTGGCCGAAGCGCTGGGCGAACTCGCGGAATGCGCGCTCTGAATCCGGCCACCGGCTTGTCAGCCCGTAGCACTCGCCGAGCCGCAACGTTCCTTGCTCGCGAATGTCGTCAGCCGCGCCCGTCGCTTTGATCGCTCGATCGTAGTGCACTGCGGCGGCCGCGAACTCTTTTAGCTGCAATCGTGCTTCAGCTGCTTGGTAGGCCGATGTGGGAACGATCGCGGGATCGGCCGCCTGATTTTTCAACACTTCTTCAAAAGATTTCGCGGATTCGAGATACAACTCCTTCTTATATTGGCACCAACCGAGACGAAACGCCGCCCGCGCCGCCAGTTCCGGACTTTGAGTCCTCAGAATTGGGATCCGTGCCCCAAGAACGCGAATCGCACCGTCTATGTCTTCAGCCGCGTATTGGAGTTCGGCCAGTTTGACCGCGGCCGATCCAGCAAGAGCGCCGTCGGTGTGCTTTGCCAATAATTCGGTATAGCGCTTGATTGCTTCTGGTGGTTTGGCCCTCGATTCCTCGCACCAAGCGAGCTCATACAGAGTATTCTCCGACCACGGCGATTTCGGGAATTCTTTGATCACTCGCGCTAACGAAATTGCCGCGGCAGGCCAGTCTTCCATCTGTGATTGGACGTAGCCAAGATAATAGAGAACCGTATCGAGTTGCGGTTCCGTCACTCCAGCAACTGCCGCAGCCGGAGCACCGGCTACGAGCTTCTCAAGGTGCTGACGCGCTTCCGGAAATACTTTTCCTTCAATCCCAATTAACGCGATCTGGAAATGCGAATCAGCGATCAATTCCGGTGCCGTCTTCGCGGTGGTGACGAATAGAAAATGCCCTCGCGCTTCTGGAGCCTTCTTATCTTTTAGCGAAACCCAGCCGAGCCGGTAAACTGCGTGACTCCGATACGGATGGGCCGCGTGTTTGGTGATGATTTCCTGAAATGAAACCCGCGCCGCCGCATAGTTATTGGCTTCGTATTCGATCAAGCCGCGTTCCAACAGAGCGCGCGGTCGCTGGACGCTCGCAGGATATTCGCCGAGCAAACGCGTGTATTCAGCCGCAGCCTTAACGGGATCTTTTCGCTTCTGCATCAACAACGCCAATTTCAATAGCGCAGCATCTCGGTTGGGAGTTTCGATCAGTTTTTCAGTGATGAACTTCGCGAAGTAGCGCTCGGCACCGGCGTCATCCGTTCCCAGCTGCAACGCGCATTCGCCGATCATGTAATCGAGCTGCGTCACCAGCGCGGGATCGAGGACCTTCGTCGGATCAATCGGTCGGAGAATCTCGCCAGCGCCTTTCCAGTCTTCCTTGCGGTAGCGAATTTCGCCAATCCGGAACTGTGCGGCCGGAACTTGCGGATGGGTTTTGAACGTTGCGCTGAACTGAGCGAAAGCCGGCTCCGCTTCCGCTGGCTTTTCCAATAACAATAGATTCTCAGCCCTTAGAAATGTAGTTTCGGCGATGTGGTTGGGCAGGCTTTCCGGTGCCTCGGGTTTTCCAGTCAGCGCCTTGGCCTTAGCCAGAAACCGATCACAGGAAGCAAGACTCGGTTGATACTTCGCGTTGCGGTGAAGGCAGAAGGCTTGAAGTCGCTCCGCGTCCAAGGCATTTTTCCACGTGGCGAACGTGCTAACCAGCCGCGCGAGAACCGGCTCTGCTTTGGCGAAATCTTCCTTTAGCATCAGGACACTAGCATGAGCAAAAAGCAGATCGGGAAGCAGTGGGTCTTGAGGAAACTTCCCAACCGCGGCAGCCAACACCGCGATAGCCTCATCGATCCGAGTGTCCTGCTCGATCGCCCGAGCTCGCCAAAAGGCAGCCTCGGCGGAATTCGGCAGCGTCTGATGTGTTGCATCGGCTCGGCGGAAATCCTTCTTCTCAAAATAACATCGACCAAGGATGAGCCGCGCCGGCTCCAAAAGCGGACTGTCAGGTTTTTCCCTGGGCAAGGCCTCCAGAGCGGCGATCGCGTTGTCGAAACGGCGCTCTTGAAAGTGGACAAAACCAAGCAGAAAGAGCGCGTCCGATGCGAGCGGCCCTTCGCGTTTGCGGGCCAGTTCGTAATACTTGATCGCCTCGGCTGCATTGCCGAGTTCGCGCCGGGAATCCGCCAGGATAAACAGCGCCGCCTGCCCAAACGGCGTCTTGTCAGGCCCGCCCGTGGTCGCCAGCAGCTGCTCGATGACTTTTGCAGACTCTTCGAATTGTTTGAGCTCTCGATGCGCCGTTCCCAAATGGAATCGAGTTCGTCCGACCAACGGATTCGCGGCATCGCTTAGAAGCTTGAGAAACTGGTCACCAGCCTTAACCACTTCCTCCCACTTCTTTTCGCGCGCCTGAGCTTCGGCGAGTCCGGCGAAACACTGCGCCTTGAACGGATTTGATCCGCCTCCGCGCTTGGAGCCAGCGGTGAAAACGACGATCGCTTCAGCCTGTCGATCCAACGTCAGCAAACACTGGCCCTGCAAGAGGATGACCTGCTCCGGCTCCGGGCTCTTCGAGTTCTTGGCAAGTTCGGCGAATACCTTCTCCGCCTCCGCGAATTTCTCGTCCGCGTAGAGGCTCAGTCCAAGACCATATTTCGCGTTAGGCGCTTTCGCGTGGTTCGACTTCGTTCTGATGAACTCCTTGAACTTCTCAGCCGCCAAGGGGTAAGTCTTGATGTTATAAAGCCGATTCCCTTCGAAATAGAGCGCCAGCTCTGGATCGGGCTTGTCTTGAGCCACTGCTCCGGCCAACGCCGTCGCCCAGAAGAGGATTCCGGTGGTCAGTTGTCGTAACATCCGTAACTACACTGATCGCCCGTTTGGCTTCTGTCAGAACAAAGGCAGCGCTTTCCCGTCGCAGAGCGAAAAGGGGCGGCCGCTTCGGTCATGGATCACATGATTCGGGTTGATACCGAGAGCATGGAAAATGGTGGCGTGGAGATCAGCCGGACCGCAACCAGACTCCGCGGGTTCATAACCAATGGCATTGGATTTTCCGTAAACCTGGCCGCCGTCGATCCCCCCTCCTGCGAAGGCGACCGAGTAACAAAGGGGAAAATGATCGCGGCCTGCGTTCCGATTGACTTGCGGCGTGCGGCCGAATTCAGTAAGCCAACAGACGAGGGTTTCATCCAGCTTACCACTCTGGTGCAGGTCTTCGAGCAATGCGCTCGACGCCTGATCCAGAGGCGGCAACATGTCGTTCTTCAAGCGGTTGAAATTGTTCCCGTGGGTATCGAAATGGTCGCCGGACGCCCCATTGAGATCGCCCGCGGAGCAGTAAACGGTCGTCAGCGGAACACCGGCGTCCGAAAGGCGCCGAGCCAAGAGGACGCTTTGCCCGCAAATGTGATCGCCGTAGGCATCGCGCAAGCGCTGAGGCTCCTGGTCGAGATCGAAGGCTGTCCGAACTTTCGGGCTCAGCAGCATCCCCATCGCGTTTTCCCGGGCTCGATCGAAGGTGTCGGTGTCAGCCGGGGCCCCGATCGCGGCGGCTTGGTCGATTTGATCGAGCAACGTTCGTCGGGTCGTGGCGCGCGACCGATTCATTCCAGGCGGGAGACTGAGATCGACGTGTCCGGACGATGGCGAGACTCCAGCGTAAAGTTTACCGCTGGGCGGACGCAGAATGACCGGATCGTAGCCCTGGCCGAGAAACCCGGCGTCTTGCCCATTGGCTTTGCCTCCATCGGCCATGGGATAGGGAAGCGCTAACGTGTTCGGCAAAGCCTGATTGGCGACGTCGGGGCTTGTGGCGGCAGCGACCATCGAGCCAATGCACGGCCAGTCGTCGCGCGTCGCCGGCCAGTTGCCTCCCAAGTTAGGGGGTTCGTGCCCCGTGAGATTCCAGTAGGCGGCCGACCGATGCGAAGGAGCCCGATGATGGGCGCTGCGAACGACCGCCAGGTGATGCATCTGTTTGGCGATCCTAGGCATGTGTTCGCCAATCCGAATTCCCGGGACCGAGGTTTTGATCGGGCGGAATTCGCCCCGGATATCGGCTGCGGCCTCGGGTTTCGGGTCCCAGGTATCGATGTGGCTGATGCCTCCCCAGGCAAAAAGGACAATGCAGGATTTCGCCTTTCCCGCGCCAGCAGCTGCTGGGCTACCGCCGAGGGCGCGCAGGGCCATCCATTGCGAAAGCGAAAGACCGAGGGCTCCGAATTTGAGGAAATTCCGCCGAAGCAAGGTGCTGGAGAGGGCGGGGATAGGATCTGGCATGGCCATCAGGTGAGTTTGGCGAAAGCAGAATTAGTTAACCATCTGGATCGTCCAGCAGTTGCTGAAGGCGATCCTGGAGGGACTCCGGAACGCGCTCAAGCCAGGTTTCGTCGATTTGGCCGATTTCAAGCATGTCTCGGAGGTGAACGCGATCCTTATCGCGATACGAAGTCAACTTCATCGTGACCAGCGCGTCCAATTCGAGCAATCTAAATTCATCGGTCTCCGGATCCACCTGCTCGACTCCGGGCGACGCCTCAAGAGAGTCCACGCTGACTTTTTCATCGGCGAAAATGAGATGAACCGCATCTCGAACTTTGGACTTTGGCCCGTCGAGGAACATTTCGATCGATCCTTTTCCTCCGAGAATCGATACCTTACGGTGAACGAATCCAGCCACTTCCATTGCGTTCTTGATCCGTGGCAGATCGGTTCGGCGAACCAGAAGGTCGACATCGCGAGTGTTTCGGACGACCGAATCGTCGACCCGCGAAACCCATGCGGCGACCGCGTTTCCGCCTATCACCGCGTATTCAATTCCGGCCCGCCCCAGAACGGCGGTGGCTCGCATCAGGCGATCTCTGACTTTTTCAATGCCGTTGCTCATGCGTTCCCACGATACTGGACCAATAACGATCTCTGCCGACTGCATAAGTTCAATCTCGGTCAAACGGCGCAAATTGTCCAGCCGGGCAAGACGACCGATTTGTCAGATCAGTTCGCGAATCACGCTGCCGTGATCGATCGCCTGCACTGGCCGACCGGAATGGTCGAGGAAGTGCATTGAAGGATCGACGCCGAGCACGTGGTAGATCGTGTGGTGGATGTCGCCGGGACGAAGGGGCCGGTCCTGGGGGACTTCGCCGCGGGAGTTCGTGGAGCCGACGACGATACCGCCTTTGACGCCGCCGCCGCCCATCAGGACCGACATGGCGTTGCCCCAGTGATCGCGTCCGGGCGTGCCCTTGCTGAGTGGGGGGCCGCCGTTGCCGCCGTTGTTGATCTTCGGCGTCCGGCCGAATTCACCGCAAAGCACGACGAGCGTTTTGTCCCACAGTCCACGTTGGCTCAAATCCTCGAACAGTGTAGCGACGCCCGCATCGACTTCAGGCAGCCTTTTTTCATACTTCGACTGCAGATTCCAGTGATCGTCCCAACCGCCGGAATGGCAGGTGACGAACGTGCTGCCCGCCTCCACCAACCGACGCGCAAGCAGCATGCTTTGCCCCAGAGAGTTGCGGCCATAGCGGTCGCGCAGCTTGTCGTCTTCCTGTGAAATGTCGAACGCCCGTCGGGCGCTGTCGCCGGTGACAAACTCAAAAGCCTGCTGGTCGAAACGGCCCATGGCATCCATCATTCCGCTTTGATCGGCGCTCTTGCGGAGCGTATCGAAATGTTTCTGCAGGCTGCGGCGGTCGTCCAGCCGACTCAGCGTCAGCCCTTTAGGGAGATTCAGGCTGGGAATCTTGAAAGTGGGCGAATTGGCGTCGGAAACCGTTTCAAACGGATTGTGCTGCCCGCCGAGATAGTTGCCGCCGAAGTATCCGGGGCGCAGGCCAACACTGGCGGCGTAAGGAACCGAGGCATAAGCCGGCATACCTTCTTTTCGTGAGCCGAGGACTTTGGTGGCGATGGAGCCGACGGAAGGATACTTGCCGGGCTTCAACGCCCCGTTGACGCCGCCGCGTCCGGTCAGCATCCAATGAGCGCCGGTAAAGTGATCGCCCGCGTCGTGATGCACCGAGCGGACAATCGAGAACTTGTCGGCCACCTTCGCCTGCTGCGGAAACAAAGACGTCATCTCCATGCCCGGAACGTTGGACCGGATGGGACGCCAAATCCCGGAATACGCGCTGGGAGCGTCCGGCTTCATGTCGTAGGTATCCATGTGGCTGAGCCCGCCGTCGAGCCAGATGAGAATGACTGACGTGTCCTTCTTTTTGTGGCCCAACTGAGCAGATTCCTCCTTTGCTTGCAGGATCTGCGGCAGGCCGACGCCGGCCATGCCAGCAACGCCGATCTCTAGAAAGCTTCGGCGGCTACGACCATCGCAGTACTTTGTGGAAGTGGATCCTGTTTCGATTCTCATCTCGGTTTTTTGAGGTATGTGAAGAATTTGTGCTTCGTGTCTCCAGAACACACCGACAAACAGTAGTTTTGATATCAAAAAATGTCATTTCCTGCGGATTGCCAGGACGACAGATTCGGAGGCTCACAGATAGCAAAGAAAGGGGTCAGTTTGTTACCCATGTCCCCGGCTCATACCCTTGGGTGGACTGTTTTCCGGTTGTCAGGCAGTGTCAACCAAGCCGAAGAGCCAAGAGCCAAGCATTCGCAGGCTCGGTTTTCCAGCCTATCGAATCACAACGATTCGTTGCCCGCTGGCCTCAGCAAGCGCATTCTCCCCCGCAGCGTTGCGTTGCGGCAATTGGCGTTTGCGGGGCCAAAAGTCAAGCCGCCCCCAAACTCCCGACCTCCCAGAAGCGGGTCGCGGCGCAAATCATCGCGCTCTGAGCTCCTCAACTTTGAACAGCTTCGGCAGCTGGTGATGGCGGGCCGATTCGGAGCCTGGCGCGCATAACTCCCTTATAGTGAAGTCTGAACGGGCAAAATACATGATGAAATAGTTTTGGATCTCTAAATAATGCACCATTATAGTCATAATTACTAAAATAATGAGAATTACGATCGTAAGCCGGTTTATCGGCGCCGGCTTGAACCCGGCGCTCTTCATACTCGCTTGCGTTCTCGTTTTGCTGACGCTGAATTCCTGCCGCGACGACGCCGAACCCAAAACTCTCACGATTCTCGGCTGGGACGAATACATTCCGGCGGAGACGCTCGAGCGATTCACGAAGACTACCGGGATCGAGTTCGATTACCAGGCCTTCGCCAACATGGACGACGCGGTTGGCCGGGTCACCTCGGAGCCGGATCGCTATGACGTGATTTTGACGGACATGAACATCGCCGGGCAGCTACGGCAGCGGCAGCTGCTGGGCGATCTGGATCACCGGCAGTTGTCGAATCTGGGCAATCTCGGTCAGACCTACACGGATATCCTGTCGGATCCGGACTACTCGTTCTCGGCACCCTACTTGATGGGCAACACCGTGCTGATTTACAACACGAAGCTGGTTGAGAATCCTGAGCCAAGTTGGTCGTTGCTTTGGAATCGCGATGCGATTGGCGATGGCCAGGTCTGGATGCTGAGAGAGCCGCAGGAAGTGCTATCGGTCGCGCTCCTGGCGCTGGGACACGATATGAACACAACTGAGCCCGCCGAGTTTGAGGCGGCGCGGGATTTGCTCTTTAAGCAATTGGATTCGGTTGAGGTGGTTTACGGATCGGAGTTGGAGATCGCCGATGCCTTGGTCGAGGGACGCTGTGCGGCGGCGATGCTTTATAATTCGAATGCGTCGCTGGCGATGGAGGAAAACGAGGATTTGAAAACGGTGCTCCCTCGAGAGGGCGTGGCTCTTTTCAACGACGTGTTTCTGGTATCCCGTGAGTCCCTACAACGTGCAGCGGCGCATGCGTTTATCGATTTCATGCTTTCGGCGGAGGCCGCGGTCGAATGCGCCGAATACAACTGGTGCGCAACGCCGAATGAGCGGGCCGCGGAGAGTCTGGACCCGGAATTGCTGGCGGACGAAATCGCGTTTCCTCCGGCTGAGCTCCTCGCAAAGTGCGCGTTTCGCGATTCGCGGAAGTCGGATCGAATGCGCCTCATCGGCGTGAATTTCAAGGCGATTATGGATCGCTATCGGGAGAAACCCGCCGTCGCAGCCACGCCCACGGCTGAAGCGGAAGCCGATCAGTAAAATCGCAGAATTTTCGAACCCATGAAAACAACAAATCTGATATCCCGCGCGCTGGTGCTCGCGATCATTGCCCTAGCGATGAGTTCCTGCAACGAGCCCTCAAGTTCGGAGGCTCGGGAGTCGACCACGGTACCTCCAGAAGTGGAGGAGCCCAAAACCCTGACCCTTCTTGGGTGGGGAGATTACATTCCGGAGGAGACGCTCGCGCGGTTCACGAAAGAGACCGGGATCGCGATCGCCTATCAGCCCTACGAAAATACGGATGAAGCCCTTGGCAGGATCAATTCCGAGCCGGGTCGCTACGATGTGATTCTGACGGACGAGGACACCGCAGCGCAGATGCGCCAGCGAAAGTTGCTCGGCGATCTGGATCACGAGCAGCTGCCGAATCTGGCCAATCTCGGCCGGCGCTACGCGGACATCCTCCCGGATCCCGATTACACGTTTTCAGCGCCCTACCTGCTGGGCAACACCGTGCTGGTTTACAACACCAAACTGGTTGAGAACCCTGCCAGGAGCTGGTCGACGTTGTGGGATCCCAAAGCGGTCGGCGATGGTCAGGTGTGGATGTTGAACGAGCCGGCGGAGGTCTTTGCGATGGCGCACCTCGCGCTGGGCCACGACATGAATACGACCGAGCCGGCGGACTTTGAGACGGCGGGGAACTTGCTCTTAGAGCAACTGGAAAAGGTCAATGTGATCTACAATTCGGATGTCGAGATCGCCCGCGCGCTGGTCGAAGGACGATGTGCTGCGGCGATGCTCTACAACTCAAACGCGGCTGTCGCACTGGGCGAGAACGAGGATCTGGAAATGGCGTTGCCCCGCGAAGGCGTGCCGCTGTGCTGCGACATGTTCCTGGTTTCCCGTGAAACCCAGCGAGCCGAGTTGGCGCATGTCTTCATCAACTTCATGCTTGAGGCGGAGGTCGCGGCTGAGTGCGCCGAATGGAACTGGTGCGCGACGCCGAACCAGCGGGCGGAAGAAATCCTCGACCCGGAATTGCTGGCCGACGAGGTCGCCTATCCGCCGGCCGATGTCCTCGCTAAGAGCGCTTTCCACGACACCGGCAAGCCGGATCGGCTGCGTCTGGTTGGAGTGAATTATCGGGCGATCATGGAAAGTCTCCGGAAGACGACCCCCGCAATGGCGAACGCACCCGATGCCGAACCGTGAATCGAATTTTTCCCAGAACTCTGCTGGCTCTGTTGGTCGGGGGGGCGATTCCGGTCCTGCTGATGCTGGTCGTCGCGCTCTCGTGGGTCAGCCTTACTTTGGACAAATCGAAATCCAATTCGACGGCCCGGGTCGCTTCGGAGGTTGCCGCCCAGATCGAGCTTGTCCTTGGCCGCGCCGCGTTTGAACTAACGCCGCTGGCGAACGAGGAGCGCTTGATCCATTCCACGGACGATGCGGCCAAGCGGCTTGCGGAGATGAAACGCATTGGGAAAATCGACGACGCCTTCACCGAGATCGCGCTTTACGACAGAGACGGCTACGTAATCGAGTCCTCCTCCGAGATTTCGACGACTCAGGAAACGACCTCATGGTTTCAGTCGGCGCTGAACGGGAAGCTGACGCGTTCCCGGCCGTTCCT
>JBLHKS010000148.1:0-17031 GCA_047620505.1 Verrucomicrobiales bacterium | reverse complement strand
CGCGCGGATTTCGGTCCTTTGCCAACTACCGCATTCGAATCATGTTTTTCTGCGCAAAGTTAGATCTCTTTCCGTTAGATAGTTGCCACGAAAATCCCTGAAGAGCCGTTTTCCGACGTGCCGCAAGTCCTCGCCCAAATCGAACACTCTGATGAAGAAGCTAAGTTTCTGCGCGCCCTCACACGAACACGAGGACTGATGATTCGCATTCGCGTTACGCCGGAAAGCGATTTTGTTGCGTTAGGAAACTACTGGTCTGGTAGTGGGCGCAATCGTGATGTGCTTCAGATGATCGAAGCGGTCGCTCGCACGCCTGGCGTCGAACGGCTCGACCTCGCGCATCTTCTCCCAGCAACTCCGCGCCGTCATTTAAATGCCTTTCCATCTGAGCGAGACGGTCTTGGCGGACGCTTCCCGGACGATTTCTGGACTGCGATCAACTTCTTCAATTTTCAACCTACGAATCGCTATCACGACTCACTCGACTCCAGCGACTATTTCAATCAGCGCTACGAACCTGTTCAAGGCGCGCGGCAGTTTGGCGACGTGGTTCTCCTCTCGCGCGTCCCGGATCAGCACACCTTTCACGCCTGCGTTTTCATCGCCGACGGAATCGTCTACACCAAGCACGATCCGAATCGCCTGAGCCCATGGGTGTTTACCCGCTTAAGTACACTCGAGGCGCGGCACGGCGGTGTTGGAGCGATCACGTCCTCGGTTTGGCGGAAGATCGCTGCTCCGCACTAGGCAGCGGAGAAAGGGGCAGGCAAGGGCTCAGGCAAATAATCATGAATTCTCATGGCAGTTTTCGATCATTTTCTTCAGTGTTCGCAGACCTCTCTCAGCCTTGAGCCGATCGGCGTCGATCAATCCAGCGGCGGCGAGGATGTGAAGGTGAGGATGAAAGAGGAGGTAGTCCCCGAAGGTCTGGACTCCGGCGATGTGCTGCGGTGAGAGTGAACTATCGCAAGAATCTCTATGATGGCGATCGCCCTGTGCCGATCACCGGTCGCGCGAGCCCGATTGGAGCGCTGTTTCAGTAATCAGGACTCGTTTTGCGTGTTCACGAATCAGGAATCCCTGGCCAGTAGCCAGGCTAACAAAAAGCGGGCCGCGGGTTGATCCGACTAGTCCACGATCTTCACATTGCGCCCCCTCCAACTCGGGGCGATGCACGGTGATGGCACGGCAGGGTTGAAAAAGCAATTTCCTGACAGTTCATCAAAACCCTTATGCAATTCAAACTCACCTTCTTCGTTCTCGCCGTCATTGGCTCAGGCTTCGCCGAAGCTGCCGATCTGATTCTCGCTGAGGACGGCCAAGCGAAAGCTGTCATCGTTCTTTCCGAACAGCCATCGGCAGCTGCCAGAAAAGGAGCAAAGGTTCTAAGCGATCATCTCTTTCAAATCTCCGGGGCGCGTTTTGAAGTCGTTAACGATTCGAAACTGCTGCCTGATGGAAATTACATCGCAGTCGGCGAAAGCGCATTAACCAGGAAACTTGGCGTCACCGCCAAAAATCTGGGACCAGGCGGAATCCTGATCCGGTCATTTCCCAATGCCCTTGTCATTCTCGGCTCCGATGACGCCACGCCGTCTGATCCCAACGGAACTCATTATGCGGTAACCACCTTTCTGGAAGATGCTCTTGGCTGCCGATTTCTCTGGCCGGGCGAACTAGGTAAAGTCGTCCCGAAGCGAACTTCGATTTCCGTGGCTCCGATCGACCGAACCGAGACGTCGCTACTGCGTCAGCGCAAGATCCGAGACATGACCCACAGCGATCGCGATGCTAAAGGTCTTATCAGACTGCGCGCAACGGAAGAGGATTATCACCGGCTACGCGCCGAATCCGAGGAAACTGAATCGGAAGACGGAGGCTGGTTCAAATGGCAAAGGCTCGGCGGCAGCCTTGGATTGGCTGGCGGCCACGCATTCGGAGACGCGTGGGAAAAGTGGAGCGAAGTTCATCCCGAGTGGTTCGCGATGCAGCCCAACGGGTCGCGCGATCAGAGCGAGCTGGGACCCGAGCGCTCGCGCTTCTGTGTCAGCAACCAGGAACTGATCGAAGCAATCGCGAAAGAAAAAATCGAAGAACTGAAGGGAGGTGCGAAGAGCGCAGCCATCGGTCCAAATGATGGCGGTCTCGCTACGTTCTGCATGTGCCCGGAATGCAAAAAGCTCGACCCGCCCGAGGGCAGTTCCATCAAATTAATGGACGCGTCTGGCAAAGGCGACCGGACCTTTTTCGAATATGTCTCGCTGACAGATCGCTTCGTGTATTTCTGGAACGAAATCGCGAAACGCGTCGTCGAAGTCCATCCAGACGCGTGGCTGACTGCGGACGCGTATAGCGTTTACACCGATCCGCCACTTCGGCACAAACTCCATCCGAATATCGCGATTCGATTCGTCGATATTTGGTATCTTGATGACGCCGAGCACAAAATTGGCCGAGAACGTTGGGACGCGTGGGCTGAACGCGCCTCTAAACTCTATTTCCGCTCAAACCTGCTTCTAGCCGCCCGCCGCTATGGAACTCCGGTAGTTTATGTGCATAAATTGGCCGAGGACTTTCAGTATCTGGCGCATCATTCGATGATCGGAACGGATCTTGATTCCTGCACCCATCACTGGGCGACGCAGGGCCTGAATTATTATGTAGCCGCACGCCTCCACTGGAATCCAGATCTCGATGTCGACGAATTGATAAACGACTATTGCCAATCCGGCTTTGGCGCCGCTGCTGAATCGATGAAGCACTATTTCCTGCGGCTGGAAGAACTCACGAATGAGATAGCAGCTGCTGAACCCGCCCTGCATCCGACCGCGCCTTTCACGTCACAAATCATCGAAGAACTGGGCCTGATTCTTGATGAAGCCGCGCGGCAAGCCCGCGATCCGAAAACTCAAGAACGCGTCCGTTTTCTCCGGCGTGGCCTCGATTATACCGAGGTCCACGCCGCAGCCTACCATCTCCTCGCTGAGGTCGACGGCGGCGACAGAAAGATGACTCCCGAGTTGAAAACGCGTATTCAACAAACCCTCGACAGAAACTGGGCGTTCTCGCGCGAAATTCTCCTCACCGACTTTAAGGCCGTTCATGTGTCGAGAGTTGCCTGGGGAGGCTGGGGAAATTTCAATCGGCTCGGTTGGAACGAACCTGCGGCTCCAAAAGTAACGAATTTTCCAGTGCTGCCTGACGGTCTGCAATTAGGGGGAGTGTCAGGAGTGGAGATCGATAAAGAGGGAAATGTCCTGGTATTCCATCGCGGAAAAGATCCGATTCTAGCCTTTTCCCCCGAAGGCAAATTCCTCCGCTCGTTCGGGAATGGCTTGTATGATTCAACTCATTTTCTCCGTTGCGATCAAGAGGGCAATATCTGGACCACCGACAACAAGAATCATACGGTCGTAAAGCTGGACGCAACTGGGAAGGTCTTGCGGACGTTTGGCGAGCGAGACGTCGCTGGCGAAGACGCTGATCATTTCAACCGCCCGGCTGATATCGCTTTTGGCGCTAACGGAGAAATATTTGTTGCCGACGGATACGGCAATTCGAGAATCGCCAAATTCGATCGTTCTGGAAAGTTTCTCCTCGCTTGGGGCAAGAAGGGAAAAGGCGACGGCGAGTTTGATTTACCCCACGCAATCCAGATCGACTCCAAAGGACTGGTCTACGTCGGCGATCGCGAAAACGACCGGATCCAAGTATTCGATCAGGATGGAAACTATCTACGACAGTTCGGCGGCTTCGCTCCCTTCGGCCTCTATATTGATACCGATGACACGATTTATGTCGCCGACGGTCGAGCGAACAAAGTGCTACGGATGACCCTGAACGGAACTGTGCTTGAAGAATGGGGCAGCCATGGGTCAGAGCCGGGGAATTTCGACATGCCTCATGGAATTGTTGTGGCCGCCGACGGGGCTATCTATGTTGCTGAAATCAATGGGAAACGGATTCAGAAGTTCGTGCGATAGCAAATTGCGATCACCGTAGCTCTTGATCTCGTTGCGTCAGTCTTTCGACACCAGCCAAACGCGTTCCGAAATTCCTCCGGAGCCGGTTTTGCCTTCGACGCGAATAACAATCTGCTGCTGCGATAAGTCCCAATTCACGAATTTATCAATCTGAATCTCAAACGATGCCTGCCGTTCATCCGGATTCTCTCGCGAGTGCTCGCCAACAAGTTCGCCGTTAACATAAATCCAGCACGAGTCATCGACGGCACCGAAATGGAGATAGATTTCCCGCCCCTTCAGCTCGTTGGGAATCGTCTGCTGCGTGGCATACCAGCCGATTCCTTCGTATCCCTTCAGCTTCGCTATCAGTTCCGGGTCCGTTTCGCTTCGATACGGATTATTCCAGGGAAAATCCGTCCTTAACCGGTCCCATTTTTTGATCTCTTCCCAAGGCAATTGCTGCCATTTCTGGCCTGAGCCAACGTTATCGGGATCGAGCCGGAATTGCCATGCGAGTCCGGTTTCGACCCACGGCAGCGGATACTTTTCAAGCTGTTTTGCAAGAACCAGATTGCAGGCATCACCCCAGACATCTTCTACATAAAAGACTCCGGGCCAGCTGATGTTCATGTTTTTGTGATGGGTGGTTCTGAACTCGAGCAGTGCTTTGGAATATGCATAGCCCTTATCACCACGGTAATGCATCGCGCCATGTTCGAGGCGGGAATGATGATTGAATAGAATCAGCTGCACCACTCGTTTTTTCTCCTCAAGCGTCAGGGGCTGGCAAACAGCCTGCTCCAATAATTCGCCCGCCAGATCAAAATCCTCTTCTGTATAATATCGATCACAGCCTTCCGGTTTGTAGTCTTTGGTATAATTGTAACGGATCGCCGCCGCCAAGCCGCGAGCAAAGTTGCCGGACCTTCCGGCATTCACCAACTTGCCGAGATTCGGTTTCAATCGTCCTTCCCATACCTCCGTTCGCCAGTGCCTGTGGTAAGCTTTGATGTATTCGGATGCTTCACCAAAGGCAGAGCAATATTGATTCTCCCAATGGGCGAAGTCCTTGTCGGGTTCAGCCATGGCTTTCGCCAAAACGTAGTCGGCCATACCCGTCAGTGGCCAGCACCCCATCAACGAATCGTAGTCCGCCGAAACGGAGCCGTTCGCGTACGCTACTTGGAAAACATCGAACATTTCCTTCTCGATCCCGATCGGCAGAGGCATCGGGTGATACTTGAAATGATAGTTGGGCCGGAACGCGATCTCGGTAGCACCGGCTTCGCGCCAGCCTTCGATTAACTCCTTGGCGACCTTCTGATCGAGTAGAATGACATAGGGAACGATATGAACCACAATGTTAGGCTCCAGTTTCAGTTTCCGAGGAGGATGGAGCGTGGTCAGGTAGGCATAAATGGATACCATCGCGTCTTCGCGGTGCTTTTTTACCTCCCGGGCCACCGCGTTGGCGAGATGGACATAGCGGTCGGTCAGGTGAGCGAGACGCCCGTCGGGCAAAGCGTATTTGCCAGGGGGAAAATCAACCGCGTTCTCTCCTTCCAGGCGAACGTCCAGACTTTTGCAATCTTCGCACTCACAGAAATTTTCGACGCCGTCGTTCAATCCGGCGTTGACGTATTTGATCCGATCCATCGCCGGGAGCCAATCCTCGACGATCTGCTTGGCGACGGCAGGATTGCTTACGCAGATTTTGACCCATTCGTTCGTGTGATCCGCCTTTGCTAACGGTACGGGCTCGCGTTTCCCGTCCTTGTTGAGCGCAAAGTAGTCAATCCGGGTTTCGCCGAAACGTTCCCACCACTTAGAGAACGCATGGCCACCGCCCGGCCGACTCCCGCCCATTCTCATGCGCAGTTGCCAGCTCACATCGTCTTCCACCCGCTGGTTGGCGACCTCTCTGAAGCCGTGCCAGAATTCAGGAAATGGCTCGAAGCGCTCAGGCACGGGTTCTTCCGCCGGCCGCTTCCGGTAAGTCTGCCTGATCTTGCGGAACACCAATTCCGGAACCCAACTGGATTCCCCTGGTTTCAGGTTCAGCTGCGATTGCTTCTGAAAAACGATTCCGTCGTCGCCCGGTTCGATCCAGGTCACACCCAGGTGCTCTTCGAGGAATGAGTAAACCGCAAACAAGGTTCCTGTGCCCGCGCCGCTGGCGTCGCCATAAAACCACGCGCCCTCGGCTGTGATCATCCAGCGCGATTCTTGCGTGGCCAGCGGCTTTACGTCCGCCGCAGGCGGTTGGGCGAGGTGAAAAACGAAACTCCCGTCCTGAACCGCGCCAGCATTGATCTGTGGCATCTCGATGCCAGTAATCAGTTTGAGATGCAGTCGCAATTCTTCAGCAGCCCACTCATCCATCGCTGTCGGTGAATGTGGAAGGACGATTCGGCAATTCGCGGGATCGACGGAGATCGTTTTCGGCTCCGAGCCAGCAGCTGCTGGCACAAGGATCGAGAGAAGGACTAGGAATCGATTCATGGATCTGAACTTTGGCGAACGCTGAACATTGCGCCGGTATCCGTCTGTGTCGGGGCGAAAAATCCTACCCTGAGCTGTATCAGGCAAACAACGCTCCGATCGGGCTGCCGCGATCGGTGATCGGAACTGGGCGATCGCCATCGTAGAGATTTTTGCGATAGTTCACTCCCACCGCGGCACAGATCGTGGCAAAGAAATCAGGCACGCCGACGGGAGCCGAAACCGGGTTCTTCGAAAGTTCGTCCGTCACTCCAAAGGCGCCCTGGTGTGACAGGCCTCCGCCAGCCAACACACAACTGAATGTCTTGGCCTGGTGTGCGCGACCGCCGCGTCCATCGAACTCCGGCGGTCGGCCGAACTCGGTCGTAATCACGATGAGTGTCTTGTCGAGGAGACGCTTCGATTTCAAATCCGTGATCAGCGCCGAGACGGCCGTGTCCAATTCGCGGATTAGTTCGTGCTGATCGAGGATCCCTTCGTGATGGACGTCCCAGCCGGCGCCGTTCATAAAATTCAGGTTATGCGAGACCTCGATAAACCGAACGCCTCGTTCGACGAGACGGCGACTGAGGAGACATCGCTGACCGAATTCGCCGCCATACTGGTTTCGCAAATCCGCCGGTTCTTCTCCGACCTCGAAGGCGCGATTGAATTCGGGACCGCTGAGTCTGAGGCTTTGCTCAATCGCGGCGTCGTAATTCAGCAATCGGGATTCATCGGTCGGCTCCGCGTTGTTCTTCAGGACCGAGAGAAACCGTTCCCGTCTCGATTGGCGGCCGGGTGTGATGCCATCCGGGCGGGACAATCCTGCCGGCCCCTGACTGGTATCGGTGGTGTAGAGGTAACCCGCTTTCGGTCCCAGGAAGCCCGGCCCGCGGGTGACGTTGGGGTAACCAATCAAAACGTAAGGCGGCGCACCTTCGTTAGCCGCGCCACGCTCGTGGGAAATGATCGATCCGATCGACGGGTAGGTGACCGTTCCGCTGATGGGACGCCCCGTGTGCATCCGATTGGTCGCGGCGGCGTGTTCGTCGATGACGGTGTGGTTCACGGTGCGAACGGCCGTCACGTGCTCCATCAGCGGAGCAAGATTGGCGAAGTGTTCGCTCAACTGGACGCCCCGAACCGCTGTCTCAATTGAGTCGTAGTAGCTGCCCGGCTTCCGCGTCTTGGGATCTCCTTTTTGCTTAGGGTCAAAGGTATCGATCTGCCCCATGCCTCCGCCCAGCCAGATCGAGATGACATGTTCCGCCTTGCCCTGGATCAGCGATTCCGTCGGTTCAGCGAACGCGGGAAGCGCGAGTCCTCCCGCGGCGGCGGTCGTGCTGCCGATAAATTGGCGACGATTCAGGTTCATGGAATCCATACGAACTCCCGATGATTGATCAAACTCCATACTATGTCTTCAAATTTTTCCCGCCATTCCGGGCGCAGGCGAGGATCGGCTGGCGGGCCTTTTCGAATCCTACGTTCAACTGCGTTCTGCACTTTCGTCGCCTCGTGCCGCTGGTGATTAAACCACGTGATCAGCGGCAACGGTTCCGGTTCTTCGAGTGGCCGAACCTGGGCGGCTGGAATCACTCGTTCGGCAAAACCCTTCTCCAAGGCCGCCGAGAACTGCTTCTGTTCTTCGGCAGTCGGTCTTCGTGTGAGAACCCGTAGAAACATCGTTTCAACCAATTTTTCAGGGGAAGAGGCGCTTACCGCTAACTCGGCCAAGTCGCTTCTGTTCGCCGCGCGCGACAAGGTGGTTACGAGGGTGCCGTTGGCGAGAATGCCGGGCTGAAGAACGTTAGGATCCAGCGAGCGATTCATGATCGGTTGCTGGCGAGCGCCCTTCCATCCGAAGGCCTCCAGGACATCTGTGATCGTTCGCGCTTCGGGCAGCGAAAGGCTCGGACGATCTCGTTCGTTATTGAGATCCGCCAGCATCCAGGCACGCCGGGGAAAGCCCAGCGTCTGCCGATTGCTGAGCGGTCGCTTGCCGTCGTGAACAAAGGTTAGCTCGCCGATATCCAGCTGATTTCCCGTCGCTGCAAAGAGCGAATCGACAACCTGTTCGGCGCTCAGTCGGCGACGCTCCGGACCGCTGAAGAATCGCAGCTCGGTCGACGCAGCCAGGTTGCCTTCGATGGCCTGCCGCTGATACGCATCCGAAGTAAGGATCAAACCGATGATCGCGTTGGCGTTGAAACCGCTGTCGACAAACTGGTGGGCTAACCAATCGAGCAACTCGGGATGACTGGAATTTCGGCCTTCCCAGTCGTGAATGGGCTCCACCAGGCCGGCGCCCATGAGCCGTTTCCAGATCCGGTTGACCACCACTTGGGCGAATCGACGATTCCCTGGAGCGGTGATCAAGGTCGCCAACCGTTCGCGGGAGTCCTTCGGATCCTGCATCAGCTGATCGACGGCGTCTCCGTCAGTCATCCCGGTCATCTTGGCGAAGCGCCATTCGGGTGGAACCTGTTCACCGGGTTTGAGCGTCACTTGGATCAGGGCCTTGCGTTCGCGGTTATGAAAGAAGTCAGCCGGAACCTGGCTCGTCTCGGGCGCGCCCACCGGTTTGCGTTCAAACATCGCCGCTAACGAAAAGAGATCACGCTGCGTCGAGCTGTGATAAGGCGAATCGTGACAGCGCGCGCATTGCAGTTCGATACCGAGAAAGGCACTTGCCACGATGTGTCCTTTCGCCGCAAACGGGGCATCGTTTTCAGCCGCCATGCCGAACCCGGCACTGCCTCCCTCGTACTTGCCGCCCCGTAACAGGATCAGTTCCGTGACCATCCGATCCAGCGGCTTATTATCCCAGAGAGAGTCATGGATGAACCAGCGAAACGGCCCGGTCGATCCCTGGGATTGATTCAACAGTGCGGGATTCTCCGCCAACATGTCCTGCCAATAACCGACCCAGTTGTCCGCGCCCCGCTCATCGCTCAGAAGACGTTTGATCAGGCGCTCGCGTCTGTCCGGGCTCTGGTCGGCGAGAAACGCGTCCGCTTCGGCAAACGTCGGTGGAACTCCCAGCGTATCCAGATACACCCGCCGCAGAAAAGCGGCATCATTGACCAAGGGGCGTTCGGCAATTTCGGCCGCGTCGACCGGAGGACTGGGCCACTCCGCGCCCTGCTCGATCCAGTCTTCCAGCAACTCGATCTGGTCCCCGGTCAGCGGATCTCCCGTTGGCGGCATCCGCTCGTCCTCGTCATGGCTGCGCAAGCGGCAGATCAGCTCACTCTTCGCCGGATCGCCGGGCATCACCGCTTCCAGCAGGCGTTCCCGGGAGTCCAGTTTCAACCCTCCTTTCTCCTTCTCGCCATGGCAGCGGAAACAGTTCTCACGCAGGAGCGGCAGGATCTTTCCGTGAAACTCCTCAGCTTGCTTTCGATTGGCGCCCGCGCTTGCCGCCACCGCCCGATCGATCTTTGCCCGGACAAATGCGTCGATCGGATGATTGATGCCGTCGATCTCCGGAACGGTCGGAGCTGAATTCGCGCGGACCCATTCTTTCGCCACGGCATGCCGCTGTTCCCAGAAATCATTTCGACTGGCCGCCGCCCGGCGACGGTTCAGGTCGTCGAACTCACTCAGCGATTCTTCAATCCCGGCCAGAACCGGTTCAACCGCCTCATCAGTCAGAGGCAACCGATCCCGCGCTCCCGCCCGCAGGACCGAAAAGGATTCTCCGTCCGCCGTCTCAATCGCCACGCAGAATTCCCCGGTCTCCGGCCGCAAATTTTTTCCGCCCACCACCAACTCCAAAACCACCCGCGACGTTTTTCCGGCCTCGATCGTCACTTCGCCAAACACTTCCTGCTGGTGATACCCGGCGATGCGCACGCCCGGCAGCGGCGGTTCCCGAACCGGGGTCACGGGCTCCTCCCCATTCGGCGGCTGCACCGTGACCGCTTTGGTTCTGGCCAGCAGCTGCCCATCAATCCACAAGCGTCCCAAAGCCCGCGCGCGCAGCAGGATGCGCTGTTTTCCGGGCGGCAGTTGCACGTCGGCGACCATCCGCACGAGCATCGGAACCTTCCAGCCCTGACGAATGCCCCAATCGTCGTGCCGCAAGGGAATGCGCGGCAAAATGAATTCATCGCCAACCCAACGCATGAACTCCCCGTCAACTGCCTCGCCTTCATTCATCCATCGCGTCTCCGAGGGAAATCCCTCCTCCATGGTGAGCAAGACGCGATCAGCGGGGACATCGTCGACCTGAGGCATCACTTCCGGCGCCAGCTTGGGCTGCGGTATCGGGGTGACAACGCGCGGGCCGCCGACGCGCTTGAACCGAGCCGCCATCGTCTTGTCATCCAACACCGCCCGATGCACCGCCACGGCATCCAGCCATCCCCGAAAGCTGTTGCCGCCGTTTCCGCCCAGCGCCGAGCCGATCCAGACCGCATCATCGTCGACCATCGGCTTCACACCGGCCTCACCACCCAAATCCCAACTCCCTTCGCTCGGTTTCCCGTCGATCCATCCACGGATCGATTTTGATTCCCCAAAACGATAAGCCACCGCGACATGATGCCAGCCATCGTTCTCGGCGAACCCGGCGTTCGAAGTCCACCGATGCCAAGCCGAAGTCCCGCTGCCCGGCTCGGCCGCAAAAAGAAAACTCAGGCGGACCGCATTTCCGGCAGACACAACGCGGAGCGACCAGTTCTGATTGTCCTTGTCGAAATCCGGATCACCGGTCCGCCCCTTGCCGATGATATACATCGGCGAACTCGGTTTACCCCCATCGAGTTTCACCCAGGCTTCCAGCGTGATCGGATCGCCCTTACGGAATTTGAAACGGCTGTCCTTCCCCGTATCCGCCAGCATGAGCCGGGCGCCGTTTCCCTCCAATCGGATCGACTGGTTTCCCTTCGGAAGATCTGGAAACTCCGGCGCCGCCGGCCCCGCTTCGCCGGACTTCACGCCGCCATGCGGAACGAGGTCGATCGAATCTTTACCATCAAAGTCCCAGCGAGCCACCAGCGACGAGTCTGCCGCGTCGGCCGCGACCGCAGTCAGGAAAAGAACGCCAACGATTGCTCTACAGTTTTTCACCACGCCTATGCTAAACCGATATGACTGATCTTCCACAAGTTCAGAAAATCGGTCGATTTTCTGAACGACCTGACAGATTCAGAGGGCGCTTTTCTCTGGTTGAGCCACCATGCTTGGGGAGACTTCGTCGCCAGCTACGAATCCACCCACCGCAAAACTCACGGCCCACTACGCAGAGACGCCATCGGCGCCGGATTCACCCGCCTCCAGTGCCCGGACTGCGGCCATGAAAAACTCCTCGCATTCCCCCGCAAGACCCGCTGCTTCTGCCTCAGCTGCCACCAGCGCAAAGTCCAACAAACCGGCCACTGGATTTGCCCACGACGTCTGCTTCAACCTCCCCCACCGCCAGTTCGTCTTCACCATGCCCAAACCGCTGCGAGGCATCTTCCGCAAGCGCCGGCATCTGCTGACCCTCCTCTTTCAGGAAGCCATCGCCTGCCTGCGCGACTGGTTCCGCGCCCGGCTCGATCTTCCCGAGGGCGAGCTCGCCGCGATCGCCGGAGTCCAGACCTTTGACGACTACCTCGTCTTCCATCCGCACCTCCACGTGCTGGCCGCCGCCGGACTGGTCGATGCGGTCGGCGCCTTCCATGAGATGCCCGTCGAAAGCGTCCAGCCGCTCGAAGAACTCTTCCGCCACCGCTTCCTCGCCGCCCTGCGCCGCGAAAAACTCATCAGCGAAAAAAAGCTGCGTCAGCTCCTCAGCTGGACCCACAGCGGCTTCAACCTCGACGCCGGAAAAGCCGCCCTCGAACCTTACGACATCCACGCCCGCCAACGCCTCGCCGAATACCTTCTGCGCGCCCCGTTCTCGCTGGAAAAGATCACCTGGAACCAGACCACCCACCGCGTCATCTACCGCTCCAGCCGCAGCTGGCACACCAAATCCAACTTCAAAGTTTTCACCGCCAGCGACTTCCTCGCCGCCGCCGTCGAACACATCCCGCCCAAAGGCCAGCAACTGGTTCGATACTACGGGCTCTACTCAAACAAGCGACGCGGGATGGATGCGAAGGCCCGACGTCGGCGGCGAGGAAGTCGCCGCCTCCACCGCCGTGCCCTCTGAAAGCGATACTTCCCGCTCCCGCAGCCGAAAGCGTCCGGGCCTTACGGCCTCTTTGGCGTGACCTGATCCGCCGAACCTGGGGCACCGATCCCATGGAATGTCCCTGCTGCCACACCGAAATGAAACCCAAAGGCAAAATGCTGCGCCGGGAGGAAATCGAGTTCTTTCTCCGCCTTCATGGACTCTGGGAAGGCATCCTCGCCCTGCCGCCGCCGCCCGAGCCGCCTTACGACATCGAGAGCATCGAGCCGCTCGACGTCCCGCCGGTGTGGATCTGGGCGGGGGAAACCGAACCTCCGCCACCGATCTGGTGGGACTGCGGCGGCCCGGTAAGACCCGCCCCCCGGCATCCGGAACTCGATCTTGGCGATGGCCGCGTCTTGGTTCTCGATGGAGATCCGGGGCCGGAGGAGGATTGGCCGGTCTACTCGGCGAGCTGACGCCTCAAGCCAAGCGGGAGCAACGAGACTCCTGAATCCCCGACGATCCGCCGGGGCGCGAACGGTCGTGTCTGGATTCGGCTAAAAACCGCCGAGATCGTAGCCTGAAGCCCACGACCTGCCCGAAAACGCTTGCTAGGAAGGCAAAAAAGCCTCAACTGGGCTCATGAACGGGAGAAAATCCCCCTTCTTCCCCCTTCATCCCCAGCCCTCCCGCGCCTCCGGCGCGGGAGGGCAGAAAAGGAAATTCCTATCAGTTGGCGACATCCGCGAAAAACTCGCAAATTGGATCACAGCTGACGAAAATCCGTATTTCGCGCGGAACTGGGCCAATCGCTACTGGTCGTATTTCATGGGCCGAGGCTTAGTCGAACCGGTCGACGATCTCCGTGCGACAAACCCGGCGACGATGCCGACGTTGCTCGATGCGCTGGCCGAAGATTTCGTCAACAGCGGTTACGATTCGCGGGCTCTGATCCGGCGGATTTGCACGCCGCAGGTTTACCAGCTGTCCTCGGAAGTCTCAGCGACGCGAGACGAAGAAGGCAAGTTCCACACCCACCATCGCCTGACTCGCCTCTCCGCTCAAGTCCTCGCCGACGCAATCGACTCCGCCACGGGCCTCCCGACCGAATATCCCGGCATGCCCAACGGAACTCGCGCAATTCAACTACCGGATCCGGGAGTGCTCTCGAACGCTCTCAACATGTTCGGCAGGTCGCTTCGCGCGACTCCCTGCGAATGCGCCTCGACCAATAATCCGGACCTCGCCCAGGCGCTCTACCTCATCAACTCGGAAGACGTTCAGCAAAAAGTTTCTCATTCGAAAAGCCGGGTTCAGCAGCTGCTGACCGACGGTGCCGAGGATGACGCGATTTTCGAAGACCTTTATCTGCGAACTCTCTCCCGTCCGCCGACCGATGCGGAGTTGCGAATTCTACGAGAACAAATTTCCGCGGCATCGGCGCGGCAGGAAGCGCTGGAGGATCTTCTCTGGTCGCTTCTGAATTCATCGCGGTTCGTCTTCCGACATTGAAAGTGGAAAACGCGAAAAGCGCGGCCGGAGCCACGCTTTTCGAAATTTTTAGAGTTAGCCGAAGAGAGCAGGTTATCGAACCGGAGCCAGGACGTCACGCGCCTCGATCAGGTTGTTTCTGACTCGGCGATTTTCAACAACCCGGATCGTGGCGTTGTTGCGGAAATGACGCCGGAAGGCCCTGACATCGTTGTGAATATTGGCGTCGCCAGCGATGGTAACCCGAGAAGGAAGCATGACGAAAAAGTCGCCGCCATCCGAAGTCACGATGCGGATCCGGCGATCAGGGAAGCTGACTTCGGTAATCCGGCCCTGAACAGTGGCCATCTTTGGGAGTTTGGTGAAATCGACTCTAGGAGCCGGTTTGAAATCGATGTCGAGTTTCCTGCCTTGGAACGGTTTGAAATCCTGAGCACTAACCACTGAAGTGGAAGCAAAAAGGAATCCGATTGCGAAAAGGAAGGAGAGAGTTTTGAAGTTCATTGGATGGGGGGGGGATGGTTAGAATGGGGTTTGTCAATTGGTAGCGGCGAGACGGCGGCGACCTCATCGATTGCAAAATCATTCAATTTTTGTAATGCCGAATCTAAATAGAGATAAAAACAAAATAGAGATAAAAACAGATTGACTATTGGGAAGCCTTTGCAAGAGTTCGATTCCGAAACCTCGAAAATCGCCATGTCCTACCGCATTTACGCCGAGCCCGCTCAGCATCAGGCCCATTTCCACGTCTTCAGCCGTTGCTCGGGCGGGGACTTCCTCTTCGGCGACGAAGAACGTGAACACTTCCGCCTCCTCATGACTCGCCTGCTTCAGTTCTGCGGGCTCGAAGCGGTCAGTTGGTGCTGCATGTCCAACCACTTCCACATCCTCCTCACCGTCCCCGGCGAGGAACGTGCCGCCCAAATGCGGGAGGAAATCTCCGAGCAGAGTCTCTTCCAGCGCATGAAGATCGCCTACAGCGATCAGTACATCCGCGAAGTCCAATGGCGCGTGAAGCACGCCCGCGAAGACATGAAGAACGAGGCATGGGCGCTGAACATTCTCAGTCGTCTCAAGGCCCAGATGTTCGACCTCTCCAAATTCATGCAGATGCTCAAACGGCGCTTCTCGGCTTGGTACAACAAGCAGCACGGGCGACGCGGCACACTATGGGAAGAGCGTTTTGGCAGCGTTCTCATCGAGGACTCCGAAGACGCTCTGCGGACTATGGCCACTTACATCGACCTGAATCCAGTGCGCGCCGGGATGGTCGACGATCCAAAAGACTATCGCTGGTGCAGCTACGCCGAAGCGGTCGGCGGCTCGCGAAGGGCCCGCAAGGCGATCCAGCAGCTGCTGGCGGGCGAATTCGATCAGGAACTCGACTGGCGGCGGGCCGCGCGGCTCTATCGTTGTTGGTTGTTTGAAGGCGGCACGCGCCGCGAAGACCGCGAGGGACGGACTGTCCGCAAAGGCGTTAGCCGCGATCAGGTCGAGAAGGTCTGGTCGGAAGGCGGACGCCTCAGCCGGCGCGAACTGCTGCATTGCCGCGTTCGCTACTTCAGCAAAGGCGTCGCTATTGGCGGCAAGGCATTTGTGGAAGGCGTCTTTCAGCACAACCGCGCCCGTTTCAGCCCAAATCGAAAGAGCGGCGCACGCCCGATGCGCTATGGCGAGTGGAGCGGAATGTGCAGTCTGCGCGATCTCCGAGTCGACGTGGTTCAGCCGCCGGGGTGATCTGGAGCCGCCAGGAACGACTGCAAATCCCCGGTAAGACCGGCTGGCAGGTTCCGTCCTTGTCGGTTGCGAGGCCGAAGGTGAATACTTTCGAGCCCTGATCGATTACATCCACCTCTATGGTTCCGTCTCCAGCAGCTGCTGGATCGTTGAGAGAAACAATTCCTCGCACGGACCGGCGAATGCATAGGTTTGTTCATAACCACCGCGATCAGCGTAGATATTATCCCCTCCGATGTAACCCATGCCACAATCTCCGTAGCCAGCGACGCACACGAATCGATCCGCACGCATCTTTTGAGCCGCCAATTGATACTGCACGAACGGCTCGCCTGGAAGATGGAGGATCTTCACCGCGCCAATGGACAGGCAGCTCAACTCGACCGGCTTTCCCGATTGAACCCGCTTGATCCAAGCCAACGCAATCGCTGCCTTGCGACGCTGGCGTGCTTCCGCTTTTGGGTCATCGAGAATCCGGCGCTGCATCGCTTCGGAGAATGCGTCATCGGTTCGGAGCGGAAATTTCATCGACTCGACTGCCCACGACATCGGCGCAACCGGCTGGTTTTCCAAACTCGCGATCGACTGCTCGATCCCAGCCTGAAGACGGCCAGTGAGTTCGGTGCGAGCTTCGATCGAGCCGTCGTTGTACTTCCCAAACGCGATGTCGCCCCCGCAACCGGTCACGTAGAGCTGGAACGCGCCGGTCTGCTCCTCAAGGCGCTCGCGAATCATCCCCGGCGCATCAAAACTTGCCCTACCATCACCATAAAAACTCTGCGGATGCGAAGCATAATAGTGGAGCTGCGCGATCGCGCCATCGACACCGCGCAGCGAGATCGTCCGCACCCACGGATCAATCAACCCTTCAGGCAATTCACGAAGTTCAGGAGATGATTTCGTATTGCTGCCGCGTCCCTGAATCGACCCATCCGCCTTCGGGAGCCGCCGGTTGGACGCGACCCGCTCGACCTTCGCTTTGCCCGTGCCGATGTGCATCACCGCGCGCCAACTTTTCTGACTCTCCCGAATTGCAGTCGACAGCTTCTCCGCCACCTCTAACAGATACTCAGCCGTCGCGATACGCCTTGGATCGTCCTCATCGAATTCGAGCTGTTGGGCACCCGTCGCGATTGCCGGCGCGGTGTGCTGATGGATTGCGTGAAGCGCCACCTGCGACGCCGGAATTCCTGCCGCATCGCCGATCGCTTGACGCAAAAAGTCATACGACTCGTTGTGCAC
>JBLHKS010000147.1:0-17636 GCA_047620505.1 Verrucomicrobiales bacterium | reverse complement strand
TGTCATTGTGCAACTGTGAATCGCTCGGTTTCAGGATTATCCCGGTTAACCTTACTTTCCACCTGTGAATTGCACTTCGAGCTTGAAATCAGGTACGAATGAATATCTGAGAGTAATTTTTATTCCTGCTCTCCTCCAGCTCCGAAACCAGTTCCGCAATCAGCTTGGCGCTCAGGCCTGAGGATGCGTTGACGCCAACCTCCGCACCCGCCTTTGTGGTTTCGCTTCTTTTGACTCGATCGTCCTGCGAAGATTTAATATGCCCAGTAACATCTATGTAGTTATTTGCAGCAATATCATCAACAAATTCATCAAGATCCTCAAAGAGCTCCGAAGCCGCACCCGTGAATACCTCTTTCACCTTTGTCCAAACCGATGATTTGATGCGCGCGTCTATCTGCCTCTTGATCTCTCGAATCAGCTCCAGGATAAAACTTTTGAAAATATTGATTCGTTGGATGGAATCAGCAGAAAGGGTCTCCTGAAGTTCGACAGGAATGCTACCCAAGACTTCAGAAGTTGAAGATTCGTAAAGCGTCTTGATATCAATATAAGCCCAAGTCGCCTGTGGCTCTTGATTCAACGACTCTTGCGCCCTTTGAAAAATCGTCGACTTACCCGTCCCTTTACGTCCTATCAAAAATGTTGTATTTGGCCTCAGCAGTGTTTTTAGAATGTGCTGATCCGGCAATGGATCGACATAGAGGTCTGTAATGACTGCCTTTCCCTGCTCATCGAGAAGCTCTGCCCTTCGATACAACTTCAGGGTATCAATTGTTGAAAGAAATGCCTTTTTGTTCATCAGAGGTCCTGTCGGTCAAATGTAATAAAACGGCGATCCTAAACGCCACTTCCCACTCAGAAAACACGCAATCTGGGAATTCGTCAATCTTGGTGAAGCATGCAGATCGCAGGAAATTGTCGGGAGTATGCTCAAAAATCCCCTTCACGGTGCCATTTTCACACTAATATCGCTCCATGGCCCCTGTCCGGCCGCGCCGACTCCGGCCACGCGGAAGGCATACTCTGTGCCGCTGACGAGATTCGGAACGGTCGCTTTGCTGGGGGTGACGGGTTTGATCAATTCCCACTGGGCTTCGGGAAGGTTTTCGCGGCATTCAACCATGTAAGTGCTGGCACCGGTGACTCTGCTCCAGGTTAGATCAATCTCGCCGGGCATGTCGCCCATGGTCGCAAGAAAGTCGATCGGAGCGGGCAGATTGCCGATGGGAGTCGCTGGGGCACGGGATTCGAAGCCGGAGGAGAGGATTTTTTCAAGGTCGCCGCCGCTGGCGGTATCGACATAACGGCCCCGAACATTGAGCGCGTCTTCAAACTCGATGCGAGCGGCGTCCTTCGCGGCGGTGGCGGCTTTTGCCGTGGCGTCCGCCACGGATTTGGCGGCGAGTTTGGTTGAGTAATCGCTCAAAACAGTGGCGAATCCGACACCATCCGGTTCCGGTGTCGGGAAGTTGGGGTTGCCCGTCATCGATTCGTCGTGGCCTTCGCCGAAGGTTTTGAGTTCCGCGTCACTCTTGGCACGGAGATTGAGTTTTACTTTAGCCATGTTTCCTTTGGGTTTGATTGAGGGCGGCGCGACCTCATCCCAGCGCGCACCGCGATCCCACGTCTCGCCGCTGTCATATAAAGCCATACCACCTATACGATTTCTTGGTTGTGTTCGTTGTTCCCGCAAAACGCCCAGATTGTTAACCGGGTGAATGGCGCGGAAACGAGTCTGCCCCAAACCGTTAGTTTGTGTCGAGCAAAAAAGGCAAAAAGGTCGAACAAAATGGGAGTTTTTCTCAGACGAATTCGCAAGCCATTGATTTTCAGTCGCTTGGAACTGACTGTTTCACCGCACCAAAATCGAAGTAAGCCCATGAACTGCCATGATTGTGGAGATTTCAGGGTAATGGCATGAGTTTTCACCCTTGAATTGCAAGAAATCAAGGGTGCGCGAAGCCAGTTCAAGCCTGTCGTGGTGCCCCGCAGCCTTGAATCATGATCCCTCAAACTTGAAAGATCGTTCCGCAGACTTGAAAAATCATTTCTCAAGTCTGAAGAATCACGGCGCAAACCCGTGAATTCCCGCCACGCGGGCGAGCTGGCATGATTCAAGCCTGAGTGGCGCTGATTCACAGAAGTGAACCGGCTGCGCAAGGTCGAGACATTAACAGACGTATTCGTCGGAATCCCACACAGGAGGCCGTGACAGCAGTTCAATTCATGAGAGAGCGACCTCCAAACGCGTTGCCGCCACCACAGCCAGCTCCGGTCACACGCCGATTTTCATCCGTCCCGCGATACGGACTCGATCCTCTTCCGGATTTTCGCGTTCATACGCGCATGGATGCTCAATTTCGAATGCAAATATCTATCAATCCGCATGAGACCATGATTCTTCTTGCCCATCTTCCGATGAATAGAATAATTGCTGCCATAAAGAAATTGGATGGACAGAATGATTCTGTTAAACACCTAGTTAGCTCGAAAATGGACCTGAGAGGCCTACAACACTACGCGAACGTTCTCTGCCACATGATTTTAGGCGACGATTTCGATTTGGCAATCGATCTTCCGCCAGGGACGACTCAATTTTTTATACTCGAAGCGCGAGCGGTCCATGATGACCGAGGCGATCTTGACCTTGAGGTGACGGCTGTGATGAAGGCATGGTTACTCGGCAGGCTTTTGAAGGATGGCTTTGCCGTTGAAGTGATTCGGACCGCCACTTTGCAGGTTGAAATCAACGCGAGCCAAGTCAGCACAGAGCAAGAGAAGGGAGTGTCCTTTGAATGGCGGTGTCAGAGTGCAATCTCAACTGAAGAGGCGATATACGAAGCTGAACTATCGGACAGAGACACTTGGCACTCTCAAGCCCACTTTGATCAGATCAAAATGAGCTAAAAGCGGAAGCTAGCGACCACGTATCGCGCTGAAAGTTTAGTTTGGATCAGGTGGTTTGATCGAGTAGTTTTTTCGATAATCGGAACTCCTTCGGCTCCATGCGGTATGGATCGCCAGTTCCTAAACGTTCGCTCAAGAAATGAAGCCAACTTCGATCCTACTGCAATCAGACCGATTCGCAGTCGAGTGGGGCGACGATGGCGATGCAAGTCCTCCTCCGGGATACGAATTTGCAGATGCACTCCTGAAGCGGATTCGCTTGGCTGGAGCTGAATCACCGATTGAGGAACTGCCAGCAGATTGGTGGGAGCATTCCAACTGGTACTTCTCCGCGACATGGCGAGGAACAACCTACAATCTCACCCTTGAGCCGTCTCCGGATGATTTGATTCCGCAGACTTGGGTTGTGGGAGTGGCAAAGAGGCTCGGAGTCTTTAAAGCTTTGTTCGGAAACAATGCTCTCAGGCACGAAGTTGATGATGCTTTCCTAAGGATTGTGGAGAATTGCACCATGGAGGTAGCGGGCGTAAAATCGGTTGAATGGGTGACAGAGAACGAAGCGATTGAGCGGTTCTGGGGCGCTTTACCCAACCGGAGCGATTCGGGTAGGAGCAGGGTTTGAACCTGCTCCCCACCACCGGCCATACGGGTCCGTAGCACGGCGGTTCCGGTCACCTGTCATTGCGCGTTGCACAATATTGTTGTGTCTCATCTGCAGCGGGCCTTTGCGACTACGACTCGCCTTATGCACTTCTTCCCGGCCGATCCCCAGATTCAACACCCTTTGCTGGCGCGTTCGCGGTCTGCCCCATTGTCCATCTTTCACGATGGACAAGATCGGAGGGCACCACGATCAGTTTGGTGCCGCGAATTCACACCAAGCAGAAACCCCAGCCTCATGAAATTTTTCCTCCTGACCGTAGTCGCAATCAGTTGTGCCGCCACAAGCCGCGGCGAAGCCCCTTGGGAATATTCGTCAGCGCAACTCCGACCGTTTTGGGTGGGCGATACGGTTGAAGGCGAATCCATTCTCTTTATCAAAGACCCGGAAACTGGCAGCGCGACGGGCTCTCTACTTTTTCCAGTTAAGAGTGTGGTTTCAGTGCGCAACTCAGCTGGGACGACCACTTATGAAGAGGGCCGCGACTACCGATGGAATCCTGACTCGCGCGAGATCGAGCTACCGAAGGGATCGCGAATCGTTGCGGTGACTCCGTCTCAGTTGCGTCGCCCTGCGGGTTCGCAACGCCATCGGCTAACCCATCGCGATGGCAGTGGGGAAATTCTTTTTGGCGCAAAGTTAGAGTATCACACCTTGCAAACAGTCGTTAGCTACACCCACGATCCGGGGCTTTGGAAATCGCCTGTCCCGGACTTTGAAGAGACATCGCTACCGCGCTCAATCGGGAAACTGCGCGAAGCGAAGCCGCTTTCCATTGTGGTGCTCGGCGATAGCATTTCAACCGGCTGCAACGCCTCTGGCTGGGCCGAGGGCGAGCCCCATCAACCTGCTTATCCCCAACTCCTGGCGCGCCATCTTGAAGAGGTATACGAAAGCAAAATCACTCTGACGAACCTGTCAATCGGGGGCAAAAGGAGCGCGTGGGGAATCACCATGGCCGAGGCGGTTGCGACGGCAAAACCAGACCTCGTGATCGTTGCCTTCGGGATGAACGACTCCGCTGGTGTGCCGGCAGCGGACTACAAAGCAAATACGGCGGCGATTATCGCTAAGACCCGCGAGCTTGTTCCTGAGGCAGAGTTTGTGCTGGTAGCCTCGATGTTGGGCAATCGGGACTGGACGGTCCTCAAGCACGAGAGCTTTGTGCCTTTTCGTGATGTTCTGGAGGAACTGAGTGAACCTGGAGTTGCACTCGCGGACATGACCTCGATTTGGTCGGAGTTTCTGACACTGAAAAAGGACTGGGATTTGACCGGAAACGGCGTCAATCATCCAAACGACTTTGGTCATCGCGTCTACGCTCAGGTCATCTCAAGTTTGTTGGTTGCGCCGGGGCCTTCGGAAAATTGACGGCAGCGGGAAAGAGGTCGCCTCTGCTGGATTTCGGCAGGAACTGGTGATCATTTCGAGTTCAATGACCGCTCGAATCTTCGTTTTCCTTCTCTTCGCCGCGTCAGCAGCTGCTCAGCCCAACGTCGTGATCCTTTTCACCGACGACCAGGGCACGCTCGACGCGAATTGCTACGGCTCGACTGACCTGATCACGCCGAACATCGATCGGCTCGCCGAGACTGGAGTCCGTTTCACCCAAGCTTACGCCCACACTGTCTGCTGCCCCGCGCGGGCGATGCTGATGACCGGTCGGCACCCGCAACGCGGCGGCGTTCATCATTGGACGCAGGGAAACATGCACGGGGCGAAGACGATTAATATGGCGCTCGAGGAATTTACCTTGGCCGAGGCGCTGAAGGAGGCCGGTTACCGGACGGCGTTGTTTGGGAAATGGCATCTCGGCGCGCATCGCGATTTCGGGCCGAAGAAGCAGGGTTTTGACGAGTTCTTTGGGATCCGTGACGGATTCATCGACAACTACAATCACTACTTTCTGCATCAGAAAGGATTCCACGATCTCTACGAAGGGACTGAAGAAATTAACGCACCTGATCAGTATTTTCCGGAGTTGATGATCCAGCGATCGTTGAAATTTATCGATGAAAGCAAAGACGGCCCATTTTTTCTCTACGTGCCGTTTAACATTCCGCACTACCCGGAGCAGGCGCTGAAGCAGCACGAGGAACTCTACAAGGATTTGGAAGACCCGGCGCGTCGGAGCTACGGCGCAATTGTGACGACGACCGATCACTACATCGGCCAGATTTTGGACAAGCTCGATTCGCTTAGCTTGACTGAAAACACGATCGTGATTTTCATGAGCGACAACGGTCATTCAGAAGAGACCGGAAACAAAATCCGGGTCGACGAACACAAGAGCGGCCTTCCCAAAGATCACTTTTACGGAGCGAGCGGCGGCGGGAGCACCGGAAAATGGATCGGCCAGAAAGGCACGTTTCTGGAAGGCGGCGTGCGGGTGCCCGCGATCATCAGCTATGCAAAGAAATTGCCGCAAGGCGAGGTTCGCGGTCAGGTAGTCACGGCGATGGATTGGTTTCCCACCGTACTGAATCTTTGCGGAGTCGAGCGGAAGGCGGATTCCCCCGCGCTCGATGGACACAGCCTGCTGCCGATCCTCGACTCTAAAAACGCCGAGTCAAAGTACGGCGGCGTGCTCCATTTCGCCTGGGGAACCGGTTGGGCGGTTCGCGACGGCGATTGGAAACTGATCGGTCGTGATCTGAAAGACGGCAAAGTGAAGACGACGCTCCATAATATCGGCGAGGACGAGCCGGAGGTGAAAAACCACGCCGCGGAGCAGCCTGAAATCGTCTCCAGGCTGACAGCAGCCCACGAAAAATGGGCGGCGGAAGTCGCGCCGAAGTGAAGACTTCTCAAACCAGCAGCTGCTGATTTTCAGAAAAAAATCCAGGCCGCGTCCAAAACGACCACGCTCATGCATCAAAGGGTGTCGGCCGAGTGTGCCGACACAATCCAAAACACAAAAACATCATGCCAAAACAAAACTACTTTTGTATCGTTCGAAGCCCATCAGGATCGTGCAAACCCCCTTCATCTCCCTCCGAAATGGAACAGATGTACGCGGCGTTCAATGCTTGGAAAGAAAAGTTCAAAGACAACCTCGTCGATCTCGGCGGACCACTGAATCAAGGCGGGAAGATCGTCACTTCCGAAAGCGTGACGGATGGGCCGTTCGTCGAATCGAAAGAATTGATCGGCGGCTACATGATTATCTCGGCCGAAAGTATAGACGAGGCAATTGAGGTGGTTCGCGAGAGCCCCGGAGTCGCCTCGCCCGAATCAAGCGTAGAGATCCGAGAGATCAGCTCCCCTTGATTTGACGTCTCCCCAACTTGTTGAGCACTTCTTTCGGCGCGAGTATGGCAGGCTCGTCGCCGTGCTTTCGCGCCGGGTAGGAGTGCAACACATCGAAGACGTCGAGGACGCGGTTCAGTCGTCGCTGATGAAGGCCTTGGAAACTTGGACGGTCTCAGGACAGCCCGACAACCCATCCGCATGGCTTTATCGAGTTGCCTCGAACAATCTGCTTGGAGAGCTGCGCCAGCGGACGGGCCGCCAACGTATTCTTGACGAAAAGGTCAGCGCTGAGCCGATCGATCCTCCCGAATCCGAGCCAGCAGTTTTTCTCGAGGGCGAAGTCCGAGACGACCTGCTTCGAATGTTGTTCGTCTGCTGTGACGAAGCGATCCCCGTCGCATCCCAACTGGTTCTCGCGCTCAAAACTCTATGCGGTTTCAGCATTCGAGAGATTTCGCTCCGGCTGTTCACGAGCGAAGCGAATGTCTACAAACGATTCGGCCGAGCCCGAACACGGCTGCAGGAACTACCTTATCGACTTGGAGAACTCGAACTTGTCGATGAGCACTACCGATCGCGATTGCCTGCGGTGAATCGAATCCTCTACCTTCTTTTCACCGAAGGCTACCTCTCTTCCCATGCAGAAAATGCGATCCGCCGGGAGCTTTGCGACGAAGCGATTCGGTTGGCCACATTCCTCGCCGAACATCCCGCCGGGCAAAGTTCAGAAACCTTTGCCTTGCTCGCCCTGATGCATCTTCACGCGGCCCGAATGTCTGCTCGAGTCGACAGCGCCGGCGGATTGCTGCTGTTGGAAGAGCAGGACCGCGAGCTTTGGGATCGGGAACAGATTCAGATCGGATTGCAATGGTTGGCCCACTCCGCGCAGAGCGATTCCTTTTCCCGCTACCACGCCGAAGCCGGAATCGCTGCGGAGCACTGCCTCGCGGCCTCGTTTGAAGCGACTCGCTGGGAAAACGTGGTCGAAAATTACGACCTGCTCGAACGCATCGCGCCCTCGGCGATCCACAGGCTCAACCGGGCCGTCGCGATCGCCGAATTGCGAGGTCCTGAGGAAGGTCTTTCGCTTCTCAAAGAACAAGAGCCCCCGGCCTGGCTGGCCGGCTCCTATCTCTGGGCGGCGGTGTTAGCCGATCTGCATCGACGATGCGGAGATTTCGAAACTGCGCGGCGACACCGAGATGTGGCCTTGCGAACGGCGCCGAATCCGGCTGTCGAACAGTTGTTAAAACGGCGGCTCCAAATTGATGCCTAACCTGATCCGGCTACTAATGATTTCGCCAGCAGCTGCTGGGACGCTTTGATCGCAAGAATCGCTTGCCACCTAACGAACCTAGCCCAGAAACTGCTCGATCGCCCCGCTCTGGTCTAACTTTTTCCGAGACATTTCCAGATCCAGATCGCCGTAGTGTGGAATAGCGTTTCCGTAGGCGTTGAGGAGGGTGGTGTACCAGTTGCCGATGGTTTTATGCCCTTCCGTAGCATGATAAGGCAGCCGAATGTAGCGACCGGCGATATCTACATTGCAGTTGTCTCCCGCGATCACGACAAAGGGCGCCTCGGTTCCTTTACTGTGATGACCTTCGCCGTTTTCGGGGAAATACATAATCATGGTATTGTCAAACATACTACCGGTGCCCTCCGGCGCCGCCTTGAGACTCTCGACGATTCGTGCCACCTGCTGCATGTGGCCAACGCGAATCTTTTCTCTGATCTTCTCCGCCGCTACTCCGCTGTAGCCGCCGTTGTGGCCGAGTTCGTGAATCGAGATTTGATCACCTTCGTTACCTGGCAAGCCTTTGATCGGCGTGGACAGTTCGTCAATCGTGTAGGTCACCACATTCGTCAGCCCTGAAACAAGCGCGGCGATGAGGACCTCGGTAAACGCTTCCTGCTTCTCCGGAGTGTTGGCGTTCAGCCCTCCATCGGCATGCACCGGAGCGATCTCCGGAAGATGCGAGGAGATCGTCCCGGACATCTGCTGAACTCGATTGTTTCGATCTCGGATCGATTCAATGGAGCCGATGTGATTGCTCAGTTTCAGCTTTTCATAGCCTTGTAGCACCTTGGCTTTGACAGATTCTTCTCCCTGCAAGAACTCTAACATTGCGTTGTCAGAATCCACCGCGTCCGGGTTCGTTACGGTTTTGAAAAGCTCATCATACGCCGTTTGAGGATCCGAGTAACAGTAGTTTCGCTGATGGGGCGCTGGCGCGGAGTACCCAGCCACGATCCCAGATCTGAACGCGCTGTAACTCCCTGTCAGGGAGAGTTCGACATGGCCGAACGGCGACGGAAACAGGTTGGCCAGTTCGAAATCGATGGTCGCCCGTTTGATGCCGCTCAGCGAATTTCGGCCGGACTTGTAAGCGCCCATCACTGACGAATAAGACCAGTGTCCGTTCTCGCTCATTTTGCAGGAGAGACCCTGCAGGATGCCCAAGTTGGTTTTGTGCTCCTCCAACGCCTGCATCCAGACTGGCAACTCGTGTTTGTCCAGATCCACTTCCAAAGGCTGCTTCTTATCATCTAAAGCATTCTCTTCAGTTGAGAATGTTGGCAAGGCGACTTCGTTCGGCCTGAGTCCGTTCGATTTCCGGATGAACACGAAACGTTTTGGAATTCCGTCGCTCGCAATCAGTGAAGGACTGAGCGACAGCGCGCTGGCGCCGAAGGCGGAATTTCTGATAAAGTTCCTTCTAGTTGTCATAGGATTGTTCTGAAATTGTTTTGCGATAGATAAATGAATCGGAGGTCAGGAGCGACACGATCACGGCGTCAAAGCTTCCTCCGCTTTCCAAGTAGGCCTGATCAGCATCGATCAAAGTTTTCGAATCGGAAAGCATCTCGTTGCGGCCCATGAAGTAGCGAAACGCATGACGAATAATCGATTGGCGCACCCGCGCCGACTTCGCCAACCGCTCAGCGAGATCGATTGCGCCATCGAGTTCGCCGTCCAGACTTTCGTCGCCAGTCCCCGCGAGATGACCTTTGGCGTCGACTGGAAGCGTTTTATATACATCTCGAAGATCCACGTGTGCTGCAGCTTTATCCGGCCCCTTCTCGATCAGGTTGTCCGGGTGCTCCAGAGACTCCTCCGTCCGGAAGCGACCGAAATCGTCATACATTTCAAAAGCGTATCCGAGCGGATTCATTTTCTCATGACACTTCCAACAGTATTCCTGCTCGGTGGCGTCAACGAGACGGCCGCGTAGCGTTTTATGATGATCTTCAGGAATCACCGCGTCCACCGTGATCGGAATATCCGGCACCGTCCCAGCAAGTAGCTTCTCACGGACCCATTTCCCGCGAATCACCGGATCGGTCTCCGTATTCTGGGCATGGGCGATGAGCCAAGCCGGATGCGTGAGCATTCCTCTGCGATTCGCAACCTTCGCGGGCTGAACCCCGGGGTAGTTCCAGTTATCCAATTGGATATTAAAGAACTTGGCGACCTCAGGCGATCGCAGCTGAAGGCCGGTTCGGGTTGAGGCGTTGTAGAGGCCATGGGCCGGAAATGAAACAAAAGGAGCCGCCGCTGTCTCACCGTTATCGAACCGCAAGGTGAAACTCTCCATCGCAGTCTTGAACTCCCTGATCGAGTTGCGCCGCCCACTCTGCGCGAGTTTCTCAATATCAACCCCACGCATTTTCACTTCTCTGAGAAAGTCCGCGTGTTTCAAGAGATCCTCCTCCGTGAATTCCTGCCAGTCTGTATCCTTAAAATACTCGTAGATTTTCCGAATTCGTTCTGACGATGCCGTCATGGCTTCGTTGTCGCCGGAATGATAAACATAGAAATCCTCGGTGGTCAGCAGTTGCTCGATTACGTTCTGATCCAATTCCAGAATGTGCTCCACCAGTCGATCGGTCTCGCCGACCAACCGGCCCTTGGCACTGTCGTAGTTGCCGCCAAAGCGCTTATTGTCCTTAAAGATGGGGAGCAGCTTTTGATAGCCGAAAAACTCCCGGAAAAACCTCAACTCCCGGATTGGCATGTTCGTGATGCTCGCTGTCAACTGAAGACGCTGAACCCCTTCATCGATCACGTAGAATTGTTCCCTGTACTTCAGCAGCCGACGCACTTCGCGTTCGTAGTCGCTTCTTGTCTGGAGTCTCCCGTCTCTGGCGGCCACCGCCAGTTCCTCATCGGGACTGCTATCAGTTAGCGCGTAGGCGATCGCATAACTGGCGTCGCGCGGGGACATCATTCTCTTTCCCTCTTGACCCGGCTCTCCTTCGCCGAACTCAGACCGATACGCAAAATCAGACCTCAGAATCAGCGTTTGAATCAGCTTCTCGATCGCCCCAAGATTGCCAAGATTCTCAACATAAGATGTTGTGAGGGACGCGTATTCTTCAGCTTCACCGGCCGTGGGCGATCGCTCGAGAATTTTGATAAAAAGCTCGTCGACAAGCGCGCCTATCAAATCAGCAGTCGGACGCGCCGGATCAAACTCTTCCTCCCAGTCAGCGATGCATTTGTCGATAATCGTGTTGTAGCGATCGCCCATTCTTCGATGCTTCCGAAGCGATTCGACAACGATTTTCATTTCCGCATCGTCCAGTGCTTTGAAGACGATCGGCTTATGCTTCTCCTCGTAGCGTTGTTGCTTGATCTGATTTCGGAATTCTTCCATGTAGCCCGCGAGGAAGGTCAAGCGTGTCTGAATCGTCCGTTCGTGATGTCCGAAGTTGAACCACTCGTTCTCACATTTCTCGATGAGCTGCACATCGGTCTCGCCCTCCTTTTGATGCCTCCGCATCGAGCGGAAAATCAAAATCATTTCTTGCTGACCCGGTTGCGCCGCATGAAACGGTGACTTCTTAATTTCTTCTCCGTTCGACGGAGCCTCCGGCTTCACTTCGACTCGAACAAACTCGGGCAAGAGGGCTTCATGCTTGTCTCGATACACATCTACGAGAATGCGTTCGATGAAGTTGTTCAGGAAGGTTTCGCGGGCTGCGAGTGTGTTCTCATTTTCCCATTCCTGATTCATGATGGCGGCGATTGCCGGCGCATATCGGCTGTCCCGCCTCGTGAGATAAATCATGTAGGGCGCGACCTCTTTGGCGTTCGTGATCATCGTTAAAAGATGCCCGCCGTTGAGCGTCTCGTCAGCGTAATAGCGAACCCCGGTATTCGTGGGCAGCAAAAATGGGTTCGTCAGATTCACACGCCGGTTGTTGTCGCCGATGACAAACTGCCTCTTGCCATCAATCGTCTGGAACGGTGTGTGATTCAGTAAACGATTGAATCTCGCGTCGAAGATGAACTCGCTGATCAGCCAGCGCCGGTCGAACGTAAATCCTGGAAGCTTGGCGTATTCGCCGGAGAAGAGCTTGTCGTGATCGACATAATTCCCGTATTCCGGTCGACGAAGTTTATCCTCCAACGTTGAAGCCCCGTGCTCGCGCAACGTGGACCCGATCCAATCCAGCAACTGCTGGCGGTGTTCGTCGCTCGGTTGTTTCTTGTCTGGAGGCGGCATCTGGCCGAAAAACACCTGTTCTTGTGCTTTGTTCAGCAGCGCCAGCCGCGTATCCAGCGAGAGCGTATCGAGATTATCGAGGAGGATGTCGCCCTTCTCAGAATCCGCGTCGTGACAGGAAAAGCAGGACGACTCAAGGATCGCTTCGGCTTGCGGCGGAAGGGAAAACGCGTTGCCCAGTCCAGCGAACAGCACGGCAGCAGTTGTGGCCAAAAAATTCATGAATGGGCTGAGCCTAGGAATTGTTCGATCGCGCCAGTTTGTGGAAGTTTCTTACGAGCCATCTCCAGATCCAAATCTCCATAATGTTCAATTGAATTACCGTGTGCATTCAACAGAGTTGTATACCAGTTGCCTAAGGTTTTATGACCTTCGTTCCCCAGGTATGGCAGTCGAATGTAGCGGCCTGACATATTCAGATTGCAGTTTTTGCCAGCCATGATGAGAAAAGGCGCCTCTGAGCCCACGCCATGGTGAGTTTCACCGTTTTCCGGAAAATACATAATCATCGTGCTGTCAAACATCGTGCCGTTCCCCTCGGGCACCTGTTTAAGTTTGGCGATTATCGTATTGATTTGATTTACGTGACTGATCCGAATCTGCTCTCTTGTCTTCCAAGCCGGCACGCCACCGAAGGCTTCGTCATGCCCCAACGGGTGAATGCCGACACGATCTGTTTCATTTCCCGGAAGACCAGTAACTGGCGTCCCCAGGTCGTCAATCGTATAGGTAATAACGTTTGTCAGGCCAGCTTTCAAGGCAGCAATTAGGACGTCTGTCATAGCCGCCTGCTTCTCAGGCGTACTCGCATTCGCACCGCCATTTGCGTGCACAGGTTCAAGTTCGGGCAGGTGCTTGGCAAGCGATCCGGAAAGCGTGATCAGTTTCTTATTGCGCTCGCGAATCGCATCAATCGATTCGATCTGCGCCTCCTGACGTCTCTTTTCATGACCCTTAACTCCGCTTACTTTTAAGCCTTCTCTGCTCTTCAAAAATGACAGCATGTCATTGTCCGAATTAACGGCTTCCGGATTCAAGACGGATTTGAACAGTTCGCTTCGTGCGGTATCTGGGTCTGCGTAGCAGTAATTTCGCGTCTGCGCCGCCGGAGCGGAATAGCCCGAGACAATGCCAGTCCGGCCAGCGGCGAAAGACAGCTCGACGTGTCCAAACGGGGAAGGAAAGAGCTTGGCCAGTTCAAAATCGATCGTCGCCCGCTTGATCGCGCTCAGTGTATTGCGATTCGATTTGAAGCACCCCATTACGGATGAGAACGAATAGTGAACGTTTTCACTCATCTTGGCCGAGAGTCCCTGCAGGATGGTCATGTGTTCTTTGTGAGCATCCAAACCCCGCAACCACTTTGGCAATTCATGCTGATCCAGATCCACTTCGAGCGGTTGCTTTTCCTCGTCCAGTGTTTTGTCTTTATCTGAAAAATCACGAAGGGCAATCTCAAGAGGACGGATGCCGCTCGATTTTCGGATGAAGATGAAGCGTTTGGGAATCCCGATGCTGCCTTGAGCGGCGAACAACTGATTGAAGGATGGCGCCAGGGCCATCGCTCCAGCGCCAAGTGCTGATGCTCCTAAAAAATCTCTTCTATTGGTCATCGATCTCGTCCTCTATGGGTTTGCGGTAGACAAAAGAATCTGAAGTAAGCAAAGATACGATGACGGCATCGAAACTGCCACCGCTATCAACGTAGGCGTGTTCGGCATCCATCAGGGTTTTCGAATCTGAAAGGAACTCGTTGCGGCCCATGAAATACCTGAAGGCATGGCGGATAATGGACTGTCGCACCCGTCGTGATTTTCCGAGTCGGTCAGCAAGGTCAATCGCATCTTCTACTTCCCCATCGAGCGTTTGGTTTCCTGTCCCTCTCAGGTATCCAGATGAGTCAACCGGCCGTGTCTTGAAAATATCGCGGTTGTCTATGAGCAATGTAGCCTTCTCCGGGCCTTCTCTTATGAGATGATCGGGATATTCCAGAGACTCCTCCAATCGGAATCGTCCGAAATCATCATAGCTTTCGAACGGGTAGCCAAGTGGGTTCATACTCTCGTGGCACTTCCAGCAATAACTTGCTTCGGTCGCACTCGCTAATCGACTACGCAGGGTTCTGTGGTGGTCTTCCGGAATGACGGCATCGACGGTAATCGGCACGTCGGGGATTGTACCAGCGAGCAATTTTTCGCGAATCCATTTTCCACGGATCACCGGATCCGTTTCGGTATTTTGTGCATGGGCAATCAACCAGGCAGGATGCGTGAGGAGACCGCTACGATTAGCGACCTTTGCCGGTTGGGTCGTCTGGTAGTCCCAGTTGTCCATGGGAAGGTTCCAAAACTTGGAGATGTTGTAGCCGGGCATGAAGTCGTTGCCGTAGCCCCGATACAGGTCGTAGGGCGCGGCCTCCGTTTGCCCCTTGTCCAATCGGGCCGTGATGGTAGCCATTGACATCTTAAACAGCTGAATGGTTGTGCCCTGCCGATTCCTGGCATCCAGTTTGTCTGGATCGACGCTGCGCATCTTGACCTCTTTCAGGAACTCCCGGTGCTTGAGGAGATCTTCCTTCTTGAAGTTCTTCCAGTCGAGGTCTTTAAAGTGCGCATAGATGCGTTTGATCCTGTCGGAGGCGGCCTGCATCCGCTCATTGTCTCCGTCATGGTAGACAAAGAACTCTTCGGTCGTCAGCAGCTTTTCAAAAACGTCTTGGTCCCTTTCCAGAATGTGCTCGACGATTCTGTCCGCTTCGTTAAGTAGGCGCGCCGTCGCATTCCCGAGTCTGTCCCCTCCAAAGCGTTTTTCATCCTTGAAAATCGTTATCGCGGCGGGGTACCCGAAAAACTCACGAAAGAACCGCAATTTCCGTATTGCCAAATCAGTTGTGTTGTCCTGATAATTTTTGTCGGCGAGGATTGGATCAATGAGATAATAGGTATCTTTTTTCTTCAGGATGCGCAGGACTTCTCGCCTATAATCCTCTCGGGTCTTCAGCTTGCCGCTCTCAACTGCCTGCACCAGTTCCTCATCCGGACTTTGATCCGTTAAGGCATAGGCAATGGCGTAGCTGGCATCTCGCGGAGAAAGCATTCGTCGGCCATACTCGTCCGCTGGCCCGGCGCCGAACTCCTGGCGATAGGCAAACTCGCTCGAAAGAATGAAAGTCTGAATGAGCTTCTGGATGGCCTTGAGATTGCCAAGCTTGCTAACGTAGGATTTCGAAAGAGCCAGATACTCATCCGCTTCCTCAGTCGTGGGAGGTCGTTCCAGGATCTGCAGACTCAGCTGTTCAACGAGATCTGAAAGAAGTTCGTCTAACGGCGGTCCCGCGGCAATGCGTTCCTGCTCGAATTCCTGCTCCCACTCGGCGATACACTTCTCGATAATCTCACCGTAGTGATCGCCCTTCTTGCGATGTTTCGTGACTGACGCCCGGACCACATCCATTTCAGCATCATCGAGCGGTTTAAAGACAAGTGGCTTAATTCTTTTGCGCTGGTCTTTGATGACGAGTTCGCGGATCTCGGGCATGTAGTCCCGGAGAATCGTCATCCGGCCCTGAATTTTCCGTTCATGATCGCCGAAGTAGAACCAGGTGTGCTCACACAATTTCCGGAATTCCTCATCGGATTTTTGCTCGTGTTCAGGAACCAGGAGGAATTGATAAACCGTGCTGTCTCCCTCGAGACCTTTTAACATGTTTTGTGCAACGTGGAACGGCGCTTTTTTGTAGGTCTCGCCCTCCGCGAGTTCCTCTACCGCCTTGAGTTTGACTGGAGTGAACGTCGGCAGAAGGGCGTTCTGTTTGTCGCCGTAGAGCTCGTTGCAAAGTCTTGCGATGAAGCTTTCGAGAAACTCACGACGCGAGGTCAATGTTGCATAATGCCTGTCTTCGAGTGCCATGATCTCATTGATGGCAGGAAGATACTTGCTGTTGCGCTTTACGAGATAGCCAGTGATGTACTCGGACGTTTTCTGAGCATTCGTCAACATGCTTGATAAATGACCACCGGTGAGATCTTCGTTAGCGTAGTACCTTACGCCGGACCGGCTTGGCAGCAGGAAGGGATTTGTCAGGCTAAGGTCTTTAATCCTGCTGCCGCCAAATACCGATAGCATTTGTCCGTTTCGTTTTGCTCGGGTGCTGTTCTCCAGAATTCGCTGGAACTTTGCATTGAATATGAATTCACTGATCAACCAACGCCGATCGTAAGTGAAACCCGGAAGTTTGGCGTATTCGCCCGAGAAGAGCTTGTCGTGATCGACGTAGTTCCCGTAATCTGGATGACGGAGCTTATCCTCCAGCGTCGAGGCCCCATGCTCGCGCAGCGTCGACCCTAGCCAACCCAGCAGCTGCTGGCGCTCCGCGTCGCTCGGCTGTTTCTTGTCGGCAGGTGGCATCTGGCCGAGAAACACCTGCTCTTGCGCCTTATTCAGCAGTGCCAGCCGCGTATCCAGAGGGAGTGTGTCGAGATGATCGAGGCGGATGTCGCCCTTCTCGGAATCCGCGTCGTGACAGGAAAAGCAGGACGACTCAAGGATCGCTTCGGCTTGTGGCGGGCGGACGAACTCGCCCGGCAGTTCGCTCGTCTGGGCGGCTCCGGTCAGACCGGCGACCGCCAAGACTGCCGCGAAGATTCTCGCGCTTTTCATCTGCATACTACGTGAGGCGGGGAGCTATTTTACTTTTTCAGCAACTCCACCATCGCCTCGCCCATTCCGAGCCCGACGTTCATGTAGGTCTCGGCATTGCCGCTGTAGTGGCCGTTGGAAGCGCCGCCTTTGGATAGTGGATGCGTGTAAACGGTTGCGACGGAGCCTTTGAACTCGGGATGCTTGGCCGGGTCGCTGACGGCGAACTGCGCTTCGATGATGTCTTTCTCGTTACCCTCGGCGTTGTCCTTGTCCGTCTGACCGAGCGTGGCGCAGACGAACTTCGCGTTGGGCGCATCGAACTCGTTGCGAAGCTGCTTGATCAGGTTGACCAAATTCTGCTCGTACTTCTGGGCGTGCCCAGCGTTGTAGCGATCCTTATCACCCTGCCACCAGAAGAAGCCCGCGATCTCGTATCCCTTCGCGCCGGGGTAGTAGGTGTCGAGGTTGCTGAGCACTGCCTTCGCCCGGGCGATGTCGCCGTCGTACTGGACTCCGGCCTTCCAGCCGATCGCCTCGGGCTCGGTGCCCTTTTCCCAACGCAGGGGGCTGTCGCCGTAGCCGGCGTAAACGTAGGTCTTGCCGTCCTTTGGATCGGTAAACTCGTAGGATGGCGACCCGGGAGGGAGCAGGTCCCAGCC
>JBLHKS010000146.1:0-17718 GCA_047620505.1 Verrucomicrobiales bacterium | reverse complement strand
TAAGGAGCCTGAAATTTATCCGGTGGCTGCGCGCCTTCGTTTACCGCGAGGTTCCCTGGAACCGGGCAGTGGACAGACTGCACGAAATCTACGCCAATTTCTAAGGGAAGTTTTCCACACCGTTGCTCAATCCCGAAACAAACAAATATGTAAACACTGCCTCCAAGCGTCTGTCAGCGGGGTTCGTTCACGCCTTCACGATTCCCGGAGACGCGACAAAAATAACTGTATACGGCAGATTTGTAAACGGCTTCGGCAGTGCGAGCTCCATCAGTGATTACACCTATGAAAACGCCCGCGGGATCCAAAACCATATGCACTATACTCATGGGACTATTTTCGGAGATGACGCATTTTCTCGCCGGGGTATAGATGATCCATCCGGATTTGAGAGCTTCTTCAATGAACTCGCGGAAGAGTTTGAAGACGCGGGAGGTGAAATTGCCGAGGGATTTGAAGATCTCGGTGCAGAAATCGAGTGGGCCGCAGTCAAATTCGGAAAGGCTGTCAACGATATGGTGCTCGCGCCGCTGATCGCCGCCGCGGAGAAAGAATTCCGAGGCCTGATTGAGGACACCACAAGCTCCTGGAAGGCCGCCTTCCTTTCGAACCCCGACGAAATTCGAAACCTGTATAATGCGATTGAGAGTGGAGATGGCAATGCGGCGTTTGTCGCTGTCGCCAACCTCATCGTCAACAACGTTGGTCTTCGTACTATGATTGAAAACGCGAAGGACGGCGAGATGGGTTCGATTATCTTCTCGGTCTCCGCAGGAGGCGGCAGTGGGGTCGGAGTCGACGGATCTATCGGAAACGCATTCGATCTGAATTCGCTCGTCCACCTGGCGACTCACGGCAGTCTCCCCAATGAAAACCGAACAGTGATGTCCTCATTCGTAGGTGGCGGCATCTCTATCGGCGCGACGGGCGGCGGTGGCGCTGACGTCTTGATCGGTTGGGACACGAATTCACCCGCCGATGCGGGCGGACCGTCGTTTGACGTGAATATCGAAGGGAAATCGGGCGGAGGCGCGAGCGTTACGTTCTCTTTCGATCCATCCGACGCGATGAATCGATCGGGAATCACGCTCGGCGCGGGAGCCGGACTTGAAGTCGATATCAGCGCAGGCATCGGTTACACCCATGTGATCTCCACAGTAACGTGCAACGATCTTCGTAGTTTGGTCCGCTGAATCCAAGTCGAGCAACAGAATGGTTATGAAGCCGGCCTCCGCTGGGGAGCCGGCTTCGGCCGTTCTTGAATTCTGAGTTTCAGGGATGAAACGATCCCATTCCATTTTGGCCCTCGCGCGACGGTAGATGGACGGCATGTCAATCCTGCGATGCGATCTTGGGATTCATGAGGAGATGCCAAATCGCAAGTATCAACAATTTCTGTCGCTCCGATCTGTGACTGGGACTTTAATGAGGGATGAGGACTCCCTGTTTCTTGCTCATCGCTTTCAGTATTCTGTTCGGTTCATCGGCTTCGGCGCAGAACAATCATCCGATTCACGAGCGACTTGATCGTGTTCCGAAAGTCTGGGAGGAGGGGCCGGTTCATCGCCTGACACTGGAAGAATACGAAGCGACGTTGGAATTCTGGCAGGAGCGTCACGGAGACCGGCTTGTGGTCGAGGAAATTGGGGAGTCGCTCGAGAAAATGAAGATTCATCTGCTTCGGATCACGGAGAATGTGGAGAGCGAGGATGAAGCGGAAGACAAGCAGGTCGCGCTGATCACGGCGCTTCACGGCGGGCCCGAACGCTCCGGAACGACAGGCACGCTGGCGCTGACGGAGTGGTTGTTAGGCGATTCACCCGAGGCCGCAGAGATCCGTCGAAAGCAGGTCCTGCTTGTGATGCCCATTCCAAACCCGTATGCCTATTTCGTGACCGATCGATTCGGCAATTCGCTCAAGATCGATCCCTACACTGGCGGCTCGACGGCGGGCTGGGATTTCGAAACGATGACCTTTAAGAGTCCGGAACGGTCGCCGGAAGTGGCCGCGTTTCTCAGTGTCGTTGATCGTTTTCAGCCGGAGGTTCACCTGGATTTGCACGGGACGGGTTTGCAGGAGTATCCGGAGGCTAACCTTGGAGCGCGTGAGCGCTATCGAGGCCAGACGATGACGGAAATCACCGGGTCAGCGTATTCGAACTTTTCGCTGCGGCCCTGGGATTGGCGAATCACGGAGGCGATGATCGCAGCGGGCAACAAAGCTGGTTTTCCAAGCGATCGATTCGAGGCGGACGCCCAGCAGTTGCTGACCGGGCCAGGGATCGAGAACTCCGGCCAATTCTGGCGCGGGCGGGCCCAGTTTTACTCCGCGCTTTACGGCTACGCGCGGTATCACACGATGATCGGCGCTCTGGAGATCGGCTGGGAAGAAAGCGGCGTGGCGAGGGCGCGTGGCTTACTTGAAATTGGAAATGAAATCTGGGATTCCGAGTTTGAATCCGGCTATCCGGTCGATCGCGTCAAAGGCTTCATTGGCCACTATTTGACGTCGACTGGCTCAACCGCTAAGGCGCGTCGCAAGAGCCGGGTCGAGCTTTGGCAGAAGCAAGCGCGGATGTCTCAAGGCGTGTTGTATCCCCAAACCGCAGGGCGCGACACTTTTTTCCTCGGACTCACAGAAGCCGGAGTTGAGTTGCTCGACGGCGAGTTGGAAACAGTGCTCGATCGGCTGGACGCACACCCAGAATTTGATGGAGACGCCGTTCGCGCGTTCATGGAGTCGGGGCCGGAGATCAAGTTGGCGATGGAAAAGGGGAATGGTCGTGGAGCCTTGCAGGATGGCCGAATTGAGAATGGCTTCGGGGTGCGGCTGCGCGTGCCCTATCGAAAAGCAGAGATCATCGACGTCCGGGTCAACGGGCACGAAGTCGACGACTATCGAACAAAAATCGGCGGCGGATTTCTGCAGGTACAGATCGATGTCTCGCCGGAATTCGCGCGAAAAATGGACGCAGCTGTTGTGACCTGCGCCTACATTCCGAACGAACAGCGCGAGTACGGTTGGGAGCCGCCGATTGAAGTGTTAGAGCGTTTGAAGAACGAGAATCGTTGAGTCTATTCCTTTTCTCGTTCTGCTCGAAACCACAATACGAATACGATCAGTCCGGCCAACGAAATCGCGCCCAGCGTATACCAGAAAGGCTGAAACTCGGAGTGAGCGAATTTTTTGCCGCTTGCAAAGAAATATGCCAGCAGCCCGTTCAGCGAAACGGCGAGGATGGGCCCGATTCCGTACCAGATGAAATTGAAGACCGATTGAGCTGTGTTGGCTACGTCTTTGGCTGCAATCTTATTCATATAGATGAAGCAGGTGCTGGTGAAAAACGCGTAGCACAGGCCATGAATCCCGAGTCCAACGATAACCAGCCACATCGGGATGCCGACTGTTCCAAACAGGAAAAATCGGAAAACGTAAGCGCTGATCCCAATGGTCAGAACCGCTTTGTAGCCGATTTTTGGAAGGACGGCGGCGAGGACGAGGTACATCAAGATTTCGCAGATCTGGCCGAGCGCCATCGCGGGCAAAATGTAGGCGCTGTCGAGTCCCGCTTCGCTAAGATATTTAGCGCACTGCATGAAATAGAGATGATTCATCGGGCTGATGATCAGCGTAACCGTGAGCAGCGCGGCAATTGATGGAATCTTCAAAAGCGCAAAGGCGTCGGCCACAGCGGGACGCTTTGACCGAGTCTCAACAGGTGGAGTGTTCGGCAGAAAAAAGAATGCCCAGCCGCCATAGAGAAAAGCGATGATGCCAGACCACAATACCGATTTTTTCATCGCGCCATGGACCATGTCGACCTCGTCACCTTTGAAGAATGGAGGCAGCGCGCTGGGTGCTGTGTTAGTCTTAAGAACTAGGAATGAAAACGTCCAACCCATCAGAACCCAGCCGACTGCGGTCCAGAGGCGGACCTTGGGAAACTGCTTTGATGGGTCGTCGAGGTGACGCATCGCGAGCGCATTGCAGATAGCAGCTGCTGGCATAAACATCAGCGTGAACGAGACCGAAAGCAGTAGCCAGGCGCCAAAGGTCGATTGTGGGTAGACGGCGATTTTCAGAATGCCGCCAGCCATCATGAGGATGCCGAGAACGCGCTGCGCCGGGAAGCGGCGGTCGGCGAATTGAACAATGAGTGGTGAGCAGATTGCGCCGATCGAGGCGGCGATTCCAACGATCATCCCCATTTGGCCTTCGCTGAAACCAAGTCCGCCGGTTTCGGGACTGGCAGTCAGGAATTTCCCCGCGATCGGCAGCCAGAGGCCGTAGATCCCGAATTGCAGGAACATCATCGCGCAAAGGCGGACGTAGTTTTTGGGTAGCGCGATCATGATTTTTTAGAGTGGAGGTCCGTCGATCAACTCAGACATCTTCACGGTTTGGCCACCATTGTCGATCGATTGCAGCGCGCCAAGAATCATCCGCGTTGCCTCCATTCCGTGCCAGCCGCTGACGGGCGTCTCGCCGGTGCGGGCAAACTTTGCGATCTCCTGAACGAGCTTCCGATCGGCACCGAAATGCGAAGTCTCGAACGCCTTGGATTTGCAGTGGATCACTTCGCGTCGTTTCTCGCCATAATCGGTGACCAGATCAATTTCGCCGCGAAGTCGTGTCAGGATCACGCGTCCTTTCGTGCCGACGAGTTCGAGCGTTTCTTCGTCGTCCGCCTGCGGTCCGTAAACCGTATAGAAAATCGTAGCGACGATTCCGTTGTTATACTGATAGTGGATCGAAGCGTGGTCGAAAATATCCGCGCCCGCTTTGTAAACGCAGTTGTCTTTTCGCTTCAACGGATCGGTTTCCGTCTCGTAACTTTTGTCCACTGCACCCTTCATCTGGTCCTGCGTGTCGGGCATCGCTTCGCTAGTGCGGTAGGCGCAATCCCAATCGCAAGTCGCGCAGAATTCCGGCGCGTCCTCACGTTCCTGAAACACATTCCGTCCGCCAAACGCATTGACCTGCGTCGCGCGGCTTCCGTCTGCAAACCAGTTGAAAACATCGGTGTAGTGCGAGCCCTTATCATTCAGCGCGCCACCACTCACGGCACGCGATCGATGCCAGGTTTGAAAGTAAAACGAATAGGGGAGAACGGCGCGCATCAGCATCATTTTGAGATCGCCGATCACGCCACTCGCGATCAGTTCGCGAAGATCGAGCCACGGTTTTTCGTAGCGCCGCGTGAAACCCATGATCATTGGGTTTTGCGTTTCGTGTTCCGCCTGACGAATCGCTACGGAGTCTTCGAGCGTGTGCGCGATCGGCTTATCGAGATAGACTTTCTTGCCGGAGCGCAACGCCGGAATCGTCGCCTCAGCATGAGCAGCAGTCGGCGAAGTGACCACGATCAGGTCGACGTTGTCGTCGTTGATCAGTTCATTCGGATCAGAATAGAACTTCGGTGCGAACGGATCGTTGCTAGCAGCTGCTGCGGTCGCGTTGAGGTCATCGAGCGCGATTTGCATCCGACTTTCGGTTCGATTGCAGAATGCCGTTATCGTGATGTCGAGCTCTCGGCTCTGCTCAGCGATCTGCCGACCGATGCAGGTGATTCCGCGACTTCCCGTGCCGATAATTCCAACCCGAATCTTACTCATGATCGAAGGGCCCTTTCGTTTGCTTTGACCCACGCTCTTTGCTCTTCCGTGTCCGGAACTCTCAGGCCGCGAGCTGCTGAAATGCGCTTGAAGGCTTCTTCCGCATTCTGCCCACTCCGCAAGAGAAGAGCCGCCGAAAAGATTCCAGTTCGGCCAATTCCGGCCCGGCAATGAACAACGATATTGGTTCCGCTCAGTATAGCTTGATATATTTCTCGATTGAACTCAGCGAAATTGCTGAGCGACTGAGGGAGGCCCCGATCGCGAATTGGAAACGATGAAAATTCCATTCCGTTGCGTCGGCAAAGATCCGCTTCGGCCCCAAGTCCAAGCTCTATCGCTTCATCAATCTCTAACAGTGAAACTACGCGATTAATTCCGGCCTCCGCAATTCCGGCAAATTCTTCCTCGATCCACTCGCCAGCAACCGGGCGCGCCATCACAGCGAGTGAGCCTCGGCCAATCGACTCCACTGAAAATATTCTGGGAGCGAATGCAGTCATTCTCTTAAAAACACAGGTGAACTCCACGCCCATTGATCATTCGTCTGGCGAACGCGAACATAATAGAAACCTTCTCCGCTACTATCCTCGTCGTTGAAACTGAATCGCCAGTTCAGCTCTTCCGGCTGCGGAGCTCGGTTGAAACGCCAGCATGGCGCGTCCGTGTGATCGAGGCTTCCGCTTCGCGCACCGATCATCAAATCCTCCAGCGAATGCTCAACTCGAACGCCGTTCATGACCGCGAAAATGCGCGCCGACCGGGGTCCTCCGACTTCGATGCACATGCCTTGTGTCGCGTTGGTTGAGTTCGTCGGATTTCCGCCTGACACGGTTTCAAAGCGAACTGACCGCTCCGACTTTTCGTGGACTTTCGAGCGGTAGAACGATTCGCCCACTTCAGAGTCACGTTCTGCGGGCGAGACGACTTCCAATCCTCGGAACCGCGGTTCGACATTCAGAATTTTTCCGTCGTCGACGCCAAACTCGACGTCCCAGGCTGCATTGCGATGTTTCGCGCCCCAACCGAGTTCAAGGTGGATTTTCGTCCTGACAATGTCCGAATTTTCCGCTGGCGATTCGAAATCCGTCTGCGAAAACCGGCGTAGCAGCTTGCCGTTTTTGATCACGTCGACGCAGTCGATCGCTCCGCCCGCTACCACAGAAAAGTCGATCTGCCTTGTCTCTAAAACCGGGATCACGGCACCCATCGGAGCGCCGTTCACAGAAAACTTCAAATCCATTCGATCACCGGTCAGCGCGTACATCCGCCTGGCGTAGAGCGCTCCCCAAATCGCCTCGCGCGTGCCGTTCTCGGCCCAGAGGCCCGTTCTACCATGCCCATAACTTCCTGGGTGCCCGCTGTGATGATCCGTCCCGCCGGAGAACCCAGTCACTTGTCCTTTCGCGAGGCCGCAGGCGATCGTGCTCTCCCAATCCGAAGGTCCCATCGAATGCAAAAACGGGCGCGTGTTCTCGCTGCCTTCCGAGCATCCGTGCATCGAAAGCATCTCGACAAACGGCGCGAAAGCCGGGTCGAACGAGCTCCAATCGATCCCGCGCGTTCCAGTGCGGTAACCCACGTGATGAGGCTGCGCGATGCTGTCCTTGCCCGCCTCGCGCAGCGCCAGCAGCTGCTGATGCAGATCCTCCAGATCACGCGGATAGAGAATCTCGCCGTCGAGATCTTTGTAGAGCATGTTGCGATCGCCAGTGGCGCAAAAGTGGACCTCGAAGCCGGGGAAAATCACGAACTCGCCTTCGATGTTTCGCTCGCGAAGCGTCTCCATCATCTGCGGCCAGACCGACTTCAGGCGCGCGAAACCTTCCTCATGAAAATCGATGATGTACTGAATTCGCTCGTTCGGCTCTGGCATGTCCGGCCAATGCGCGTGACCGGTGATCGACACGAAATCGAGCTGCTCGCGCGCGTTCGAAAGCGCGTCTTCGAGGGACCCGTGACCGTAGGAAATCCCACAGTGATTGTGCATGTCCCCGAAGAGGGGTCGCCAGTTTTTGTAGATTTCTTCAGGCATGAAAATCGTCCAGGTAGCCTTCGATGATCGCCTCAAGCGGCTCGACATCCGGCAGGCCTAACGCCAGAGCGCGGCCTGCATCGCTCGCGACTGGCCAGCTGTCGACAATCCGCTGAATCACTGGATCCGGCTTGTCGATCAGCGCTCCCAACTCGATCCCTCGCCGCGCCGCGACCAGCTCTAACGCTGTCGCCATTTCGTCGACGCTCAGGTTGAGGCTCGGCAACGTGAACGTCCGATCGTCATCCAGCAGCTGCTGATCGAGCTCGTGCAGCTCGATGAAGTAGCTCACCACCGTGCGGTAGCCGACGACCGGCATTTTTTGACTCCGCGCGACTGGCAATTCGCAGGGCTGACCGGCGAGCGGCTCGCGAAACATCCCGCTGCAGAAACTCGACGCCGCCGTGTTGGGCTTGCCGGGGCGGATGATCACGGTGGGCAGGCGCGCGGCGCGGCCGTCGAGGAATCCCTTCCGCGTGTAGTCGTTGATCAGGAGTTCGGTGATCACTTTCGTCACGCCGTAAGTCGTCTGCGGCGTGCGCTTCGTCGAATCGCCGACGACATCCGGCATCCCCGCGCCACCGAACGCCGCGACGCTGCTGGTGAAGATGATTCGCGGCTGACCTTGGCGAGCACGCAGCGCTTCCAGCAGATACCGGCCGCCGTCCAGATTCACCGCGATCGCTTCGTCGAATTCCACTTCGCACTCGCCGCTGACCATCGACGCTAGATGGAAAACCGCGATGTCGTCACGATCCACGAGTCCAAAGACCGTGTCGCGATCGCTCATGTCGCCCTCGACGAACTCCGCCTTGCCTTTGAGCCCGGCCTTGCGGTCGTCGCCGATAAATTTGTCGAACAGCACGAGCTGATCGATCGATTCCTGCCCGCCGCTTGGCCCGGTGAGCGAGCCGCGTTCGACGAGTTTGCGTGCCAGTTGGTTTCCGAGAAATCCGCCTCCGCCAGTGATGACTACTTTCATTGGCGCGAACTCTTCAACAAGATCGGCCCGAATCAATCCCGGTTCGCCCGCAAGGCTCTCAGGCTTGGTCCAATCAGTCTTCGACGACTTCCGGCCACTGCGTGTGGAACCACTCGCCTTTCGGCTTGTCGATCCGCTCGTAAGTGTGGGCACCGAAGAAGTCGCGTTGCGCTTGAAGCAAGTTCGCTGGCAGAATTTCGCTACGGTAGCTGTCGTAGTAGCCGAGCGATGCCGAGAACGCTGGAACCGGAATTCCGTTCACGATTCCGAGGGCGACGACTTCGCGCCAGGCGGCTTGCGAGCGATGGAGGACGTCTTTGAAGAAGTCGTCCATCATGAGATTCGTCAGGTTCGGATCACGGGCGTAGGCCTCGGCGATGCGATTGAGGAAACGGGCGCGAATGATGCAGCCGCCGCGCCAGAGTCGAGCGATCGCGCCGAAGTCGAGGTCCCAGTCAACCTTCTCAAGCTCGCCTTTTTTCGGATTTTCGTTCACCAGCTCGCCAACGGTCTTGATGAGGTCGAGGCCCTGGGCGTAGGAGACGACTTTCGAGGCGTAGAGCGCGTCGTGGACTTTCTGAACGAGCTCGTCTTTCGGGATGTCGATCTTGATTTGCGGACCTTCGAAAACGCCAGCAGCTGCTACGCGTTGATCCTTCATCGCGGACAGCCCGCGCGCCTGCAGAGCGGCTGCGATCGTGGAAACGACGACGCCTTGCTCGGTCGCGCTCATCACGGTCCAGGCACCGGTTCCCTTCTGTCCGGCTTTGTCCATGATGAGGTCGATCACGAGTTTGCCGGTCTCGTCGTCCGACACGGTGAAAATCTTGCTCGTGATCTGGATGAGATAACTTTCGAGTTCGCCTTCGTTCCAGGTTTCGAAAATTTCGCCGATTTCGGCGTTGGAAAGTCCGGCGGATTTGAAGATCTGGTAGGCTTCGCAGATCAGCTGCATGTCGCCGTACTCGATGCCGTTGTGAACCATCTTGACGTAGTTGCCGGCGCCGCCCGGGCCGAGGTGCGAAACGCAGGGTTCGCCGTCGACTTTGGCCGCGATCGCTTCGAAAATCGGCTGGATCATTTCCCAGCTTTGCTTCGGTCCGCCGGGCATGATCGCCGGGCCTTTGCGAGCGCCTTCTTCGCCGCCGGAAACGCCAGCGCCGATGTAGAGAATTCCTTTGTCTTCGAGCTCATTAGCGCGGCGCTCGGTGTGGATGTAGTAAGTGTTGCCGCCATCGATCAGCAGGTCGCCCTCGTCCAGAAGCGGGGCGACGTCCGCAATCACCTTGTCGACGGCATCGCGATCATTCGGGTTGAGACCGGCGGTCGATTTGACGAGCATCATGACTTTTCGCGGGCGCTCGATGCTTTCGATGAATCCAGACAAGGTCTCCTCGCCGACGAGTTTTTTGTCTGCGTTGTCGGCGATGAATTTATCCATCGTCTCCGTCGTGCGGTTGTAGACGGAAACCTGGAAACCCCGGCTTTCGACGTTTAAAACCAGATTCTGGCCCATCACGGCCAGACCAATCAAACCGAAGTCGCTTTTGCTCATGTTAGTGTTCTTGAGAGGAAAAAATAATGTTGGAACGGGGGCGCAGGAATCAGGCGTCGAATCGCCAGATGGCAACCGGCAATTTAGAGAACACTTCAGCAGTTGCTGGGTCGGGCGAGAGTCGGTGCGCTGAATTGGATTCGTGATTCGCTAAGCGGATCCGCGGTCCGGGTGAGGAATGTAGTGAACTCCGGGCAGACCTTCGAGATCAGCATCCTGCGTCAGCAATTCCGCTGACGAATCACGCGCCGTGGCGTAGATGATTCCGTCGGCAAGGCGGAGTTGATGCCGGCGGCTGATTTCGGCGGCGATGATCGCCAGGCGGTCGTCGAGCGGAACGCCTTTGCCCTGCTTCATCGCCGCAGCGACAGTGAGCGCCTCTGTCGTGGAGGCCTCACGCATCACCCATCGATAGACTTCGGTGATGGAGATTGCCGGGACGATCAATTCTTCAACGGCTTGGATTGCGGATTTGAACTGTTCGCTGTTCGGGCCGCCGGTGAAAAACTCAATCCAGCCTGAAGAATCAACTACGGCAGGCATCGGTCGTCTTCGCGCTCAAAAGTGTTCTTCACCCCTTTCAGAGATCCCTCAAGCGATTCCATCGGTGGCACGGGAACCAGCTCGATCCGGCCTTCAAGTTGGATGACTTCGATTTTGTCGCCTGGCGCGATCGCGAGGCCTTCCCGCACTTCCTTCGGGGTGACGACTTGGTATTTTGGTGAAACGGTAAAGGCAGCCATGTCGATATCTAAACGGTTGCACGAAATTCCGATCGATTCAATCTCCGCTTTGGTTCTGGTCATCGCCGCCGTCGTGAACGAGCGCAGCCACGATCGAAACCGGCCGCTCTTCGAGGAAATCGCCCGTCGATGTCTTAGATCGTCGTCAAAGAACTTGCCGGATCGAAGCTCGAACGTAGACTTCGCGCTCTTCAAAAACGGACATGAGCCAGACCCTGCCAGACATCCTACGCGAGCGCCTACTCGAGGCGCTCGGCAAGACCTCGAAAGCCGCCGAAATCCCGGACGATTTCGTCGTCTCGGTGATGTCGACTGCCGATCCGAAGTTCGGCGATTATCAGAGCAACGCAGCGATGATTCTGGCGAAGCGGCTGAGGACGAATCCACGCGAATTCGCGGCGGAGGTGATCGAGCAGCTGCTGGTTGACGATCTCTGCGAGACTCCGGAAATCGCAGGGCCCGGGTTTTTGAATTTCCGACTGAAGGACGAGGCGCTGGCGAGCCGGTTAGTCGATCTGGCGAAGGACGAGCGGCTGGGCGTGCCCGAGACGGCTGAGCCGAAGACGATCGTGATCGATTTCAGCGCGCCGAACGTGGCTAAGCCGATGCACGTCGGCCACATCCGCTCGACGATCATCGGCGATTGCCTGGCGCGGGTTTCGCGGTTCCTCGGCCACAAAGTGATCACGGACAATCACATCGGCGATTGGGGAACGCAGTTCGGGATGATCATTTATGGCTGGAAAAATCAGCTCGATGAAGCTGCGCTGGAGAGCGATCCGATCGCGGAGTTGCTTCGGCTTTACAAATCGGTTAACGTGGATGCGAAGGCGGACGAGGCGGTGATGACGGCGTGCCGCGAGGAACTCGTCAAGCTCCAGGGCGGCGATGCGGAAAATTACGCGATCTGGGAAAAATGCGTCGCGGTTTCGCTGAACGGACTGGAGGGAATTTACGAGCAGCTCGGGGTGAGTTTCGATCACTACCTGGGCGAGAGTTTTTACAACGATGCGTTGGGTCCGCTGGTCGATCGGCTGAGCGAATCCGGGGTGGCGCGCGAGAGCGACGGGGCGATGTGCGTTTTTTCGAGCGGAGAGAAGAAGCCGGAGCAGGATCCGTTCAAGATTCGGAAGGAAGACGATTGGGTCGATGTGCCGGCGATGATCCGGAAGTCGGACGGCGGATTTCTCTACGCGACGACGGATCTGGCGACGGTCGACTTCCGGGTGGCCGAGTGGAAGGCGGACAAGATCTGGTATGTCGTCGGCGCGCCGCAGCAGCTGCATTTTCGCCAGATTTTTGACGCGGCGGAGCGTTGCGGGCACACGGATGTGGATTTTGTCCACGTGGCGTTTGGCTCGATTCTGGGGGCTGATCGCAAGCCGTTCAAAACGCGCTCGGGTGAGAATGTGGGCTTGTTAGAGGTGCTTGACGAATCGATCGAGCGGGCGACGGCGTTCATGGAAGCGCGTGAGGCGGAGGACGAGAAATTTGAGATTCCAGCGGAGGAGAAGCCGAATGTGGCGCGCGTGATCGGGCTTGGCTCGGTGAAGTACGCGGAGCTGTCCCAGGCGCGGATGACCGATTACGTTTTCGATTGGGATCGGATGTTGGCGCTGAAGGGCGCGACGGCTCCGTATTTGATTTACTCGTATGTTCGGACGCGCGGGATTTTCCGCAAGCTGGGCGGCGTTTTCGAGCTGCCAGCAGCTGCTGAGTTTTCCGAGGACGCCGAGAAGCGGCTCGCGCTCAAGCTGGTTCAGTTTGGCGAGGCGGTTCCGACGGTGCTCGACGATCACAAACCGAATGTGCTCGCGACTTATCTTTACGAACTCGCCAGCCAGTATCACAGCTTTTTCCAGGCTTGCCCGGTGCTGAAATCCGAAGGCGCGACTCGCGAAACTCGACTCCTGCTTTGTGAGGCGACTTCTCGGGTGCTCAAGCAAGGCCTGAATCTGATGGGGATCGAGACGACGGAGCGGATGTGAGAAGTTTTCAGTTTTCAGGTTCAAGTTTTAAGCGCTTGAAACTTGAATCTTGAAACTTCGAACTTGGTTTAGTGGCTGACTTCTACGTTCGCGCGCTCCAGATCGAGAAAATGTCGCCAGCTCGGGTGCGCCATTCGGCGAACGCTCTTCTCCGCGAGGCACATGAACGGTCGCCAGGTCGGGGCCTTGGGCTCTTTGCGCGGAAACATCCGGGCTTCGTGCGGTAACTTGTTGGCTTTGCGCGTGTTGCAGCGAATGCAGCTGGTGACGATGTTTTCCCAGCTGTTTTTCCCGCCTTTGTCGCGCGGAACGACGTGATCGAGGTTCAACTCCTTGATTTCGAAGTTTTTACCGCAGTACTGACATTCGTGGTCGTCCCGTTCGAAAATGTTCTGGCGAGTGAATTTCACGTCCTTCTTCGGCATGCGATCGAAGAGTTGGAGCACGATGATCGCGGGGAGGCCGAAGGTGCAGGAGATCGTCCGGACGACTTCCATATTCTTGGCGTCCCGAGTTGTGGACATCCACGATTCGATGTCGTGGGTGAAGAAATTATCCTCCTCGTCGGTGTGGACGACCTGGGCGTGGCCGAGGTAAAGCAGAGAAAATGCGCGGCGGGCCGAACAGATATTGACCGGTTGCCAAAGCCGGTTCAAAACAAGGACCGGGTGGTTGAGGGTAGAGGCGCTCACGGAGCGAAAGGCTCAAAACGCTCGCGAATCTATGAGTTTGCCGAGATCTCGCAAGCGGTTATTCCGCGAAGGAAAGTCGGCGTAACCGGTTCAGCTGTCGAGATCCGGGTATCCTGGCGTGAACTTTTTTGGAGACATTATTTTGAAGCTGTGGTAAAAACCGCCCTCACACGGAGACCCTGGGGGGGACTCCCGATTCAAAACCCACGTTTGCCTTTTTGATGAGGCTGGTTTTTTTAAAACTTACCGCAGCAGAAAAGGAAGGAAGGACAGGACATGAAATTCACCACACGCATCTGGAAAGGGCTCGTCTCGGGCATCTTGGTTTTAGCATTCTCGTGTAACCTCCCAGCTCAAGGGACGGCGGAAGACCCCTCAGATTTCTGGCTTCAGGCATATCTTTTGATGCGGGAAGGCGAGGATCAGGTGAAGACGAAGGAAGATCTCCTCGCGCTGACGAAATTCCGCGAGGCCCAGAAGCTTTTTGATTACATCGCTCGGACACATCCGACCTGGAAGCCGGAAATGGTGGATTGGCGTCGGAAGGATCTTCTAGACAAGATTCACGTCGTTCACTCGCGCTTGGAAGTGAGCAACCCAAGTGAACTCGACAAATTGCCGAAACCCTCGCCGGGTCGAGGGCCCGGGCTGCTTGCAGAGCCAGATGCGAGAGCCGTTCCCCCAGATCCTATTCGGCGTGGTGGCGATCTTGGACCAGGACCGATGCCGGTGCCGGTGCCGCCTGCGGCCGCTCCGAACTTGGCAAACCAGAACCTGCCGTTAGACCGGATGCAGGCTGAGCTGGATCGGTTGAATGGCGAAAACAATCGGCTGAAGCAGCAGATTGTTGGCCGGGAACAGCAGATCGGAGGACTGCAACAGCAGCTGATTCAGGCGCAGACAGTTGAGCAGAATATTCGGACTCAGCTCGCTGGAATGGTGGCTGATTTGCAAAAGGCCCAGACAATGGGAACCGATCAGGTCGCAAAACTGCAAGCACAGCTTCAGAAGGCAGCCGAGGAACTGACGGCAGCCAACGATCAAGCCATTAAGATTTTTGAGGAGTTGAAGCTCGCAAAAGCCGAAGCCGCGAAGCTTCGGAATGAGAGTGCCGCGATGGCCAAGGCAGGCAACGGGATGACCGAGCAGCAGGCGGCCGCGTTGGCGGAACTTGCGAAGACGAAGGAGGAGCTCGCCGCTGAAAAAGCGGAACGGACTGGTTTCGCCAAAGAAGCGAAGAAAATGAAGGACGAGCGGGATAAAATCGCCGCTGAGCGGGACGCGCTTAAGAAAATGGCTGACGCCGGGACGGAGAAAATGGCTTCCGATCTGGGTGAGGCTACGGAGAAAGTCGCTGCGATGGACGCCGCTGCGAAGAAAGCGGAAGAAGAACGGAAAGCGCTCACCGCAAAGCTGACCGCCGAACTCACGAAGAATGGCGAGCTGAGCGAGCAGAATAAGAAGCTTCTGACCGAACTGGACAAAGCTCAGACGGCGATGCAGGCGCTGAGGACGAATGTCGCCGACTTGGAAAAAGAGCGGGATATCATGGCCCAGGACAACACAAATTTACTCGCGGAACGCAACGCGTTGGTGAAGCAGCGAAATCAGCTGCAACAGGATTTGGATGAGATGGCGATTCTCGCGGGTGCCAACGAACAGATCGACGGCGACGTAAAAGAGATGATCGCCGCGAAGCGCAAGTGGCAGAAGGAATTGACCGAGCTTCAGGACCAGGTCACGGCGCTCACCAAGAAAGAGGGAAATTACAAGGTTCAGATTGCATCTTTTCAGCGTCAGTTGAAGACGATCCAGGACGAGCGTCAGGAGTTGCAGGAAGACAACGACCTCTATCAGGAGCGGGTTGAAGAGCTCAACGGCAAGCTGGCGACGATGTTGGGTGCCCTGGATAACAAGACCGCCGAGCTTGAGGGCGCGACCAAGGCGCTCGCGGGCCTGACCAAGGAGCGGGACAGTTTGAGAAACGAATTGAAGGCGAGCGCCACCGATTTGGGAGAAGCGCAGAAGCAGATGGCTCAAATGGACGAGCAGATGGCCGATGCCCGGGAGCAGGTCGTGATGCTGGGCCATTCTGGAGAGGAGAACGATCTTCTTCGCGGAATCATCCGTCGTCAGCTGGCCAAACAGGCCAAACTTCAGCAGTCGCGCGATATCGTTCTCGACGAACTGCAGAAGCTCGATCAGACGAGCGCTCGGATGGTGAACGAGCTTAACATTATCACCTCTGGTCAGCGTTTTGAGTTCTCAGAAGATGAATTGGAGATGTTCCGGAATCCCGATGATGTTAAGCTGATCGAATCGCTCGGCGCGATGGATTTGATTGAGATTCCGGGTGGATTCGGCGTTCGCCAGGAGACTCCGAAAGACGGAGCCGCGCTAGCAGCTGCTGGAACTGGCACGGGGACTGCCAAGAAGCCCGGAACTGGCGATAGTCGCGGAGAAACCGAAGCGACTCGGATCACCCGGCTCGCGAAGGCGGCGAACTACGATTTTTCACAGGGCGAGTACGCGAGCGCTCAAAGGAGCTACGAGCAGGTGCTGAAATTTGACGGGCATAACATTTTTGCCCTCTGCAATCTCGGTGTGATTCAAATCAGACGAGGCGACCTTCGGCAGGCGGCGATTCAGTTCGAGCGGGCGATTGCGCATCGCGCCGACTGCGCTGCGGCTCATTATTATCTCGGCGTGGTTCGCTTTAAAGAAGGGGAGCTCAGCGAGGCGATGGAGGCTTTCGGCGAGTGCATCAAATACCAGGGCGGCCATGCCAACGCGCACAATTACATCGGATTGATCGCCAGCCAGCGCGGTTTCGGTGTTAAGGCCGAAACCGAGTTCAAGAGCGCGATCGAGGTCGATCCTGAGCACGCTGACGCACATTTTAATCTCGCCGTTCTTTACGCAACTCGCGACGAACCTTCTAAAGATCTTGCCAATCAGTTCTATCTGAAAGCGCTTCAGAACGGGGCCGCGCGCGACTCCGCGATGGAGCAGTTTTTGAACGGCTGAGCGATTCGGCGATCAGCCTTGCAGGTGAGCAGTTGGGGTTTTGTGTGAATTCACAAAGGCCTTGCTGGACTTCACTTTTACTCAGGCTACAGATTCTGCCCTCCACGAATTTACCCTTGGAAAACCGTCCACTGACAACTTTACACCGTTTACTGATTTACTGATATGCTCTCCTCAATGCGAAAAGCCCAGAAGTCGCTTCTCATCGTTGTCGCCACTGTAATCTGCATCGCCATGGTTTGGTTTGGCACGGGCGAAAAGACCCAGAATCAGGTGCTTTTGACGGTAGACGGAGAGAAATTCAGTGTGGGTGAAGTCTCAAAACTGGCGAAACAATTCACCCTTGCCCAGAGTCTTGGTCAGAGGGGGAAAACTAGCTACGAACCAACCGAGCTAGAGATTTTTGCTTATGAGATGTACGGCAATCGTCCAAACGAGGCTTTCGGATCTGACCGCACAGGTTTCGTGACTCGACTGGTCATTCTTCGCAATGAGGCGACTCGACTCGGTGTCGAACCTTCTCCCGAGGAAATTAATGCGAAACTCAAGTCGCTCCCGGCGTTCGTCGATCAGGAAGGTGTGTTCAGCGAGTCTGAGCTCGATTCTTTCCTTCGACTTAACGGCAGTGTTCGTCGCCAGGACGTCGAGCAAGTCGTTGGAGATCTTCTGACGCTCCATAAACTCAAGCAGTTGCTCGGTGCCGGGATGAAGCCGACTCAATGGCAGGTCGATCAAAGTTACGAGCAGAGTTACGAGGAATTTACTGCTTACGAGGTCTTCTTGAAGCGCGAGGACTACGAAAAGGATATCGAAATCTCCGAAGAAGCGATCAACGCATATTACGAGGAGAACAAAGAGGGCTTCCAGTCGATCGAGAAGCGCGCCTTCGATTACGTGATGCTGACGCTTCCGCCGAAACCTGAACCGAAGCCGGTTCCGGGAGCTGGATTCAATCCTTCCGGCTTGGGTAATTTGCCAGGGTTCGAACAGTTCAACTTGGGAACCGGGACCGAAACCGCACCTGCGACTCCAGCGCCCGCACCTGCGACTCCAGCGCCCGCACCTGCGACTCCAGCGCCC
>JBLHKS010000145.1:0-17840 GCA_047620505.1 Verrucomicrobiales bacterium | reverse complement strand
GGAACGAGAACGCGTACGATTTCGGCGTGAGGCACGAATTCATCGCTCTCGGCGACGAGGAGATTCACGAGATTGTCGCCGTAGGGCAGAGCCGAGCCCGTAATGCGGTCGACGGCGATTTTTCCGTAGTTTCCGCTCGTCAGCAGCTGCTGGCGGGCCGTCGCGACGTTTTCGGCATTTTTATCCAGCCCATGAACACGAAATCCGGGCCCCGCGAGGAACTCGGCCGTCTTCGAACCATCGCCGCAGCCGAGATGGACGACAAGACCGCCGGTGGTGTCGGTTTCTTTGAGGATTTCGGCCGGAGTCTGCGCGAGCGCGAGGGCAGGGGAGAGGAGGGAGGCGCAAAGCAGGAATTTTGCCGTCATGCGAGACGGATAGGCTGACCCCGCAGCCATGCAATCTCAAGATTTAGCGAGATTTCGATCAAGGGATGTCGGGATTTATCAAGATCGAATGTCGTCTTCGGTTCCAAATCGGCGATCCGGTCCTTTTGAGATCAAAAAGACTGTTGTGTAGACGATTTCCAGTTTCCCGGACTTGAATGGAATCTGCATTTTGTCATCATAATTCAAGTCGAGAAAAAGGTGACATGGCTCACCCCAAGGATCCAGAAATTGGTATTTACCATTCTTCGATTTTGAAAGGCCACGGATCCCGCTTAACCCGCTTTTTGTCGTCAAGAATTGGATTCCTCGCGGATTCAGGCGCGCAGTCGCCGAGTGATCTTTGACCGCGAAGAGGGCGACAATCAGGTCTCCCGAAAGCTCCCCGGCAAAATCGTCGTCGGACTGATGAATCGGAGGGAGTTTCTTGTATTCTGAGTAGTAATCCCTGAGCGCAGTCCTCAGCGCCCTCAATTTCTGTTCAGTGCGGTCACTGTCGGTGTTCGAATGAAGAGCACTCACTGGAAAAAAGATATAACAGAATCCCAAGAGAGCCAAAACCACCAGGACCGATCGGCCGAGAGTTTTCATAGGCTATTCCGAACGAATGTCGTCCTCGGTTCCGATTTCTCCATCCGCTCCCCTTGAAATCGCGAGAATTCGGCGCTCTACAACTCGAAATTCGCCTTTCAGCTTTGGAATTCGCACGAATCCATCGTCGTCCGAGTCGAGAACAAGGTGGAAGGGCCTTCCCCACGGATCCATCAGCTGCCAGTTGCCGTCCGGGAGTTCCTCGAAACCTCCGTATCTCGGCTTGTCGACCGAGCGGAATCGAAGGAACCGGATTTCCTTTGGGTTGAAAGTTCGCGTCGCCGGATGGTTTTTGACTGCAAGCAATGCCGTCGTCCATTCCGCGGGGAAATCTCCGGAATAGTCTAACGCTGAAGATAAGTTGATCGGCAGGCGATTATACTCTTCTCGATACAATTCGAGCGCCTCATTCAGATCGCTTGCACATTCCCCCGCTACGCGCGTTGGATTTGGTCGATAGTCGCAACTCGGTGGCGCTAAAATGCTGATCAGCGCCAGGAGCGCAAACAGCAGAAGCCAAGCCTGAGCGAAGCGGTAAATGCGATTTATCAGAATCATTGGGGAGAGAATCTGAAGCGCTCATCTAGACTTGATGTCGTCTTTCGTCCCGATCTTCCGATCCGGTCCGCTAGAGATCACGACGACTTTACGCTTAACGATTTGAAATCTGCCTTTTTGATCGGGAATTCGGACTTTGCCGTCTTCGTTCAGATCCAGGAATAGGTGAAATGGCTGGCCCCACCAATCTTGAAGCTGAAGGGCACCGTCTGGAGTTTTGACGACGCCGAATCCGCCAGATTTCTTAGCCATTTTGGTAGAGAAATACTGTTCGTCTCTGGGATTCAGTCTCTCAGTTGCCTCGTGTCCCGAAACTGCAATGAGGGCGGTGATCAACTCGGGTGGCGTTGGCCCGGAAAAATCCGCTCCCGAGTCCGAGATATCCGGAAATCGCTTGTACTCAGCGTGAAAGCTTTTCAGGGCCTGTTCGAGATCTTTTGCTGTTCTCAAGAAGGCCGCTTTTCGAGAGTGCCCGTGAGGCCCAGACTTAGGCCAAAATAGTAGCAGCCCTAATACCAAAATGATAAACGCGAGCGCGAGGGTATCGCCTCGGCTCAAGCGATTCACGCCCTGGGCCCGTTCGACCCGCGCTTGAACAACCCGGCCAGCAAACCACCGCCGCCAGCCTTCTTCTTTTTGAAGAGCCCGCGGCCTCCGCGTTTCTGATCGCCGTCATCGCCTCCAGAATCGGAAGCCATTTCGCCCGATTTGTCTTTGCCGCCCTTGAGAAATCCAAGCAGTCCGCCACCGCGCTTTTTGCTCGTCGCGTGACCACCGATCTCGGAATTCTCGTTGTCGATCGGCTTCACACGGCCGAAAAGCCCGCGTTTTACCTGGATCGGCTCGGTGTAGGCAACCATTTCGGTCTGAGCAGCTGCTGGACCACTGTAGATCGTCTGATTGATCCAACTCGCGTGACTCGCGGCCCGCGTGTAGACCAGAACGTCGCCGTACTGAATCGTCGTGCGCCGTTTTCCAGGCGGAAATCCGGTTCCGTAGCCGCTGACGCCGACCACGTGCCATTTGCCCCCGATTTTCGCGAGTGCCGGGCCTCCGCTGTCGCCAGGATACGAGGCTCCCTCTAACGGCAAAGGCTCAGCTGAGCTGGCTCCTTCGCCAAAAATCCGGCTCCAGGCGCGCGAATAGAGATTGAGCGAATTGCGCTCAGTCGACCCGTTGTCGAAATCGAAAATGATCAGCCCGCCTTCGCTATCGCCAGAATATGGATTCGTCGTCACCTCGCGGTCTACGACGTTCTCAGCTGCCCGCTTCATTTCGGCAGGTGCCCAGGTTTCTGTCCTTGAATTCCCGCCGTTGCCGGAATCGCCGTAGCCAGCGATGAAAATCGATTTGCCGACCATTTTAACGCCCCAGTTTCCGCAGACGGGAATCGGATCGATCCCTTCAACCGGACGATCCAGTTTAAGGAGCGCGATGTCGTGAAATTCTGCGTGGACGACGTGTTTTTCGCGGTAGCGGATCCCGCCCTGCAACGGTTTCAGCTTGGAAAGCGGAAGCGGCAGGTGGAATTCGACGATTCCGTATTCTTCGAACTGTTTGCTGGCGTTCGAGCCGAATCGGACGCGCAATTCGCGGTCGAAATCGCCTTTTCCAGACGGATCCATCACGACGTGTGCGGCGGTCAGAACCCACTGACGATTTACCAGAATCGCTGAGCCGACCACATCGAACTTGGCTTTCCCTGGCGCTCCGATCGCGGCAACGGCGGCGAAATCCGGATAATCGGCGCTTTCGCCCGTGGCCTCAAACTGGCCTGTGTTGGCGGCGAGTGCCTCGTAATATTCCGGAGCGACATCGTGCCTGGTTCCGATTGACCACGCCGAAAATGGAGCGGCTAGAAACACCGCAGCAACCGTGACTGCGGATTGGAGGTGTTTTGTTGAAAAGCGCAAAGCATGTTGATTGTCGCTGTTTTTAACAGGATTGGCAAGTCTGGTTATTCAAGTTTGACGACACTTTTTGCAATTTACCCCCGTAATCCCCGTAATGAAAAACTCGATTGCCCAAATTATTCTTGTTTTCTCGCTCGCGCTCAGTAGCTGTTCGCCGGCTCAGGAGCCTGACGAGTGGGATGGCCTGCCGATTGAGGCGACACCAAGCCTGCGAATCGAAGGTGCTGCCGGCGACGAAGATTTTGCCAAAAAACCAGTCGGCGCAGTTCAAGGAACGCCGATCCGCGTGCGGGTCGCGAAGCCGGAAGGCGCGACCGAGATTCGATGGTTTCAGATCGTTCCTGACACCGCAAAATATTACAAAAACGCCAATCATCCCTGGGAAAAAGAGCCCTACAAATGGGTCGGTTTCGGCGAAATCGATTACGAGCGAGTTGAGGTGGAGGAGTTTCGTGGAAAATGGGAAATAGCCTTCGATTACGGGGAAATATTCGATGGGGTCAGCCGTTCACGAAACTATCGAAGCGATCTTGGGAGCTTCTGGCTTCAAGCTGAGGTGTTGAAAAACGGCAAGCGGCTTCGTTCGGCCGGTTTGGCGGAAAACGACCATCGCAACCTCTCGCCGAGCGTCTTCCGAATCTCGATTCGCAAGGACGATGGCTACCTCGGTTACCTGACGAGCTTCTTCAACGTGCCTGGTCTTTTCGGCTCCATTCCGTATCAGAGCGGAAACTACATCGGTGCCGATTGCGCGGACGTGCTCGTCGCCGCGAACCGGAAATGGCGCGGTCTCGAAGGCTCGAAAGATTATAACGTTGCGATGCTCACGAGCGAATGGCCAAAGGCCGCGACCTGCCGAATCGAGGACGGCAAGCCGGACGAAACGCTGACCTGGGGTGAGGAAATCGAGCCTGGCGACGCGATCGCGGTTCGTTACCGGCCAGGAAAGCAGTTTCAGCACATCGGCGCGCTCTACGGGGATTCGAATGAGAACGGAATCCTCGATCCGGCCGATTTCATGCTTCACGCCGGGCCAGACGCGCTGCATTTGTCGAAACTCGGCGCGGGATCGTTCGATGGCGAAGTCGTGATCCTCCGGCCGCCGTCGTCGTAGGCGAGCCAGCAGCTGCTAGGGTTCAGGCGGCTTTCGTCAGGCTTGCGTAGGGCAGAAATTGCTTCGCGAGCGACTCATTCAGAACGTCGAATTCAGGCGAGTCTTGTTATTTCGAACCGCGGATTGCGCGGATGGACGCGGATTTCTTTTTTCTTTCCAAATCATTCGCGACAATCCGCGCAATCCGCGGTCCGAAATAACAAGGACGGCTGACCGAGATCATTTCTAAACCGGGATGAAAACGAAATCGCACGCCTTTCCGGTTGGTTTCTTCCACAAAATCGGGTAGACCTACAGGGAAACCTTCGAGGCATGCACAACTTTTTAACTTCCCTGAAGAGCGCGATTTTGTTCGCGTTCCTCCCTTTCTTCTGGCTCGCGTCCGAGGTCTCAGCGCAAATTGAGCCAGACGACGACACTCTGATTGAGGTCAATTATCAGAACATGCCGATGAGTCAGATTGCCCTGCAATACGGGATTCTGACCGACCAAAATGTGATTCAGGACGGCGCGATCCAGACGGCGACGCTTTCAATCCAGACCACAAAACCACTTCCGAGGGCAGCAGCTGCTGAATTTATCGAAAAAAGTCTGCTGTTGAACGGCTACGCGCTGATTCCGGCTGGAGCAGGCACCGTCAAGATCATCGCGGTGCCCGAAAGCACAGGCGCGCCGGGTAGCGAAGGCGTCCCGATTTACAGCGACGTCGACGATCTTCCGACGACCGATCAGGTGGTGGCTTTCGTGTTGAAATTCGATCACCTCGGTTCTGAAGAGGCGGCGACGAAATTGGCCGAGATTTTTCCGTCCCACGGCTACGGGACGATCGTTCCGTTCCCGCAGGCGTCGTCGGTCGTGATCACGGACAGCACGGCGATCATTCGAAAATACGTGCAGCTGCAGGATCACATCGATGTAGCGCCGATGGGCCTGCCAATCGATATTCGGGAATTCCCGTTGGACCGCGGCGACGCGATCGAGGTCGCTGAGGCGATTTCTGAGCTGCTAGAGTTGGATTCGGGCGCTTCAGGGGCGGGCTCTGAAGGCGGGGCGAGGCAACCCACGACTCCAGCGACGGCGACGACTCCGGGTGGAGGCACTTCGACCGTTCTGACGTCTTATTCGCCGGATATCCAGACCGTCGATCCGAAAATCCGGGCAATTTCTCGGACAAACACGCTGGTTGCGATCGGTCAGCCGGATGATCTGGATTACATCGAGAGGCTGGTCACTTTTTTCGACGCGCCTGCTTCACGGAAGAAGTTTCTGAAGCGGAGGCTCGAATTTCTGCCCGTTTCGACGTTTTTGCCGATCGCGCAGCACGCCCTCATGCCTGGCGTCGAAGTGGAAGGTTCCGGCGACATCGCTGGCGGTGAGGAAGGCGCGAACGATCAGAGTTCGAACGCAGGAAGCAGCTTGGGCGGCGGTTCTTCCGGAGGCGGATCCAGTGGATTTGGATCGTCTGGAGGAGGCGGCAGCAGCCTCAGTTCTGCCGAGTTCACGTCCGATGTCGGCCCGCAATCGATCGTCGTGGGAAAAACTCTCCTGATCGCCGACAACGTCCACAACACGCTGATTGCTTCCGGGCCCGAGGAGCACCTCGCGACTCTCGAAGAGCTCATCGATGGAATGGATATTCGGCCGCGTCAGATCCAGATTTCAGCGGTGATCGCTCAACTTACCCTTGGCGACGATCTCAATTACGGGGCCGATCTTTTTAAGGTGACCGAGCAGGGTCAATTCAACAACCAACTCGCTGGAGTTCTGCGAAACCGGACCGGGGCGACTCCGGACATCAGCACCTTGACCGATGTAGCCAGCCTCCTACCGGCCGCGCAGGGACTCACTGTCTATGGGCAGGTCGGCGACGCCGTCAGCGCCTACGTCGACGCGCTCCACACGAAGAATCAGTTCCGGATTCTCGCCCGCCCGACGCTCTACGCGCTGAACAATCGGTGGTCCTCGATTTCGACCGGACAGCGGATCGCAGTCCCGAGTTCGACACTTTCTACACTTGATCCAAATAATGTGAACCAGGCGGCTGTTAGTTCTTCGATCAGTTACGAGGAAGTCGTGCTGGAGGTTAAAGTCCTGCCGCTGATCAATTCCCGAAACGAAGTGACTCTCCTGATCGAACAAGTGAACGACGACATCATCGGTAGCCAGAATATCAGCGGAAATGATATTCCTACCATTGGAACTCAGAAAATGCACACGACCGTGGTTGTTCCCAACGGAGGAACCATCCTGCTGGGCGGCCTGATTTCTGAGGACAATCGCAAGACCGATTCGGGTTTGCCGATTTTGGTTGGCCTGCCCGTGATTGGTCCGATTTTCGGCTCGAATCGAGAGAAAGACCGCCAGGAACTCCTGATTTTCATCCAGCCGAGGATCATTGAAGACGATGTTGATCTCGTTAACGCCCAAAAGGATTTCGACATGCGCTCCGAGTTCGCCGAAGAAGTTCGCGAGTTCGCTGCACCGAAAGTAATTTCGGAAGCGAAGCCTAAAAAGCTGCTTCAACGGTTGTTTCAGCGGCGTCAGAAATCCCAGCAGCTGCCAGACGATCCGCTTGACCAGATTTACCTGAAACCCGAGATTGAAAACTGAAATGAAGAGACTTTTCAAGACCCTCGCGGCCGTTTCCGCGATCGCAGTAGCCGGATTTTGCTCCTCGCTTTCCGCCCAGGTGGTGGTTTACGAAATGGAGTTTGAGAAGGAAGATTCGAGCATCAATTTCGAGTTCTTCGACGGCGGATTTTTCGTGCTGGACGGCCTGACCGGAACGGGCTCGTTCGTCTTCACTTTTGAGGAAACCGAGAGCAACGAAGTCTTCGATCGCTACATCAAATCGGAAGACACGGCCGAGGCTTTCACGACGATCAAAGGCGAAATTCGCAAAGTTGTCGTTCGGGCGTCAGCGACGACAAACACTTCGATTTCGCATTATTTGGGCATCGGAACGCTGAAGGAAAACATTTCGCTGATCATTCGAGGGCGGCGGTTTCAATTCGAGATCGCGACCACGATTCGCGGCCACGTTTTAGCTTCCGATGACGAGAGCGCCGTCGTTTTTCCGCTCGAAGAGCCCGAGGACGACGACTCGCTGGGTTTCGCCGGCCTCGCGTCGATGAAATTCAGTTTCGATCGGACGCGGACTCGCGAATTTAACCGTTTGAATCAGACCGTAGCCGCGTCGGTGACTGCGTTGACGACCGAATTGGAAGAGTTGGGCTTCACCGAAGACACGGGAACGACGACGACGACCACCACCGGCGATGGAACGACCACGACCGACGGAACGACCACGACTACCGGCGATGGAACGACCACGACGGACGGAACAACGACGACGACCACGACGGCTCCTTGAAAACGCAGGTTCTGCGGGCAGCCAGTGAAGCAGGGACCGGAAATCCGGCCCGTTTGGAGGAAATTGTCTCCGAAGCGTTCGCGACTGACGCATCGGTCGTCGATGAAGTGTTGGACAGCGGCCTGGTTGACGAAACCGGGTTTCTCAAGGAGCTGAGCAACGTGCTTTCTTTGGGCTGGCACACTCACGTCAGGCCGGACAGCGCCGACGCGACCGAACTCAAGGAGGCTTGCCCAACGCAGATCGGCCTGAAGTACCGATTTGTCCCTCTGCGCTTCGTTGATTCCGCCGGGACTAACGGAGATGGCGGGGGAGGGGATCGGAAGCTGGAATTGGTGACTTACGATCCGTTTTCGCTTCAGCAACGCCAGGCTGCGCGGAAAGAAATCCCGTATTCGATTCGCTGGTCGCTGGCGTCGCGTCGCCTCGTGCTGGAGGCGCTTCAGGATTTTTACGGAGTCGGCGCGGCGACGTTTGCGGCGATTCTTGAAGGCCGGGACGTGGACGCGCAGGCGGTTGATCTCAAGGAAGAGATTAACGTTTTGGACGAAGATGACGAAGAAGCCAGCGTCGTCAAATTCGTGAATCAGATCATTCGTCAGGCTCTCAATCAGCGAGCGACGGACATCCACGTTGAGCCTCTGGAAGACGATTTGAGGATTCGGTTTCGAATCGACGGCGTCCTGAAAAGCGCACCGGTCCCGGAAAACATCAAAACGCTTCAATCATCGGTGATTGCTCGGCTTAAGGTGATGGCAAGGCTGGATATCGCCGAAAAACGCAGACCGCAGGACGGTCGAATCAGCCTCGAACTGGACGGAAACTCGATTGACGTCCGCGTCGCGACGATTCCGTCTGTCACGGGCGAGAGCGTTAGTCTTCGACTTCTCGGCCAGGAAAAATTCACGATTCCGAAGCTCGGTCTGTCCGCTGAGCTGGATGCGAAATTCCGGCAGCTGCTGGAGGAGCCGAACGGTATCGTGCTCGTGACCGGCCCAACCGGAAGCGGAAAATCGACCACGCTTTACAGCTTCCTCTCTGAGCTTAACGACGAATCTCGCCGGATCGTCACGATCGAAGATCCGGTCGAGAACCGACTCGACGGCGTGATTCAGATCGCGATCAAGCCGGAGATCGATCTGACGTTCGCGAGCGGCTTGCGAAGCATCCTTCGAGGCGATCCGAACGTCATCATGGTCGGTGAAATTCGGGACTTGGAGACTTCGGAAATCGCCGTGCGTTCAGCGCTGACCGGCCACCTCGTCTTCAGCACGCTTCACACGAATGACGCGATCGGCGGGATCACTCGACTCGTCGACATGGGTCTGGAACCGTTCCTTGTCGTGTCGTCTGTCCGCGCTTTCATCGCTCAGCGGCTCGTTCGGCGACTTTGCGAGAATTGTCGGATTCTCGGAGGAATCTCCGCGGCGATCTTAAAGTCCTGTGATTTAACTCCGGAAGATGGCGAACGAATTTATCGCGCGCACCCCAAAGGCTGCGATTCTTGCCGCTACACCGGATTCCACGGCCGGCTCGCGCTCTACGAATTGTGCCAGATGACCGAAGAACTTTCCGAACTCGTTCTAAGGCAAGCGAATGCGAGAGAATTGAGGGAACAGGCGCACAGAGACGGATTTCGGAACATGCGCGAGTACGGCATTTTGAAAGCATTCGAAGGTGCTACGACGCTTGAAGAAGTTGTCGCGGTGGCTTAGCACAATTACCCAAGAAAGTGCCCGCATTCAGCTACAGCGCCGTTACGAAAGAAGGGAGCAAGTCCGGCGGCAGTTTGGACGCCCGGGATCGAGACGAGGCGTTTCGGAAGCTGGAAAAATTGGGCCTGCAGCCGTTCAAGCTGGTCGAGAGTTCGGCTGGCGGTGGTTCGAAGGCGCAATCTCGGGAGAAAACCTCTGACGCGGCGAGGGCAACGGCGCGAGGTGGCAAGATCCAGCTCAATCAGCAGCTGCTGGTTCTGTTCACCGAATCTCTCAGCGATCTGCTTTCCGCAGGCCTTCAACTTGAGCCAGCCCTCAAGATTCTCGCCGGTCGAGGCGAAAAATCGAAGCTGCGAGACGTCGCCGCCGTTTTGCGCGAGAAAATCCGCGAAGGCTCGAGTTTGGCGGACGCGCTCCGATCGACATCGCCCAGTTTCAGCGATCTTTATTGCAATCTGGTCTCTGCAGGCGAGCTGAGCGGCTCGCTCGACGTGATTCTGCGCCGCCAATCGGTCTACCTCACGACCATGGCCGAGCTGCGAGGGAAAGTGCTGACGGCGATGATTTATCCGGCCTTTCTCATCTTTTCCGGCCTCCTCGTAACCGTCGTTTTCATCACTTTTCTGATCCCGAAGCTGACCGTGCTCATCAATCGAACCGGCGGCGAGCCTCCTTTCGCTGCAGTCGCGATGATGGCGATCAGCGAGTTTTTTCAGTCCTATTGGTGGCTGATTCTTTCGGTCTTGGGAATCGGAATCGTCGTGTTTCAGACGTTAATCAGCATTCCGGCAAACCGCCCGACCTGGGATCGAATCAAACTGAAATTGCCGCTGATGGGCGCGCTGATGAAGACCCGGTTTCACGTCCAGATGCTCGAAACGCTGTCGACCGTCATGGCAAACGGGTTGCCAATGCTAAAAGGGCTCGAGCTATCCCAGAACACGACGCCTAACCTTTTTTTGCGTGCTCAAATGAAGACGATTACCGCTGAAGTCGGTGATGGATCGTCGCTTTCCCATGCTTTTGAGCGTTCTGGCGTTTTTCCGGCGCTCCTAGTTGATCTCGTTCGCGTCGGCGAGCAGACGGGCAAGATGTCCGAGTCGCTTTCTGGTGCCGCGACTCGTTTCGACAAGGAGCTTTCCAAACGAATCGATCGCGTCAGCGCCTTGATCCAACCGATGATTGTCGTGCTTATGGCCGGCCTCGTCGGCTTCATGGCGTGGATCATGATTTCGATTATTTACGATACAATTTCGTTGATCCGGACTCGCTAGATTATAAACGAACTGTTAAAATAATAGCCTAAAGAAAATGAAGACAACACGAGTTAAACCAATTGTCCATCGCCGCACTCGCGGCTTCACATTGATGGAAATGATGATGGTCCTCGGGATCATTGCGCTCCTGCTTGGAGTCGGAGTTCCCATGATGGTGGGAGTCTTTACGGATGCCGAGAAAGGTAAAATTAACGCCGATTTTCGGACGATTTCGACCAACCTGATTCGTTACAGAACCAAGACCCGATCTCTTCCGACCACTGAGCAAGGTCTCGATGCTCTCGTCAACGCTCCTACACTTCCTCCTGTCCCGAAAAACTGGGAACGCGTCTCCGAGCCGGATGGAATCCTCGATCCCTGGGACCGGCCTTATCAGTATTCTTATCCAGGTAAGAATAAAACGGATGGCTACGATATTTTCTCGATGGGCAAAGATGGCAAGCCTAATACGGACGACGATATCGGTAACTGGCAGCGATAGTGAATCCTGCCCAGCAGCTGCTGGCTCGCCGCCAGGGAAAATCGGACGCCGCCTGGTTTCCGGTTGGCGGTTTTGGACGCCGGGCCGCGTGCGCAGGATTTACCCTGATGGAGGTAACCATGGTGTTGCTCATCATGTCGATCCTTGTCGGCTACATGGCTTTTGCCTTCAGCTCGCTGGACCGGAACCAATCGCTAAACGAATCAGCGGCCGAATTGGAGAAATTAGCCCATCAAGCGAGCCGTTCTTCGACCGTTCTCGATCGCGAATTCCGGATTCGATTCAAGCCACGCCAGTTTTACGCTCTTGAGCATTCTCCAGATGATTTTGGCGTTTACCGTGAAGTTGACCCGCAGCACTTTTGGGCGCTTCCGCCTAAAGTGAAGCTTCAGATCCGGCGTTGGGGCGAAAAATCCTGGGCAAATCCGGAAGGCGAAGGCGACGACTGGATTTTCTCGCCCTCAGGAATTTCGGAGCCGCTGAGCGTTCGGCTTACCATGGAAAACGCCTTTGTTGAACTGGATTTCAATCCGCTGACCGGAACCGTCGAAGAACGACGCTCGTTTATCCCATGAAACCGGTCAGGCAAAATTCGAAACGTGGATTTACGCTTCTGGAAGCGATTCTCGCGATTTTTCTGTTCGCCTTGACCGCTGTGGCGCTGGCTGAAGCGCTTAACATGATTGGGGTTGCCTCTTTCGAAGGCCAGGAAGACGCGCGAGTCGAAGAAATCCTCCGAACTTATCTGACTGAGGCCTCACGAGCGCCGGAGATCGAAGTCGGCACCGAGACCGTGAAGTTGGAAGACGGGCTAACTCAGATTCGAGTCGTCACCGAGGAGCTGCTTCTGAACAACCGGGACGGAGATGATCTGGCCGACATGCTGAGAATCGAAGTCGTCGTCTTTCGAAAAGAGTCAGGCGGAGAGAAAATTCTTGGCTCAGCCGAAACCTGGCGGTACAACCCGCTTTATCAGGCTAACCAGGTTCCGCGATGAGAGTTTCCGGATCAAAAAGGCCAGTCGGAGGCTTCACGCTGCTTGAGCTCACCCTCGCGATCGGAGTTCTCGCTCTGCTGACAGCGGGAATATTTGGACTCGCGACCGGCTCGATCGAGCTGACCAATGAGTTGGGCGAGCAAAGTCAGGTCCAGCTCGCTCGGCAGCGGCTCGTCGAGCTTTGCCGTAGAAATTTGGAAAGTCTCCCGGCCAGCGCGGCGATCGAAATTCGGCCCACGACTCATGATTTCGCGCCAAATGAAATCGCGTTTCACAACCACCCGGTCGCCTTTCGATTTGGTGGTGCGGTGACGCTTCCGTCGACGGTCGTGCTGTCCAGTCGACCCGATGGAGGCGGCGGTTTCATGATTCGTTCGCATTATCTAGAGATGAACGACGCTTTGAAATATCGGAAAGGAGTCGAGGTAGACTCACTTTCAGAAAGCCCGGCCCTGGCGCTCATTCGAGGCATTCATTCGTTCAAATGGGAGTTCTACGAAGCGCGAACTGATGAGTGGTTAGACGAATGGAAGCTGGAAAATGGCCGGCCAGGCTTCGTCGCCCTCAATCTCAGAATGTTAGGCGAAATTGAGGCCAGTCGTCACGTTTTCTGGCTCCCCCCGCGCGCTCGCCCGCCGCAATTTCAAGCGCCCGCTCCTCCGACCGACGGGACTGAGCCGGTTGATCCTGAAAACCCGGAGGCTCCAGCCGATCCGGCTGCGCCAGCACCAGAAACCGAAAATCCGAACCTTTGAACGCACGATTTCCAGCTCAGCGCGCTTCGGCGTTGATCGCCGTTTACTGGGTGATCGCGATCCTCAGCCTGAGCGTTTTTACGGCCGTTCACCTGGTCGTCGGCGAACTCGACACCCGCGCTACGCAGGGGCAGCTTTTCCGCGCTGAGCAACTCGCCGACATGGGCATCGCCGTCGCCGTGAATCCAGGAATCCAGCCAGGCGATCCGCTTTTAATTCAGGACCTCGACGGCATCGAGTCCTTCGCCGCCACGATCGAAAGCGAAGAGTCTCGGCTCAACCTCAACGCGGTTCTCGCGCGTGGCGATCTGATTTTACTTCAGAACCTCTTCACGCTTTGGGGCATGCCGCCAGAGGAAGTCATTCCGCTAACCGAGGTCCTTGTCGATTGGGTTGACGCCGATGATCAGATCACAGGCGCTGGCGGGGCTGAGTTTCTTCAGTATGCGAATCTCGGCTTTCCTGAGCTGCCGCCGAATCGCCAGTTTTTGACCTTGGAAGAAGTCGCCTTGGTCCGTGACGTCCAGCAGCTGCTGGGTCGATATCAGCCCGAATGGCGATCCGTTTTCACGATGTGGGGCTCTGGCCTGGTCGATCTTTCCGATGCCGAGCCGGTCGTCATCGCGGCTGCCTGTGAGTGCTCGATTGACCGAGCCGCTGCCTTCGTTGTCGAGCGTCGAGGTTATGACGGACTCGAGAACACCGAGGACGATCTGGTCTACGATTCTGCTGATCAGATTCTCGATCTGTTAGGCGTTCCGGTCGTTGGCCGCGAAGCGATCAGCGCGCGAGTCGGCATGGGCGGAGGCGTCACCAGAATTCGTTCAATTGGACGCGTCGCCGATGTCGAAATCGAGCGGATCGTCGTCGTCCAAGGCCGCGACAGCAAACCGACGATCGTCGACGTCCAGACTCGGCGACTGGCGGGCTCAAGATCCGAGTGATCGAAATTGGCGATTGCGTGCTTGGCAGGGATGCCGAATCCAGGCTACAGGCAAGGAATGGCAACTTTCGAAGATTTGCAGGACGCAACGGTCGTAATCACCGGGGGAGCGAATGGGATTGGCGAAGCGATGACCCGGGCTTTTCGGGCTCAGGGTTCGGCGGTGTTTTTCTGCGATGTCGACGAAGCGCGCGGTCAGCAGCTGCAGAGCGAATCGGGCGCGATTTTTACGAACGTCGATCTACGGGAAGAATCCCAAATTGTCGATTGGATCGGCGGCGTGGTCTCGAAACGCGAACGAATTGACGCGCTGATCAACAACGCTGCTCGCGATCCTCGCGTCGAGCTCGTTAACCAAACGGTCGCGGCCTGGGATGACCTGATGGCGACGAATCTTCGGCCACACATGCTAACCGCGCGCGAGGCGAGCCCGCACATGCCGGAAGGGTCGTCGATCGTGAATTTTTCGTCGATCGTCTATGAACTCGGGATGAGTCCGATGAGCTGCTACGTCGCGACCAAGGCCGGAATTCGCGGTTTGACGCGCTCGCTTGCGCGCGAACTCGGACCGAAGCGGATTCGGGTCAACACGATCTGCCCTGGCTGGGTGCTGACGCCTCGCCAGCTGGCTGAGCACGCGTCGGAAGAAGATATCGACCGCGTTCTCAATCAACTGCAGTCGATTCCAGATCGAATCGAGCCCGAAACGGTAGCCGAAGTCGCGCTTTTTCTTGCCAGCAGCTGCTCAAACGTGATCACCGGACAGGAGATCATCACGGACCACGGGTGGGTTCACGGCTGAACGGTCAGAGCGCCAAATCCGGACAAAAAAAGGCCCCGGGCACCAGCGAAAAGCCAGCGACCCGGGGCACCCATGGGGGGGATGGGTTGGGAGAAAATTTAGTTTCAGTCACCTTCTACGGTCTCCGGGTCGGCGGCTGGAGGTTCTGGATCGTCAGAAATTTGGGGAGCGGAGGCGAGCGCTGAAGCTTGGCCGATTCCTGAATCCGGAAGAACGAGATAAACTCGTCCGCCGGTTTTTTTCACGGCTGGGAGTCCTCGATGCTCTTCATTTACGTTGACCAAAGGCTCGGGAACTTGACTGCGAACGACGATCACCTTGGATTCCGGCTCTTTTGGGATTCCGGGAATTTCGATGCTGGCAATTGCGGACGATTCGTCGCCTGCGGAATTGACCGCTGTGTCGTCAGATTCGGTTGGCGCGATTTTAATTGTGGAAACAGCTTCGGCTGCTTCGCCGGTTGGCGGTAGCGCTTCGGATTCTGAGATCACGATTTCGCCAACTGCCTCAGATGTGGCGGACGGGTTCGTTTCGATCGGAGTTGGGATTTCCTGAGCGAAAACGGAAGCGGGGAGGCTGAAAATTGCCAGAATTCCCGCGAGGGCCGTAGCGACCAGACTTAACTGGCTGCCAAGCAAGGTTTTATGATTCGATCGGCTGTTCATTGGGGTGGTTGCCTTTCGGGGTTTTTAAACGGGAGCGGTTCTGCCGAGTTGCACATTTTTTTGGCTAAACGGTCAGGGTTTGATCAAATTGGCCTCAAAGCAGGAAAGTGTGACTCAAAATGCTATTTTTTTTCCGTCACCGTCGACACAGACCAAAGTTACACGTGTCGTGAAAACGGGATCCAGCCCACCGGAATCGATTCGCGCGCGGGTGACGTTGACTTCGTAAGTCACTGAGGTTGTTCCTTTTCGGATTTGTTCGGCCTTGAATTTCAGGATGGTTCCTTTATTCACGCTCTCGCGAAATTCAACCTTATCGAGACCGATCGTCACAAAATTGTGGCCCGGGAATTCGAGGCTGGCGGCGATCCAAGCGACTTCGTCGATCCACGTAAGTAGGTAGCCGCCGAAAAGGAACCCGAAGTGGTTCATGTGTTCAGGCAGGACGAGTTTGTGGTTTTCCATGATCGAAATTTGTGGAGCGACCGGGTTTTAACTTCGCAGGATCGACTTCGAATGCTTGCGCGGAATTCTCCGGCGTGTCAACGTCTGGTCGAATCGATTCGTGATGACCATCGGCGTTCCCAAGGAGATCAAAGAGCAGGAAAATCGCGTTGCGATGGTTCCGAGCGGAGTTCGCCAGCTGTCGAGGCGCGGGCATCGCGTGGTGGTCGAAACCGGTGCGGGCGTGGGCGCGGATTATTCGGATGACGAGTTTCGAGCGGCAGGAGCCGAGATTCTCGAAACGCACGAGGCGGTTTTTGAGCAGGCGGAATTGATCGTGAAGGTCAAGGAGCCGCTTGACTCGGAAATCCCGCTTTTGACTGAGAAACACCTGCTTTTTACGTATCTGCACCTCGCGGCGAGCCGAAAACTGACCCAGCAGCTGCTGAAGACGAAATGCACGGCGATCGCTTACGAAACGGTTAGTCTGGGTAGTCGATTGCCGTTGCTGGAGCCGATGAGCGAGGTCGCAGGGCGGATGTCGGTGCTCGTCGGGGCTTACTTTCTCGCTAAGCACGAAGGCGGTCGTGGAACGCTGTTAGGCGGCGTCCCGGGCGTTTTGCCTGGCCGCGTGACGATCATCGGAGGGGGAACCTGCGGTGTGAACGCAGCGAAGATCGCGACTGGCATCGGCGCGGAAACCACGATTCTCGAAATTGATCACGAGCGCATGCGCTTCCTCGACGACACGATGTCCGTGCGGACGCTTTATTCCAGTGAGGTCGCGCTGCTCGAACTTTTGCCGCGAACCGATCTGCTGATCGGTGCCGTTCTCGTCCCTGGGGCGAAGGCTCCGAACCTCGTAACGCGCGAAATGCTCGCTTCGATGAGGAACGGAACCGTGGCCGTCGACATTGCCGTCGATCAGGGCGGCTGCATCGAAACGACGCGGCCGACAACGCACGAAAATCCGATTTTTACCGAGGAAGGTGTGATTCATTATTGTGTTGCGAACATGCCGGGAGCCTACGCGCGGACGTCGACCCAGGCTCTGACCAGCGTCACGATTCCTTACGTAGGCGCGCTTGCGGATGACGGCGTGAAGGAGGCTTGCGCTCGTCATCCGGAGTTAGTCGCTGGCGTCAACTGCGCGTCGGGAATGTTGATATGTCAGGGAGTTGGCGAAGCCCACGATCTTCCCTGGAGCGAACCTGATTTCGAGAACTGAATTCATGAGCGAAGAACCCGAATCACCCCAGCAGCTGCTCGGGCAACTTTATCCAACTCCGTTTCAGCGGAAAGTCGGCTGGATGGCGCTGACCGGGTTTAATTGCTTCGTGATCGGCGCGCTTGGAATCGCATTGATCTGGGTTCTGAATTGGACGCTGAGTTTTTTGCAGCCGATCCTCATTCCAGTCGCCGTGGCCGGGATTTTGGCTTATCTCCTTGAGCCGATCGTGCTCTGGCTGCGGAAAAAGTGGGGCTGGGGGGATCGATCGGCCGTTCTCGTGGTCTATGTCTGCTTCAACCTGCTCGCAGCTGGCTTACTGATTTTTGTGCTCTCACGAGCGATGGACGAAGCGATTCAAATCGCGCAGCCGGAGAATATTCAGGAAATGAGCGAGAAGATCGGGACTTTCTGCAACACGCAGTTGGATAATATCGAGGGAAGGTTCCCTGGGGTCAAAGGAACGAGGGAGTGGATCACCGACGGTGGCGGCGTCGAATGGGCGAAAAACAGTCTATCGCCTCTTGGTGATCAGCTCTGGGGCTACGTCACCGGAAGCCTGGGCAAAGTATTCTCTTTTCTCGGCTATATTTTTGGC
>JBLHKS010000144.1:0-17842 GCA_047620505.1 Verrucomicrobiales bacterium | reverse complement strand
TTCGTTACCCTGACGGCCCGAAGCCGGGCAAACTCAGGGCAACTTGACCGATGGGAACCGCCCGGTGCGGACCCGCATGCCGGGTGGTGTGGGGGGAGCGGGTTCAAACCCCGTTCCTACCCGATTCCAGCCGAACCGTCTCGCTTTCTCCGAGGTCTCGTGCGGTCGCAACTTCCTGTGGAAACTGGACGACGGTTTCCACAGACCAAGGCAAGAGGTTGACTTGATAGAGATAGGTCCCCTCCGCTGTCGATAGTGACCTGACCGTGACCGGGTCACTCATTGATGGTAGGTCTTCATAATGACCAGCGGGCAAAGCGCGAAAATTGCGAATAAACTCCCGCGATACATCCTCACGCCCCATGGTTCCCAGAGGTTGTGCTCCGGCGAAGATTGTTTCTGGATTCTGGGATGCCATCGAGATTGAAAAACCAGCCAGAAAATCACGGCCCGCAGCCTTGGGGTCTGAATTCTGAAAATAGGAAGCGTATTTCTCGGGACTCAGAGAGTTCATAAACGATTCGACATACACGTAATAAAGCGACGCCACTCCTTTCCCTTCACTTCGGAAGGGACGGTAGATATTGGCATCCGTCATCAATTCGAAATTGAGATTTTGCGCGCCGTGATCCCAATGCTTGTTGGAACGTGACTCCGTTGGGCCTTTCAACGGGGCGATGCTCACGGTGTCGATCTGATCGATGCTGTCGAGGTCCATCGCATATTCCTGATAGCAATGGGATTTCAGGTCAAAACCTTCAGCCGTCTTGTTCTTGCTGTGTCTTGGTTGTTGCCATTTCCGGTTGAGGTTCAGATAGAGGCGCGCTCCCTTTCTAGCCTGTTGCAGACGCAAGTTGACTTCGTTGATCATCGCCAGATTGGTCTTCGCCCGCCAGGCCAGCCATTCATTTCTGCCGGGCCCGGTCAGGTGGTGATAGCGTTTTAGGAATCGGTCTGGGTTTGTTGTTGAAACAGGAATTTTGATGCCGGTTTCCTTTTCAAATACGGCAATGGTGTAGTCTCCGTATCCCTGTTCCAGAGTGGTGAAAAATGCAGGCGTGTGCAGCCACAGGTTGATGCCCTTGAATGCCTCATGCTTGCCGAAGCGTCGCGTGATCTCATCAATCTGTGCGAGAAACCTTTGTTTTACCGCGGGATGAACCGGATTGTTTCCTATCGAACGCGGTGAGCCATAGATGGGAGCCTTACCCGCCGAGTTATAGAGAAATTGGCCTTGCCTGGCTAGTTCTTCCTGTTCCTCCGGCGATTGATCAAAATCACCGGCAATCGTGTATAGATTGATCGCCGGAAAGAAATTCTGGTTCCGCTGCTCCATCATATCCATGAGCAGGGAAATCCACCCGGTGACGCGCATGCCGGATCCAACATTATTGACCGGAGCTGTATCCAGATGGCTCCAGCTATATCTTAATACGGGGTAGGACATGGTGTTCTGCCCGGTGTAGTCATTGTAGTCGAGCAAGTTTTCGATAATCTGAATGGTATAGCCTTGCTTGAGTGGGGACGAGGAATGCGGAGGCATTAGGATTTCGAAACTTTGATCTTCATCCAGATGTCCAATGTTTCTGGTGGGAAGATCGGCCGGCAATTCCACGGCCAGTTTTGGTAGCCGATCCTTGAGAGCGTAGATTTTTAATCTCGAAGCCGCAGCTGGAAGCCCATCCACCAGGGTGCGGAGTTCAAACAAATAACGGTCGGATTCCGGATAAAACAGATACCGCGTCTTCCGCATCTTACCGCTGCTGAGATACTCGCCGCCACATTGCACGCCGCCGGAAAGTCGATCGCGATGCTGCTTTCTTTCGGAAGCCACAAACAGGTAAAACGACATGGACCGTTCTTTGTCATCGGGCCATTCAATTTCGACGACTACGGGTGAGCGAGGCGCGCTGAATTTTGGTAATTCTACCGCGATTCGATCCCATTTTTTTGCACCCACTTCCAGATAGCGGCCGAGGCCCGGAACCTCCTTGACCTGCGACGGCACGCTCTCTCTGAAATCATTTCCCTTGGCGGTCAGATCGATATCGACCAAACACTCGCCGAGTTGAAGCGGCTCTTTTGAGGGCGTCGGAGCTTCGCGTTGCTGATAAACCGTGAGCGGATAGCTACGCTGCCAGTTACCCTGCTCTGTTTCCAGAATGCACTGCAATCGATAGTCCCCAACAGGGAGGTCGACCAAGGGTAGATGGATCGTCCGACTGGTATTGTCGGAAATATCTTCACTCCAGCTGACGATCGTTTCGTTAGTCGCATCAGATCGGACTTCGAGATCGAGCATTACCTTTTTCGTGGCTGTCTTCGACGGTGAAACTTCGAGGCTCAATTGCTCGTTGCTTCCCGCCCGAAAGAATCGCCGTTCGAGAGTGAAGTCGAGCGGAGAAAATTCTCTGAACTGTGATTCGATTTCCTCACGGGTTAAACTCCGCTGATAGATTTTAAACTCATCGAAAGCGGCTTCAACCAGCTGAGTTGGCGATTCTCTACCGACTAAAAAATCGGTGATCCCATCCAGATTCACCTGCCCGGTTCTATAAACCGGAACTCCGTTCAGATACAGTCTGCGACCGTCTGATTGATCCCAAGTCACGGCGACATGCCACCAATCGCCTTTCATCCAGCTGTTGCGAGATTTCCATTGCAAATTGGGAGGCTCCTTTTCTTCCGTTGATTTGAGATCGCAGCGAAGCCAATTCCACATCCAGAGCCAGATCTTCCGCTCAACCGTCTTACTCCCTCCTTCCTCATTCCGCGCGAAAGCAGCGAAGAATCGATAGTCGCTCTTCATTTCGGTCCCCCTCGGAATCAGACCATCCCAGTCCGGCTTAACCCAGAATGAAACGGTCCCCGCATCCGACGAAAACAAATATCCCGCAGCATACTTCAGAGAACCGGCGATTTGATTGCCTCCATCAGCGCCCTTGCCAAGATAGACTGCCGAGCCTCGAACCCCTTTGACGAAGCGAAGCTTTTCCGGTTGAAGAGGTTGCTGCACGCCCTGATCCGAGGTCACTGCGTTGGCAGTCTCATCGTCAAAAGTGAGGTGAAATCCCGGCAGTGTCTGTGCTTCGGCAGGTCGAATTCCAAGTCCACTTAGAATCAGAACCAATCTCCAAACACAGCTCAACTGAAAACCCAGACGCGAAGTAAAAAGCATTCTGATCGCTCCTGCACCGATTCCATGCGCGCAAGTTTTTTGTCCGGTGGTGGACCAATCTGACTCTGAACAATCCGAAAGCGCGTCAGCCAGCGGCCCACGACTCCGTCCAGCAGCTGCTGGCAAGCGTTGCAACCACTGAGCGCCGAAATTTGTCCACTTTTCAGCCGGAACCGGCATTGCTCATGACGCAAGCCCGCGTCCTGCCTGCCCTATTTGCCATGACTCCTGAATCAATCCCAAAACCAACTCTTCTCTTCGTCATGAGACTCGCGTGTCTCTGCTCGGCCCTCGTTTCCATTCAGGCGGCGGCGCAGGAGCCGCAATCGATGAAAAAGAAGCTAGGCCAGTGGGAGCGCTGGATTGAACCGGAAATGCCGTTCTTTTCGTGTGTCGTTGATGCGAAGGGGATGGGCGACAACAACCTGACGCCACGAGCGCTTGTGTTTCCGTTAGGGCAAAACGTCTACCTCGCGTGGGATGTCGATTTGCTGCGAGTTGCCGCCGTTTGGCAGGCGGAGGGTGGGCCATTTACGAATAACAGCATGGCGGTCAACAGCTATCCTTACGTTTTGCAAAAAGTTGGAATGGGGCAGTATACTTTACCGCGACCGAAGGGTAAGAAGTGGATCAATAATGGCATCGCGCCGGGGGCGAGTCGCTATCCCGCGGTTGCTCCGGACAATCGGGGAATTCGCGATCTCGTTTACCGATCTTGGGAAGGGGTGAACAATTCGAACGATGTTTCCGGGAAAGAACCGTCTGCGGAAGGGAAATTGCCGAGCGGCCTCATGGACATCGATCAGGCAGGAAAAGAAGACAACTATGTGATGATTTTTGACGGTCAACTCGATACGCCGGAGACGGGCGATTACACATTTGCGCTGACCGCTGACAACTGGGCTAAGCTATTTATCGACGATCAACTCGTCCTCGCAAACGGGCCGGATTCACCGGCAACGATTCGGTTAGAGGCTGGGGCGCATCCCGTTCGAGTCGAATTCACCGAGCGCGGCGGCGGACAGTCGATGACGGCTACTTGGAGCGGCCCCGGTTTTCAGGATCACCTCCTGACGGTCCCAGCTGAGATGCGCGATCCGCGTCCGCCGCAGCCGAACGAAAAGGAAGTGGGGCGAGGCGGTCTCGATCCTCAGCACGGTAAATTGGTTAGCGTGGATTTGAGCGAGGGCGTGGCGATTGAATATGAATTCGAAGGCTTGTCCTGTCGGGAAACGTTCAACCTGAGCCAAGGAGGTCTCGAGCGGCATTTGCAACTTCCCGCCCTGCCGGAAACGATGGAGTTCCTCGTTTCCGGGCACGGATCGGAACCGGATTCTTTTGAGGTCCGGGGCCCCGGCTCGATTTACCGGAAAGGATTCAATCTGGTTTGCCGAATTCCGGCTTCGCCAACTCCGCAGACCACGACCATCATCTTCAAGCCGGAAACGCCCATCGAACCTCAACCCGCGCCAGCAGCTGCTGGCAAGCGCTGGCCGGAAGTCGTGCGGCTGCCCCTGACAAACCCACCAACCGAAGGCGCGCTCAACGTCGAGGCGATTCCGCTTCCGTTGCATAATCCGTGGGATCGCGGCGTTCGCGGAGCGGGCATCGACTTCTTCCGAGATGGCCGGTTAGCGATGGTCACCTTCGATGGCGACGTTTGGCTCGCCGACGGCCTGCGACCGGATTCGGCGGAGATCGTCTGGAGCCGTTTTACGTCCGGGCTTCACGAACCTCATGGCCTTCGAGTGCGCGACGGCGAGCTGTTCGTGTTCGACCGAAACGGCCTCTGGCGGCTCCACGACCGCGATAACAACGGCGAGGCGGACTACCACGAACTGTTCTGTTCGCAGATCGTGCAAACGGCTGAGACTCGCGAGTACGCCTCGGCGATTGAAGTCGAGGCCGACGGCAGTTTCCTCGTTTGCAAGCCGGGCCAGAACTCATCCAGCAACGCGTCCGGAACGATTCTGCGGATCTCGCCAGACGGCAAAACGGTGACCGAAGTCGCGCGCGGATTTCGCCAGCCGTTCCTCGGCCATGATGCAAAAACTGGAGCGATCGCGGTTTCCGACCAACAAGGAAATTGGGTTCCCTCGACCCCGGTTATCTTCGCTCAGCAGGGCGCGTTTTATGGCCACCCGGGAACGGAAGAGGACAAGCAGCGCCCGGTGAGCCCGCCCCTGACTTGGATTCCGCACCAGACATGTGCGTCGTCCACCTCGATCGTCTGGATGCGCGGAGCAAAGATGGGCCAGCTGAACGAACAGCCGATTCTACTATCCTATCATCCACCCAAACTGTTTCAGGTTCACACCGATGTGGACGAGTTGATTTCGCAAGGCGGCGTCACCGAATTGCCGGTCGGCATCGACGCCCCGCTGTTGAAGGGCGCGGTCAATCCGGCTGATGGGCTGCTCTACCTGACCGGTTTCAAAATTTGGGGAACCAGCGCGACGGAGGTTTCGTGGTTTGGCCGAATTCGCCCTGACACAACCACCAATCTGGCCGTGCCAACTTCCGTGCGTGTTGAAAAGCGTGGTATTCTATTGAGTTTCGCCGCCCCCCTCAACGAATCGGCATCTTCAGCCGCGTCGTACGGGGTTCGTCGTTGGAATTACAAACGCACGGAGGGCTACGGATCCCCCAACCTCAAGCTGGACGGAACACCGGGAACTGAAGACCTGATCGTCGCCTCGGCGGAGTTGTCCAAAGACAAACGCAGTGTCTTCCTCGGCATTCCGGACATGCGCGAAGTGATGCAACTTGAAGTCAGCTACGACACAGCAGCTGCTGACGAAACGCCCATCAAAAACCAGACCTTCCTGACGGCCCATCTCCTTCGCAGCTTCGACCTGACCGAACACGGGTTTGCCGACAACGAGGTGGATCTGACCTCCGCGGGCCCCATGATCGCCAAAGCTCCGGCCAAACCAACCGCAGAGAAAGGAGCCATTCTCTATACCCAGCTCGGTTGTTTGGCCTGCCACTCCACCGATGGCTCGATGGCAGGAAAAAGCGGCCCCACGTGGCAGCATCTCTTCGGTAGCGAACGCAAGATCATCGGTTCCGGGGAAACGGTCGTTGCAGACGAAGATTGGCTTCGCGAATCCATCCTCACCCCCGCCGCGAAGGTCGCCGAGGGCGCGGTCACGGGCGAAGCCGGCATGCCCATCTACGAAGGCGTCCTCAACGACGAGCAAGTGGAGTCGTTGGTGATGTATATTAAATCCTTAAAGTAGTAGCCTCGCTTCTCGAGCACATCTGAATTTCCAAAACCATGCCCATGAATCTCCACTCTCTTATCTTAGTTTCCCTTATTGGTATTTCCGCGGCCCACGCGGCGGAACTGAGTTTTGAAGGCGTGATCGCGAACTCCGGCGACTCTGGCGAAACGCTCGCGACGTTTTCCGAAAAGCCAGCTTGTGGAATAGGGCCTGTGTTGGATGCCGACAATACAATCTGGGAACGCGGAGGATCGACTCAGCTCAATCATTACGCCCTCGACGGACGTTTGCTCGCGACGTTCGAGTTGCCGGATTTCAATAACAAACTCCGTGATCAGATGACGCTCGCCGGCCAGCACCTGCTGTTCCTGTTCGGGAAAGATCTCTACCGACTTTCGATCGAGGCGGAGCCCGGCACGAAGGCGGAGAGGATCGAGGGAAACGCGGAGGTGTTGTCGTCGAGCGCGTTTCTGAGACGTGTCGCGATTTTCGATGCAGGCGAGGTGTTGTGGCTAGACGGCGAGACCGGCGCGCGGACGAGCATCGTCAAAACTGAGGCGCAGCTGCGGCAATTGTTCGTCGACGAAGACGGCGTCGTTTTTGGGTTCGCGAACGAGGGGGTCTTTGCGTGGAAAGACGGAAAGCCGCTTGCGGGTTACCCGCGTTCGTTTGGCGGCGCCCGGGTTCAGAAGATCGGCGATTTCTGGTATTCGCACGGCTATCATGGCACGATTCATCGCTACAACGCACAGTTCGATCCTGACCCCGGTGTTGTGCTGGGAGGAGCGTCGGGTTCGTTCATCGGTTACCTGCCGCGCAGCGTCGACATCGAACACGGTGCCGGTCTGGTTCATGTTCGGGACGACCTCTTCGCGGTTTCCGGGACCAAAGGCGTGGTCCAGTTATTGCAATGGCAGGAAGCCGAAACGCAGTTCAAAGTCGTTCGCCGGATCGGGCCGATGCACGGCTTGACCGCGCTCGCCTTGGATGCCAGTGGCGCGATCTGGACGCCGAAGGGGAGTCTGCGCTGGGCCAATTCATCGGAGACGCCGTTCACGCTCGGCGATGTCGAGCCGTATCACACAACTCAGCCAGTCGTGTTAGGCGGGAAGACGGTTTGCTTCCTCAAAAACCACTACGGCAACACGCAGAAATCTCATGGCCCGTTCATCGATGAGAGTGGATGGGCGCATCTGGAATCGCGCGGGATCAGAGGCGGGTTTACTCTCAGCGAGACGATCTACGCCTCAACCGCGTTCACGAATTCGCAAGGGCAGTTGCGGCTGCTTGCGACCGAACCAGATGGCAAGGCGATGGAGTTCAGTCTGTCGGCGGATGGGCACATCGGCGATAACGCGGCTGCGGTGACGTTGCCCGGTTTGGAGAGTTGCACGAGCTTGGCATGGTTTGCCGAACACCTTCTCGCGGCGGATCGCGGTGCGGTTGTCGTCCTTCGTCAGAGCGAAAACGGCTGGCAGGAAGTGAAGCGGATCGACGGCTTCGGAGACGAGATATTCATCCATAGCGATGGTAAACGGTTTGTCGTCAGCGATGCCGCAAATGGTCGCGTGCAGCTCTTCGATTCGCTGGAGAAAGAGGCGGTTCTTGCGAGCTTTGAGTCACTCGTTGAACCAAAAATGGTGGCCGTGTCAGGAGATCGCGTTATCGTGTTAGAGGCGGGCAAGCAACGATTGGTGAAGTTACAGTTAGGTAGCGGTGGCGTCTCGCCGCCGTCCAACTTTTCTTCAGCTGCTCGGCGGCGAGACGCCACCGCTACGAACAATTTCACCGACGCCGACTTTTACGAATTGGGCCGCCCCGGCGGAATTCCGATCGCAGTCGCCGTTAGCGATCGAGAGATCGCCATCCGCGTTCCTGACAACGCCACCAAATTCAAGTTCGGCGTCGCCAACGGCAAAGATGCCTTCATCATCGACGGATCAAATGCTCAGCTGCCAGCGGGCGACTGGTCTTCAATCCGCCTCGCCGTCTCCGTCGAACTCCCGAATCAGCGCGAGCGCACGGGTTTCACTGATCATCAACCAATCCACGCGTCGTTCTCCGAAGACCCACTCAGCTGGGCGCCGTTCGACCTGACGAACTACCGAGAACTCGTCGCCGAACGCAAAGAACAGATCCGCGTCGAATTCACCCAACCGCTCGATGGCAAGGCATCGCTCGTCATCGAAAACGAGGCGGGCGATCGCGTTCGAAATCTCGTTTCCGGCCGCGACTTTCGAGCCGGAAAAAACACAGCGATCTGGGACGGTCTCGATGAGAACGGAATGCTCGTTTCGCCCGGAAATTATCGCTGGAGTGGCGTCGCCCATCCGGGCATCAAACCAGAATTCCGGATGACGTTTGCTGGCGGTGGCGAAGACGTGAATCTGCGGCCGTGGGGTCCCAATCATGGACTGCTCCAACACGCAGTTTCGAATGGCGAGCACATTTTCTTCGCCGCGCCGGTTACCGAAGGTGGTTGGGCGCTGCTGGCGCTCGATGCCGATGGAAACTTCGTTCAGGGCTACGAACACCAACAAGGATTCGGCATTGGGCATAACGCGATTGCCGTGGATGAAAAGTATCTCTACTGCGCTCAGGACGGCTTCGGTTGGGGCGGCTCGAAGGACGTCGATTGGAATAGCGATAACTGGAAGGCAACGTGGACGCTGACTGTGTCTCGTTATGATCTTAAGACCGGCAAAGTGGTCGAGTTTCCCGGCAAGCAACGTGCCTTCGTCGCCGACACGATGGAAGTCGGCCCCGGCTCGGCGCATCCGGATTTAAAGAGCTACAACCTCGGCGGGCTCTCGGTCGCGAATGGCCGAATCTATGTGGGTTCGCGGGACAAAGATTCCGTACTGGTTTTCGATGCGGAGACTGGCGAAGGCTCCGGTCACTACGCGCTCAAACAGCCGCGCCACCTAGCAACTGCTGGCGAACACGTCTACGCCGCTTCCGATGATCGGGTCGTCCGGCTCGACGACGATCAACGAATTTTCGACGCTGGCGAGATGGACCTGACCGGCCTGACAGTCGCCCCAAACGGCGATTTTCTGGTCAGCGATGGCGCCACCCATCAGGTTCATCGCTTCAGCGCGGATGGCAAGCGGCTTGGGTCGATTGGGGAGCCCGGCGGTCCTTACAAAGGCGCTTACGATCCGGAAAGAATGGTCAATCCGGCGGGGCTCGCGTTTGGTCCAGACGGCAAACTCTGGGTCACCGAGAAGCGCTGGAATCCGAAGCGGGTCATGGCTTGGGATCCGGAAAAAGGCGCGGTCGTCTACGAAAAATTCGGCATTCCGCATTACGGCGGCGATGGGTCTGGTTTCGATTCTGAGAACGCGCGTCGCTGGATTGGGCTTGGATGTTTCTGGGATGTCGACATCGATACCGGCGCAGCAAAACCGACTCACATCATGGCGCTCGATGAAGGACATTTCGAACATTACCATCCGCACGGCTATTCCTTTTTCCGTGAGGCTGGCCGGAGGTTCCTCTGCGCGCGCGGAAAGATCGCGCTGCTGTTGGAAGTTCTCGAAGACGGCACGCTTCGCGAGATCGCCGCCGCTTGTGGGACGCATCATTTCGCCTACGGCTGCAACTGGGATCCGCCTCAAGCCTATATCGATGCGTTCTATGCTAAGTGGCCGGCTAAACGTAAAGAAGAGAAACCCGGTCGCGGCGCTCAAGGCAAACCGTGGGCCGGTCGAGTTGCTGGTGTGCTTTGGGTGGATCGCAACGACGATGGCGAAACCCAGCAGGATGAATTCACGTTTACCGAAGAAGGTGTGAAGTTCGCCGACGGCGCTTGGGGGCATCGTCAGGATTCGCTCACCTTCCGTTTTCCGGCGGCGATTGGCGAGCAGGTCAAAATCGTTGAGATCAAGCCCCGCGGTTTTCTGGCGAACGAAATTCCGGATTACCCCACGTTGGCTGAAGCGGTTGAAACCAGCGCCACCGACATCAGCCTGACTCCCGGCAACAAGCGCCAAGGCGTCTCAACCGCGCGCGATCGATTCGGCCGATTTATATTTAATTCCGATCCCGAGATGAATGCGTATAACGCCGAAGGCAAGCATCTTTGGTCCTACCCGAATCAGTGGAGCAACGTCCACGGCTCGCACGACGCGCCCTTGCCGGAAACCGGCGTCATGCAAGGCGCGATGGCGATCTTGGGGATGGCTCCGTTCGATGACGAGACCGACGTTTTCTTTCTCAACGGAAATCACGGCCGCTGTTTTCTGCTGACCTCCGACGGCATTTATCTCGACGAAGCTTTCACCGATGTGCGGGTGAGTTATCAGAAAAATGAGTATCGGTTAGGTGGTGAAATTTTTGGCGGAATGTTCGAGCGTTCCAACAACGACGGGAAATACTATGTCCAAATTGGTCACGGCCCGTATCGCATTTATCAGCTGCAGGGCATCGCCGAAGCCCAGCGCATCAGCAGCGAGTTCACCGTGTCGCAATCGCAGGTCGAAGCCGCAGAACGCGGGAATCTGCGCAAGCTCGCGGAAACGCAGACGGAGAAGACGTTCCGCCTACCCGGTGAAATCAGCTGGGACCAGAGCGGCAAGTTCAAAGTCACTCTGAAGGCCGCCGTTGATGGTGACTTTCTGCATCTGACCTACGCCGTTCAGGACCCGTCGCCATGGATCAACAACGGCCGCGATTGGACGACGCTCTTCGCAACTGGCGACACCGTCGATCTCCAGATCGGAGTCGACCCCGCCGCCGCTCCAAACCGCCGCGAGCCTGCCCAAGGAGATCAGCGCCTCATGATCGCGCCCCACGAAGGCAAGGCGATCGCCGTGCTCTATCAGCACAACAAACCCGGCGGCGAAAACCCGATCGAGTTCACCTCCCCATGGCGCGGCGCGAAGGTCGATCACGTCCAGCAGCTGCTGGAAGGGCAAATCGAAGTGAACACGTCAAACGGCGGCTACACAGTCGATGCAAAGATCCCGCTCGCCGCGCTCGGCCTCTATCCCTCTGAAAAGCTTCGCGCTGACTTCGGGGTCACCTTCGGCGATGCAGAAGGAACTGAAACCCAGCTCCGTTCCTATTGGGCAAATCCCGCGACGATGCTGGTCGACGACATCCCGAGCGAGATCATGCTGCACCCAAATCTGTGGGGCAAAGTGGAGTTCGCGCGATAGGCGCGCTCGCGCCAACTCAGTTCACTTAATCGGTCGATATTCTGAAAAGCGATCAGCGTAGTGCTTGCGTCATCAAAGTTCGCAATTCCGACCGGCATTCCACGCCAACCATGACGACCCTACGCATCACAGAAAACCGATACGCGGCTCTTGAGGCACTGAGCCGATTCTATTTCCTGACACCATCGCAATTCTTGAGGCTGGGAGTCACATCAGATCGCAGCAATCTGTCGAAGCGAGTCCTCAGTCCCCTCTTGAAAGCTCAACAGCCCCTCGTGCAGTTCAATCAAGTCGGACCCTCAAAAGTCTACGCCTTGACCAAGCAAGGAGCCGCATGGATGACTGAGCAGTTGCTGGTCGAGCGAGTTCCCTATCCTCAACGTATTCGCTATGAGCGTGACTTCGAACATCGGACCGCATGTATCGATTTCTTGATCGAGCTTTGGGAATGGTGCAGCCGGACGGAAACGGAGATCGAATTTGTTCGACCCTATTACCGCTTCATTCCCGTCAAAGGACCGCGCGACACATTTCGAGCCCTGACACGACACGAGTTGCCACGGGGATTTTTGGTGAGTGATCTGGAGTTCCGACTCCGCAGTTCAGATGGCAACCGCTATCTCTTCGCTTTTGAACTCCATCGCACGGAGCGAGCAGTCGGCGAAGTCTATGATGAGCTTTGCAGGCATATTACCGCCATCAAGAATGGTGTGCTTGCTCGCGACTACAGACAGACTGAGCCGAATGAAGTCTTGTCGGTTTACACTCACGCGTCGGTGATGAAGTCGACTATGAAACGCTTGTCATCGAACGTCGATTTCAGGAATCATGAGCACCTTTTCCACTTTGCCGATCTGAACAGTCTTCAGAAGGATTTCAGTATGGGATGGCTCTCATCCAGCGGATCGAAGCCGAGCTACTTCGAAAATGTCGAATCAAATCATCGTAGTCAATTACGACTCTGAGTTTCGTTCGATAACTTGCTTTGTTTGGCCGGATACTGCCATTTTCGTTATGCTCGTCTGTTCTTCTCCGAATCGAACGATTCGCGTAACACATATCATCGAGTAGGCGCGTTGAAGCGCTTCGATTGCCTTGGGAATATCATCACGATTCAGGTGCGGGGTTTGCTTCCACTCCTCTTGGCCGTTGTTTTCGACTTTATATTCTTTGTACGGAGTTTTGATCGAATGCCAAGTAGCACCCTCGGCGTTGCTGTTCTCCCAGATCGGCACTTTAATATTTCCGCATTCGACAACTGCTACTGGGCTGTTTCCACCGCTCTCGCTAACGGCTTCAGCAGATTTACGCTCGGGACCGGCGGCTGATTTCTTAGCCATTTGAAGAAGGATTATGGAATAGGGTTTGATCGCATCGTAATGATTCCAAAATTAGTGTCAAGATTCGCTCGATCTGCGCCAGGAAGATGAGGTTGATGTTTTTGGGTAGCTGCCGCCTGCGGTCGTTACCTCCATTTGTCTCGGCGGTTCTCGGTGCGTGATACGCTTGGGCTCGCTTTAGCGCTCGCGTCGCTCGATGAATGGCTTCGGCGGGCTCCGCGCCATCCCTCCGCTCACTTCCACCCGCCGGTTTTTCAATCCCTTCCGGCAAGCCGGCCCACCAAGCAAAAACCGTCGGGACGAAGTGACCACCACCTGCCTCAAAGTTTGTTCAAACCCTCCGCCTTCCTTCTTCCTCCCTCGTCGTACCTCCTCGCTCGTCACGCGTCAGTTGGAGGAATTGAATGGATTTGGATTGCCCACCGATGCTCCGCCCCGCCCACCCAGCCACTGGCAAAGTCAATGCCACCGACGCCGGAGGCGGTTTTGGTGGCATGGTCTTTGCGCGCCGCCGCCAAACCTCGGACATGTGTCAGGCGCGCTCGCTGGCGCATGGCAAAGGAGAGCCATGCTCGCGCGCCTGAATGGTTTTCGAAGAGAGGAAAAGAGGAGATCGATCAAGAGAGATGTGTTGTTTCGAGATCAGAACTCTTGAGATATCCTTGCTCTCGGAGCCACGGCTCAAGAGCTTCGGCAACGATGTCCTGTTGGGAACTGCGCGCGGCTCTTCGCTTTTTGCGATCATTAGCCGCGTCCAGAAGCCCGTGCGCGATCGGAACAGGCAGTCGGACGTTAACCGGCAGTCGCTGTTCCGGGGCCAGCGGAACACGGTCCGATGGTCGGCTTGTGGGGACGCCGGGTTTTCCTTTTGCAACGAAGGCTTTAGCCAGCGCTTTGCCCCCTTTCAAAGCATCATCCATCGACCGACTTGGCGTTGGTTTTGATATATTTGGAAATGTAATGAAATAGGCGCACCAATTCATGAGTCGCGTCAGCTGCTGAGCGATCCATGTTCCAGACCACGGTGCTTTCTTGAGCCGATCTCGGATAAGCCTGACGTAGTCCTAAACCGGGCCCGACATCGACGTCCAGATTACTTGCCGTTGTCAGCAGTTGCCGACTGAGACCATAGTTCTTTTGTAGTTTGTTAGGAACGAGAATTGCCTGCGGAAGACCGCCTCGAAAACTCCGGACTTCGCCCAGTGCCGCGATCCCTTGGTCCGATGCTCGAAGATCCAGCACGGAAGGACCGCACGGTATCAAGACCAGATCGGCGAAGAGCAGCACGGTTCGTGACTCTTGACGTAAGCCGGCAGGGCCGTCGACAACGATCACATCATGCTCCAATTCCGGAAGACCGGCGCGAAGTTCGACTTCGCTTTGAAATCGGTAAATCGGAGTCTCTTTGTCGAGTTCAGCGGTCCAGATGCTCGATGCGTTCTGAACATCCGCATCGACCAAGGCAGCGTCGACGCCGCTTGCGCGCAGCCATGCAACCAGATGCACTGCTATCGTAGTTTTACCGACACCGCCTTTTTCGTTCACCAAAGCAAGAATCATCGACCTCATCTTAACGAGATGAAAGTTAGCAAGCAAGAAAGTCGCCTTGCCAGCAAACTTGGTTTATTGGCTGATAGCAATCTGCTTTGCGGTTTTGCTGGATTGCTAGCAAGTTAGTTTTCAAGGAAACTTGAATGGGAGGAAGCTAGGAAATTACCTGTCTTGCATGCTTGCTTTTCAGAATCCCAGCAACCAATAGAACCAGGTTGCTACTTTGCTTACTCTTGAACCGGGAAACTCGTTCCATCGGTTAGGTTCACACTGAGTGGACCGTTGGCAAGCGGCAGCCGTTCCGGGAGTATTCAAACGGTGAAAAGCCTTCATTCGCTTTGACCAGCCCTGGATGGAAATGACATATGTTCGGATTGTGGCTGGTGTAAAGTTTCCGCCATATTGAAGCGGAATCGCTGGTTCTGACGGTTGCTTGCTGTTCGCCGCTCTGTGAACCACACTGGCCAGCAACCTCAGGCTAATCCATGACCGAATGCCGCATTTTCATCAGCTCCGTCACCAAGGAGTTCGGCTCCTACCGAACCGAATTGGCGCGAGTTCTCCGCATGCGCGATGACAACGACTGTAGCGTCGTCGTCAAAACGCAGGAAGAGTTTCAAACCGGCTCCGGCACGCTTCTGGAAAAGGACTACGAATACATTCAGTCCTGCCACGTCGTCATTTGCCTGATGGGCGACCGCTACGGCGAGGAGCCGCCGCCGCCTGAAGCTACACGATACGCCTTTTCATTCAGCGACACTCCGGCTGGCGCCACGCCGCGTCATTCCTACACCCAGTGGGAATTCCTCTTTGCCCGCCGTCTGAACAAGGCCGTCTACGTTTTTCTTCCCACGGACAACACACCGCGCGACGAGGCTTATCGGGTCGAGCCTGAGCCCGAAACGCTCCAGCACCTGCAGGCGTCCTTTGTGGGGAACGTCATCGAAGCCGAGGGGCGCGACCGCAGCTACTTTAACTCTCTCGAAGAACTCAAGGACATGGTTCAGGCCAAAAACTTCGGTCGTGACGCCCGGGCTCACTTCCATTCCGTCCCGCTAAGCCCTAACAATCCCTACATCGGCCTTCGTCCGTTCCGCGAAAGTGAGCGCGACAGCTTCTTCGGACGCGACCAGCTCATCGCCGATTCCGAAGCCATTCCGCTGCTCCTGGTCCTCGGTGCCTCCGGCAGCGGGAAATCCTCCGTCCTCCGCGCTGGCGTCATCCCCGCTTGGCGCGATCAACACGGCGGCAAGTGCCGCGTCATCGCCTTCAACCCGGACGAAGACCCGTTCACCGGCCTTTTCGGCGGCCTGCTATCGGCCGGATTCACGCAGGAAGAAGCCCGTCCCGCCCAAACCCCGTCCTCCACCGTCATCCGCGACCGCTTTGAAGCCCTGCGCCAGCCCGGCGAACCGTGGCTCGTCTTCATCGATCAATTCGAGGAAATCTTCACCCGCGCGCCGCGCCGCGAAGACGCTCAGGCCCGCGTCCGCCAATTCGTCGCCGCCCTCGTCGACATCGCCCGCCATCACGAAAGCAATCCCAATCCCGGCCTGCGCGTCATTTTCGCGGTGCGCGACGACTTCTTCTCCAACCTCGAAGGCCACAAGGAGCTTTGCGCCATCACCGACGAGCACTTCCGCCGCGTCCCCCGGATGACCGAACGCGAGCTGCGCGCCGTGATCCAGAATCCGGCAGCTGCTCACGGCGTCAGCTTCGAGCCCGGCCTCATCGAGCGCATCCTCGCCGATCTCGAAGACCCGCGCGGCCGGCTCCCCTTGCCGTGGCTGGAATACACCCTCGAAGCCCTCTGGGAGCGCGACGACATTTCCGATCGCGTCCTCAATCTCGATGCCTACGAGGCCATCGGAGGCGTCCGCGGCGCCTTGCAGCAAAAAGTCAGCGCCTACTACGAAAGTCTCGACCCCGAGCGCCAACGAGCCCTGCGGCGGATCCTATTGCGGCTCGTCGAGATCGGCGAGGCCGAAATCCCCGTCTCCCGCGCTGCCCGCAAGGCGGAGTTGGAAGGCGGGACTGACGCCGTTTCTGGGATCGACGCCGAGGTTCTTGACGAGTTGCTGCGGAAGGAAAAGCTGCTTGTCGCGCATGACGACGAGACTGAGACTGGAAATGGGGAAGGCGTACGTCCCGAGAGCGTCATCGAATTGGCCCACGAGGCGCTCATCAGCGGCTGGGGCGAGTTCAAGAAGTGGATCGACGAGAGCCGCGAGACGATCACGATGCGGAATCGACTTAGGGAGGATGCAGCGGAGTGGGAGCAACTGGAAAAGTCGGCGGATCCTGCCGAAGCGCGAAGTACGAAGGACGAACTCTGGACCGGGTCGAGGCTGGAGCGAGCCTTGGAACTCAACACGAATGGCGATTTCGATCAGATTGGTGGCCTAAACAGATTGGAGCGCAGTTTTCTCATCCAAAGCCAATTTGAGAAAAGGCGCGGAAGCAGGCGGCGGATCTCCGCAATTGCCGCAATTGCGGCGTTGGCCTTTTGTGTGGTTGGGATTCTTATTAAAATGGAATTCGTTGCGCAGCAAAATGATATACGCGCACAAGCATCGGAAGCGTTGAGACTTCAGGACATTGAGTTTCGAGCCCGCGGGCAAGTAAAGCTCGGAATTGCCGCCAACGCCCTAGAAAATCCGGCTGAAGCAGCGAACCGTCTTCTTAGAGGCTACATATTGGCGGCCGAACACCATCCTGATATTCGGCAATCGGCCTTAAATCTGTTCGCTAACCCAAAGCTGCCGTTGGCTGTTGTCCGTCACGAAGGGCCTGTCAAAATCGCGCAGTTCAGTCCGAATGGGGATCGAATAGTGACGGCAAGCGAAGATGGGACAGCCCAGGTCTGGAACTCGTCGAACGGAAAACCGATCGGCGAAGCAATGCGTCATGACGGGATGGTCAGGCACGCGCAGTTTAGCGCGGACGGGAATCGAGTAGTGACGACTAGTTTGAATGGGACGGCGCGGATCTGGGATGCGGACAGTGGCGAACCAATTGGAGAAGTACTGCGCCATGATGGAATCGTTATTTACGCGGAGTTTGACATGAATGGGAATCGGGTCGTGACCGCTAGTGCAGACAAGACAGCGCAGATCTGGGACGCGAATAGTGGCGAGCCGATCGGCAGCGCGCTACGTCATAATGGGGTTGTATTCCGCGCACAATTCAGTTTTGACGGGGAACTAGTGGTGACGGCGAGTGGAGACAACACAGCACAAATCTGGGATGCGGCCAGCGGCAACGGTGTGGAAAACTTTCTGGATTTTTTGATGCCGAGTGGGGTCTAGGAGGTCGGCAGCCCAACGCTGAGAAGACGGAATCTACAGGCTTCGAATCAGTCTCGAAAAGAGTCGGAATCACAAC
>JBLHKS010000143.1:0-18169 GCA_047620505.1 Verrucomicrobiales bacterium | reverse complement strand
TCGACGGAACGACGATCACCGTTCAGCGCGCTCAAATCAAAGCGCTGCAAAGCTTCGGCGTTTCGTTCATGCCGATTGGGCTTGAGGCCAGCATCGACGTCAAAGCGATGGCGGATCTGCTGGCCTATCTGGATTCGATCAACTGAGCAGCTGCTGGGAGATTGCGGGCTCTCGATCCGTGAAACTGCCAAGCGATGATCCAACTTCACGAAACCCAGTCGAAAATCGGCCGACGCCAAGCGATGCTGCAAATCGGCGGTCTCGCGCCGCTGGGATTGAGTTTACCGGCAATGCTGCGCGCCAAATCGACGCCTTCGGGCACGTTCGGCCGGGCGAAGCGATGCCTCATGCTCTACATGTGGGGCGGCCCGTCGCACATCGATCTCTTCGACATGAAACCGAACGCGCCGCTCGAAGTGCGCGGCGAGTTTCAGCCGATGCGGACCGCGACGCCCGGAATTCAAATTTGCGAGCACCTCCCCAACTTGGCGAAGCATACGGACAAGATCGGCTTCATCCGTTCCGTCACTCACACCGATAACAACCACTCCACGAGCGCGCATTGGATGCTGACGGGTTACGAGCATCCGTTATCGCGAGAGAACTTCGGAGCCCAGCGCAGCGACTACCCACAGATCGGCTCCGTGCTGAGCAAGTTTCGCCCGAACACCAATGGGTTGCCTCCGTTCGTCGCGCTGCCGGAGGTCATTGGAACGACCGCGGGCTTCATCACCCCGGGGCAAAACGCAGGATTCATCGGCGGACGGTTTGATCCGTTTTGCATCAGTCAACACCCTGACACTCCCAACTTCAGCGTCAACGATTTGAGTCTTGCCGATGGGCTGAGCCAAGCGCGGATGACTGGCCGAATGGATTTGTTAGAGCAATTCGATCGCACCCGGCGCGGGATCGGCGAGAGCCCGGAAGTGGCGGATTTGGACGCATTTCAGCAAAACGCGGTAGGCTTGGTGACGTCGCCCGAGGTGCAGGACGCTTTCGACCTCAACGCCGAGGGCCAGCGAGAGCGGGAGCGCTATGGAATGCGTCCGTTTGGCCAAAGCGTGCTCTTGGCGAGGCGTTTGTTAGAGTCAGGCGTGAAGTTAGCGACCGTTTACTGGCACCGCGATAAACCGGGGGTCGATACAACCTGGGACACGCACTCGGGCAATTTTACTGGTCTGCGCGACCGTTTGATTCCACAGACCGACCGTCCCGTGGCGACCTTGCTAGAGGACCTGGAGGAACGCGGAATGCTGGAGGACACGCTGGTGATCTGGAACAGTGAATTTGGCCGCACTCCCAAGGTAAACGCCCGAGCAGGCCGCGATCATTGGGGCCGTTGCAACACGATTTGGATGGCCGGGGCCGGTGTTCCCGGCGGACAAGCCTACGGCGAGACCGACAAAATCGCATCCGAGCCGGTGAGTGACGCGGTCAGTCCCGAGGACGTCTCGGCGACGATTTATCACTTGTTAGGCTTGGACCAGAGCCTACAAATTCACGACCAGCTCGATCGTCCGTTTCCGCTTTCGACTGGGAAACCATTGACGAAGTTCTTGGGCAGCTGATCCAGGCGTAGCGAACCGACTTCGACTGATCAGCCCATTGGTTGAGAGTCAGCAGCTGCTGAGTCATCGCGAAGTTCCTCAATCAACTTTTTCCAGCCTTCCGTCTCCCGATCGGGATGAAACTGCGGCGCGAGTTCGTCGGTCCTCCGATTCAACTGCTCCAAGAATTGCGGATCCGTTTCGGCTCTCCTCAAAAGCTCCGCCAGAGCCGCCGTGTCGCCGGGCGGAAAATACCCAGGATAGTCATCGCCAAGCAGCCCCACGACACCGGCAATCCGTGATGAGATCGTTGGCGTTCCAAGGACGGTCGCTTCGCCGACAACTCGCGCGCCGCCTTCGAATTCCGACGAAATCACCATAAGGCGGCTCGACGCGATCAGATCCGCGACCGCGTTTTCATCCAACTCGCCGAGCCACTGAAACCGCCGATTCGTCTCCGCCTCCCGCTCGACGAGTTCGTGATATTTCGGCTCGAGGATCCCGCCAGCATGACGAATCTGGATCGTCGAATCCTCCGACAGCAACCGCGAGGCCGCAGCGGCGCGAAGCGGATCCTTCACATCTCGGAAGTGGCCGACAACGCACACATCAAAGGTGGATTCGCTCGGAATCAGGCGCTCGGCGCTCAGCAGCTGCTGGGCCGATTGAATGATGACTCGAACCTTCTCGCGAAACCGTTCCGGGATCTGATCACGCGCTTTGGGCTGAAGAATCACGACCCTATCGGCCAACTCAATCGAGCCTAACACTCTCTCATCGGGAGCCGGATAAATGTCGGAGCCGGTCAGCGCGACGATCAGTTTCCCAGCGGGTTGAGATCGGCGAAACTGCCGAATCGCGTCGTGGCTGAAGCCCGCGTGAAGCGCGATCAGCACGTCCACAGCATCCGCCGACGCCTCGACGACCTCATGCCCAAGCGAAGTGAGAATCTCCGCCCACTGGGCCGCGGTGCAGCGATTGCCGGTTCGCTTCACCCGGCTTTCCGGAACGTGGAAACTGACTCTCATGAAATTTTGTTTGGACTACGGCTGAGTGGCGTCAAAGATCCCACCTTACTCACGAAAATCATGTCCACACCCGATTCCGTTAAAGCCGACGACAAGCTCAAGCTCACTTCGCTCTCCTCCTGCGCAGGATGAGCGTCTAAGCTAAGCCAAACGGCGCTCTCGCAGGTTCTGCGGGGGTTACCTCAATTTGAAGATCCGAATCTCCTCGTCGGCAGCGCAACTTCCGACGATGCGGCGATCTATCGTCTCGACGACGAGCGCGCTCTGGTGCAGACCGTCGATTTTTTCACCCCAATCGTCGACGATCCGTTCACCTACGGCCAGATCGCGGCGGCCAATTCGTTATCCGATGTTTACGCGATGGGCGGTCGTCCGCTGACGGCTCTGGCGATCTGCGGGATGCCTGTTGACGAAGTTGATAACGAAACCATCAACCTGATTTTGAAGGGCGGTGCCGAGAAGGCGAAGGAGGCACATTGTGCGCTCGCAGGCGGGCACTCGATCAAAAATCCGGAGCCGATTTACGGCCTGTCGTGCACCGGGATCGTTCATCCAGATCGCATGATCACGAACGCAGCGGCTAAGCCGGGTGACGTGCTGGTCCTGACCAAACCGCTTGGAACTGGAATCTTGACGACCGCGATCAAGCGAGGCTTGGCGGGCGACGATTTGGTCAATCGCGGCGTCGAGCTGATGAGCACGCTGAACACCGTCGGCGCGATTCTGGCTGACAAAAGTCTCGTGAAATGCGCGACGGACGTGACCGGATTCGGCCTTCTCGGTCATCTAAAATCTCTCTGCGAATCAAGCGGCGTAACCGCAGAGCTAACGGCAAACGACATCCCGACGATCGATCCCGAAATCATCCGCTTGATCGAAGAAGAAGAGTGCGTCCCTGGCGGAACGAAGGGAAATCTCGAGACCGTCGAGCCATTCCTGAAATGGGGTGCCGGCGTGAGCGATGCGATGAAATTCCTCCTCGCAGACGCACAAACCAGCGGCGGATTGCTCTGCTGCGTGCCGCCGGAAAACCTCGACGAGGTGCTTGGTATTTTCGAATCAGAGAAGACTCTGAGCCGATCAGTGATCGGAAAAATCTTACCGAGCGACGAATCCGGGACTCTAATTTCTGTGAGTTGATCTTTTGATTTTCGGCTTTCTTCGGTAAAATGATCAGAATGAAAACAACGTGTTTACTTGTCTGCCTCGTAGCGATCGCTTCGAGCGAGGCAGCGGAATTCGAAAAGCCGGTTCTCCTGAGGGCGGCTGGCGAACCCATCGCTGCCGAGAGTCCCGGTTATGCGGCCCCCAGCTGGGCAGACATCGATGGAGATGGCAAGCCCGAGCTGCTCGTCGGTCAGTTCATTGAGGGCAAAATCATGGTCTACGAACACCTTGGCGATCTGAAGTTCGCCGAGGGCAAATGGCTCGAAGCAGATGGAGAAGTCGCCCAGGTCCCAGGCGTTTGGTGATGCACGAGTTCGACTCCACAGTTTGTGGATCTTAATGAAGATGGCCAGGGCGATATTCTTTCCGGTTCCTACTCGAGAAGAGGTCACGAGGACGGAATGGCTGGGGTGTTCCAGGTGCTTTACGGAAGTGCCGACGGCAAGTTTGCCGCAGCAGCAGAATTGAACGGTGTTGACGGGAAACCGCTGGTCATCCCGGCCGACAACGACACGGAAATCCCTAAAAAAATCTGCACGCGCCCTACCGCAGTTGACTGGGATGGCGACGGCGACCTCGATCTCGTCGTGGGGAATTTCGAGGGCACTTTCTGCGTTTTCTCAGGTGAAGGGAAAGGCAAATTCGATCCGGTTCCCAAGTTCCTCGACGCGAACGACGGCGAAGCGCTCAAAGTTCCTGGAGCCCACAGCGATCCGGCCCTTGTCGATTGGGATGGGGACGGCGATCTCGACATCCTCAGTGGTTCGAGTGAGGGCGGAGTTCACTGGGCCGAGAATCTTGGCGAGGGCTCTGTAGCGGCCTTCAAAACGATTATCGAAGCCGGCTCGGGCGACGCTTGGGGAGAGGCCGTGAAGCTCTCCGCTTTGAAGGGAGCCGCGAGTTCGACCCGAGTTTTTGCCGCGGATGTCGATGGCGATGGCAAACTCGATCTTCTCGTCGGAGACCAGGTCACGGTGGAGACAGCGGCTGGCGGTTCTGAGACGACCGGCTTCGTCTGGTTTTACCGTCAAAAGTGACGGCAAATCCGCGCGATTCTTCCTGACTGATTGCCTTTACGGAGATCGGGGTAATTTTCCCCGATGTCCAAAGGCGGCAATCCACTCAGTCAAATTCCGGCAGTCGAGAAGGTCCTGCACGCGCTCGACGCGAGCGAAACGCTCCAACAGATGCCAAGGCCGTTGATGGCGGAAATGGTCCGCAGCGAATTCGACTCTCTTCGCGATCGGGTCAGAAACGGACAGTCGGAAGTCGGCGAATTCGATTCGATCGTCGCTGAAATTCACAGCAATCTGGTTTCGCTGCATCGGTCCCGAATTCATCCGGTCATCAACGGAACTGGCGTGATCATCCACACGAATCTTGGTCGATCTCCGCTGAGTCACGCGGCTGCGGACGCGATTCGAGACGTCGCAGTCGGCTACAACAATATCGAGATGGATCTCGACACCGGCGAGCGCGGCAAACGCGGCGGCTACCTGGAACGCGGCTTAGCTCTGCTCTGTGAGGCCGAGGCGGCCACGGTCGTCAACAACTGCGCGTCCGCGTTGATCCTGACACTGAAACATCTCGCGAATGGCGAGCGAAACGAAGTCGTGATTTCGCGAGGCGAGTTGGTTGAGATCGGCGGCGGTTTCCGAGTGCCGGAAATCATGGAGGCAAGCGGCGCGAAGCTTCGCGAGGTCGGCGCGACGAACAAAACTTCGCTCGCTGACTACGAAAACGCGATCGGGCCGAAAACCGGAATGCTCTTAAAAGTGCATCGATCGAATTTCTGGATGGACGGCTTCATCGGCGAGCCAACAACCGAGGAGCTGGTCGAGCTCGGCAAGAAACACGGCTTACCTGTGGTGGAAGACCTCGGCAGCGGCGCGATGATCCAGACCGACACGCTCGCTCCGATTCCGCACGAACCAACCGCGGCTGAGGTCCTGAAGCGCGGTGTCGATCTGGTTTGCGTCAGCGGCGACAAGCTCTTCGGCGGCCCTCAAGCGGGAATCATCGCGGGCCGGGCTGACCTCGTTGCAGGCCTGAAGAAGGAGCCATTTTTCCGCGCGCTGCGCTGCGACAAATTAATCCTGACAGGCCTCCAGGCGGTCGTGTCCGAGTATCTCAATCAGACTGGCGGCTCGACTCCGGAGCTGCCGCTCGCCAGGATGCTCTCGCTCAAACCAGATGACCTCCGCCCTCGCGCCGAGAAGATCATCGCTAGTCTCGGAACCGATGCGCCAGTCACGATCGGCGAAGGAATTTCGCGCTGCGGCGGCGGGACGATGCCAAAGGCGGAGATCCCCTCGGTCACTCTCGATTTCCGTCCCAAGAACATGAGCCTCAAAAAGCTCGCCCAGCAGCTGCTGGCTGGCGAGCCAGCTGTGATCGGTTACGTCGCGGACGACAGCTTTAAGATCGATCTGCGCACAGTCTTTCCAGAGCAGGACGATGCGATCGCAAAAAATCTCTTGGCGATTTTCGAATCTGCCTGAAAGGTCTCGGCCTCGGTTTCGACAAACCGAAAATAGATCAATGATCGTTCAACCTAACTCAAAAGAAGGGTTGCCGCGATGCTGACAAAATTATTTGTTCGTGTCGGTCTGGCAACGGTAATTACGATGGTTCTCGCCAGCTGCGGCGACGACAAACCGTCGGCAGCTGGAAACCCAAATTCGGTCTTCGTATTGTCCGCCATCCCGGACGAGAAAATCACCGATCAACAGGCGAAGTTTGGAAAACTCGCGGAATATCTCGCCGAAAAACTCGGCGTGAAAACCGAGTTTCAGTTTTCCAAAGACTACGCCGATGCGGTGACGAAATTCCGGAACGGCGAGGTTCATCTCGTCTGGTTCGGAGGTCTCTCCGGCGTCCAGGCCCGAATGGCGGTCGACGGCGCAGAAGCGATCGCCCAAGGAAAGGCGGATCCGCAGTACAAGTCTTACTTCATTGCGAATGTGAAGACCGGACTGGAAACTTCGGCCGTTTTTCCGGCTGCAATCCGTGAGCGAACCTTCACTTTTGGTTCACCAGGCTCGACTTCAGGCCGGTTAATGCCGGAATTCTTCATCCTTCAAAACACTGAGAAGGCGGCTGAAGACTGGTTCAAAACTAAGCCGAGTTTCCAGATGAGCGGCGGTCACGTGGCCACGGCCAACGCTGTCGCTGATGGAACTTACGAGACAGGGGCGCTAAACTACAAGACTTACGATTCGTTAGTCGAAAGTGATCAGCACATTCGTGAAAACACCCGGATCATCTGGACCACTCCGTACTACGCCGACTACAACTTCACGATTCACCCCGATGCGAAAACCGATTTTGGCGCTGACTTTTTCGAGAAAGTTCAGAAGGCGCTGATCGAGGCACCAGCTGGATCGGATGCGCTCAACGCAATCAATCGCGAAGCCATCATTCCAGCCAAGAGCCCGGATTTCGATGGGATTCGCGACGTCGCGGTCCAAGTCGGCCTGATCAAAGAATAGCCGTCGCGCAGAATGAAAGCGACCGCGTTCAGCCTTGATGCGGTGACGTGTCAGTTTGGCGATTTGGTCGCTGTCGATGACGTAACGCTTCGAATCGGCGCGACCGAACGCGTTGCGCTCATCGGCTCAAGTGGCGCGGGCAAAACAACGTTGCTGCGAGTGCTCAACTCGATTCGCGCCCCGAGTCAGGGCGGAGTTTCCATCCTTGGAAACGACGTTTCTACTCTGGGCGCGCGAGCACTTCGTCAGCTCCGAACGAAGATCGCGTTCATTCCGCAGCACCTCGGCCTGGTGCCGAATTTGAGCGTGCTTCAGAACGTGATCCTCGGCAAAGGCGGCGCTCGGGGGTTGCTGAGGTCTCTGCGCGACCTGCTCTTTCCAGCGAAGCTTGACGTCCTTGAAATTCACGAAATTCTTGAGCGTGTCGGCATCGAGGAAAAGCTCTACAGCCGAACAGACAAGCTCTCGGGAGGTCAGCAACAGCGGGTTGCGATCGCGCGCGCGTTGTTTCAGAAGCCGGCCGCGTTGCTGGCGGACGAACCGGTTTCAAGCGTTGATCCCGCCCGTGCCAGGGACACGGTCAGGCTGCTTAGTGAGCTGTCAAAGGAGCACGGATTCAGCTTGTGCGTCAGCCTTCACAATCTCGATCTGGCGCGCGAGTTTTTTCCGCGTCTGATCGGATTGCGCGCCGGAAAAGTGGTCTTCGACGGGAAACCAGATTCGCTCGATGAGAGCCTGACGAAAACCCTCTTCGACCTATGAAATTCGGCTCGCGTCGTTGGGTCATTCTGGGATTGTTGCTTGTCTTTTTCGTTAGCGCGTGGGGACTCGGATTGACACCGGCGGGGCTGGTTCCTCCGACTTCCGAACACTGGAATCGAACAGGGAAATTCCTAGCAGCTGCTGGCAGCCCGGCTTTCGACTACGAAGATTCTTCGGTCCCGGATTCCGCCGATCCGCTATGGATCAAAGGAGGAAAGGGCCTTCTGCTCACCCTGCGGTTTGCCGCCGGAGCGATGAGCATGGCCATTCCCGCCGCTCTGATTTTAGGATTCTTCGGATCCTCGGCCTGGTGGCCGGAACCCTGTGGGCGAAAGCTGAAATTCGTTCTACGCTCGGTTTTTATCGTCTGCCGATTTACAATGAGCTTCGCGCGCTCGATTCACGAATTAATCTGGGCGCTCCTGATTTTATCAGCGTTAGGCGTTTCTCAGCTTGCGGGGATGGTCGCGCTGGCGATTCCGTTTGCGGGGACGCTGGGCAAAGTTTTCTCCGAGTTAGTCGATGAAGAAGATCGCGACGCAGCGTCAGCATTGAAATCGATCGGCCATGGCTCGGTCCAGACTTTCCTCGTCGGAATTCTTCCGCGCGCGCTTCCCAATTTGATCACCTACAGCTTCTACCGATTCGAATGCGCCCTGCGCGCGTCGGCGGTGCTCGGCTTCGTTGGCATCGAAACGATTGGGCTCTACATCCAGCTTTCGCACGAGGAATTTCACTACCGCGAGGTCTGGACTTACTTTTATCTCCTGCTCGCGATGATCGTCATCGTCGACTTGTGGGGAGCGGCAATTCGCAAACGCCTTCATCCTACTTAGCATGACGACGACTGACCAGAAAACTGAGCGAGAACGTCGCGTGTCCCAACTCCGGCGTCAGCGACCGAAGAGTTGGTTGATCAGGTGGAGTTGCGCGGTCCTGGCTGGACTAACCGCTTGGGCTTGGCTCGGCGGCGGGAATCTTCTTGGTCGGCTGTCCGCTGAGCGCCGATGGATCAACTTCAAAAACTTCGCCAGCGACCTCGTTCCGTCCCCAGTTCGCGAGTCCGGCGACTGGCTCGACTTCTTTCCATGGGCTTGGCGGTTGCTGGCCGAGGGAGGGCTCACCGCGCTGCTCATGACTCTGGGAATCGCCTGCGCCGCCATCATTTTTGCAGCCGCCGCGACCCTACCATTTCTACCCATCGCCAGCCGAAAACTGGGGTGCCCGGAGCCTCTTGGCGTTCGGCAAGGACGGCTAGCGGCTTGGTCAAAACCCATGTGGAGAGCAGCCAGTGGAGGAACTCGATTCCTCTTCGTCCTCGCCCGCGCGGTGCCCGAATACATTCTCGCCTTCCTCCTGATTTCGCTCCTCGGCCTGAACGCCTGGCCGTTGGTTTTAGCCTTGGCCATCCACAATTTCGGAATTCTGGGCCGGCTCTGGGGCGAAGTCGTCGAGAACGCAGATCCAGCAGCTGCTGAGTTTCAAGCCGCCGCCGGATCCGGGCGAATGAAGGTTTTCTTTACCGTTTTGCTACCCGCTTTGTTCAACCGTTTCCTCATCTATTTTTTCTACCGATGGGAAACCTGCACGAAAGATGCAGCGGTGCTCGGCATGCTCGGCCTGCTGACTCTCGGCCATCTCATCGCTCTCTCGAAAGGCTTTTTCTGGGACGAAATGTTCTTTTACATTATGCTCGGGTCCTCCGTGATCCTCGCTGGCGATTTTCTTTCGACCTGGCTGCGGAAACGCCTCCGAAATTCGTAACCTGCTGACTAACGACATGCCCGATCGCCATTTCATCCTCGGAACCGCCGGCCACATCGATCACGGGAAAAGTTCCCTCGTCAAAGCGTTGACCGGGACTGATCCGGATCGCCTACCAGAAGAAAAGGCGCGAGGAATGACGATCGAACTGGGATTCGCAAACCTCAGTCTCCCCGCCAGCGACGACTCCGGCGATGAGCTGATTGTTGGCGTAGTCGACGTCCCTGGTCATTCCGATTTCGTGAAAAACATGGTCGCTGGAGTCGGCTCGATTGACTTAGCTCTGTTCGTTGTCGCTGCTGACGACGGTTGGATGCCGCAAACCGAAGAGCACTATCAAATCCTCAATTATCTCGGTGTCAGGAACGCGATTGTCGCCCTGACAAAGGCAGATTTAATCGAAGACCCGGATGACCTTGAATTGGTGCTTGAAGACATCCGAGAAAACATCGGCGAAGGCGATTGGAAGGACATCGAAGTCGTCCCAACCTCTTCGGAGACCGGATCCGGGATCGATGAGTTGAGAGCGAAAATTTCCCAGATGCTGACGGAGTCGTCGCCAGTTCGAAACTGCGGAAAACCGCGGCTTCCGGTTGATCGGGCCTTTTCGATCAAAGGCGTCGGCACAGTCGTGACGGGCACGCTGATCGACGGTGAAATTGCGGCTGGAGACGATCTGATTGTGCAACCCGGCGGGCTCAAAGCTCACATCCGAAACGTCCAATCGCATCAAGCCAACCAGGACACCGCTGCGCCCGGAACGCGGACCGCGCTGAACATGACCGGAATCAGCCTGGCGGCTCGCGGCGTCGAAGGGATCGCCCGTGGAAATGTCCTAACTGATCCTGCGTTAGGCGAGGCAACCCGGACGCTCGATATTCGAATCGAAAAATGCGACCGCGAAGTTCGGGGCCAGAAAAAATCTCTCCGGCCCGTCCGAACCGGCCGCGAAGTCTTATTTCATTACGGTAGCGCAAGCTATCCAGCGCGACTTCATCTGCTGGGAACCCGCGTGCTCGAACCTGGTCAAACCGCGATTGCCGAACTCCGATTCAAAGATCCAGTTTATGTTTTTGTCGGCGATCGATTTGTGCTTCGAGATGCATCGGCCGGAGTCACGCTCGCTGGCGGGCTCGTTCTCGATGAAGACGCGAATCGCCGAATGTTCCGCAAACCCTGGCAGGCGGATTTCCTGAAAGCCCGCGCCGAAAATCCAGATGATCTCGAAGTTCTGATCACCTCGCAGGTCGTTCGAGACAAAGCCGCGCCTGCAGCCGCTTTGCTGGCGAGATCTCGGTTCAGCCGTGAGGAAATCGCAGAGAAAGCGGCCGAATTGGTCGATCGCGGCGTACTCGCGCAAAGCGGCTCTTGGCTGTTCGACCAGGATTGGTGGAAGCGGGTTTCGGGAACGGCTGCAGAAATGATTGCCGCTTTCCACAAAGCCGAGCCCGATCAGGTGGGCCTCCCACTTCGTGATTTGAAGGCGAAAGTCGAAGGGGAATTGCCAACCTCGGATTTGTTTGGAGTGCTGATGGAAGGCCTGCTTGCGGGCGAGTTCATCAAGGCAGGCCCGATCATTCGGCGACGCGATCACACACCCCGCTTGCCGCCGGAACTGACAGCAGCTGCTGAGCGGATTCGCAAGCTGCTCGCCGAAGATCCAATCGCCCCACCGAACAAAGGCGAAGTCGCCATCGATGCGACAGACGAGAAGGCGTTGCGCTTTTTGATTCAAATTGGCGAGGTCGTTGAACTGAATCCGAAGACAGTAATCACGGCTGGCGGCTATGATCAGATAAAGTCAAAAATCGTCGAATTCCTCCACGCAAATGGTCGGGCAACGGCGAGTGATTTACGAAAAGTGACCGAAACCTCAAGACGAATTCTGCTTCCGATTCTTGAACGCTTTGACGCGCTCGGCGTGACCGCTCGCGACGGAGACTTTCGATCGTTAAAATAGTAGGGCCAATCCAGAAAAAGCCGTTTGACTCTCCGCGATTGTCGGCGAATTCACACAGAATGTCGCAGTATCAAACCTACACCATCGAGCGTTTTGCTGATGATCTGGAAAACCGATTTGAGCGATCATTCGGTCAACTGGGCTCTGCATACAAGGGATTCATCAACTGGTCCGCCCGTATGGCCCTTGATCGGATCGGCAGTTCCGACATGCTGTATCACAATGTGGATCACACCATGATGGTAACGATCGCCGGCCAGGAAATCCTGACTGGAAAACAGATCAGCGACAGCGGTCTCACTCCGAAAGATTGGGTCGAATTTACGGTTGCGACACTCTGCCATGACATCGGCTACGTCCGTGGCGTCTGCTCCGACGATGAAGAAAATGAATTCGTAACTCAGGTCGGCGAGCCAAAAATTACCCTTGGGCCCGACACGACAGACGCAATGCTGACGCCGCACCACGTTGATCGCGGCAAGGTCTTTGTTTGCGAACGTTTTGGAAACAATTCGTTGCTCGATATCTCAGCCGAACGGATGGCCGAATTTATCGAGTACACTCGATTCCCACCAACAAAATCGGAAACGAAAACTTCCTTCAAAGAACTACCCGATCTGGTCAGAGCCGCCGACCTGATTGGCCAGTTGGGAGATCCCGGATATTTGCGAAAAATCCCGGCCCTCTACTACGAATTCGAACAACTCGGCATGAACGAAAAGCTTGGTTATACCAATCCTGGACAAATGCGCGAGAACTACGGAAATTTCTTCTGGGGAATGGTCTACCCTTATATTAAAGACGCGATCACGTATCTTGAAGCAACTGAACGTGGACGGCAGTGGATCGCTACGCTATTCTCGCACGTATTCACAATCGAACATGCAGACGAGCATGGTGCGCCGAAGCCGACCTGCTCGAATCCGTCGAAATAGCGACCCCGGAAAGAATATGAGTATAATTTGGCCCCTGACGGTCAACTCAAAATCCTCGGGATCACGATAGAAGACAGGTCGCCAGATAAACCTTGTTACGGAACTAAAGGAAATACCCAAGAAGAACAGGAAGTCCAAGGAGGCTAAGTAGATCGTCTAACCGAACTACAACTTCAGACGCTCACGAGCTGCTTCTAGCATTTCGCCGAGACGCGCGGAATTCGATCCGGCACCACGCGCCATTTCCGGCTTCCCACCGCCACGGCCGTCTACGATCGGGGCCAGTTCCTTGAGCAGGTCCCCTGCTTTGAATTTATCCGTCAACGATTTGTCGACCGCGATACCGATGTGGACCTTCCCGGCATCCTCGTCGTTCACCGCGATCACGCCCACGCCCTTGAATTGCCGCTTTTTCAAGCCGTTCAAGGCCTCTTGAAGCAACCCGCCATCGCCTTCGAGCGACTCGACAATTGTGGGCATGTCAGGATTCGCCTCATTCGCTGCAGTGACCCAATCGCCGAGAACCTCGTCAGCAGCTGCTGCCTGTTCCTTCGACTGGCGCTTTCTAATCTGCTTCTTGAATTCGACCGTCAATTCCTTGAGCGAATCGCGTTGCTCACGCAGTTTCGCCAACGCCAAACTGACTTCGGGCATGTCCGCAGCCGTCGTTTCGTCCAGATTTGGCGCTTCTACGCGGCTTGAAAGCAGCTTCTCTTCGGCTTCCAACTCAGCAGCTAGAACCTTGCCCTGTTTTTGAAAATCCTTCGCTTCGGCCACCAACGCGTCTGCGGTTTCCTTCAGATATTGACGAGCATGCTCGCCGCAAACCGCCTCAATCCGGCGAATCCCAGCTGCAATCGCACCTTCAGATTTGATCGCGCACAAACCGATTTCGCCCGTCTGCCGAACGTGAGTTCCGCCGCACAATTCCATCGAATATCCGTCTAACCCATGCTTCTCGCCGCCGATCTGAACGACCCTGACAAGCTCCCCATATTTGTCGCCGAAGAACTGCATGATGTCCTCGCGCTCCTTGATATCGGCGTGCGGAACTTCCTGCCAGGAAACCTGCTCATCCGCGACAATTCTCTCGTTCACGAGTTTCTCCACCGCCAGCAGTTGCTCAGCGTCGAGCGCCTTGGAATTAAAGTCGAACCGCAAGCGATCCGTCGTCACCAGCGAGCCCTGCTGAACCGCCTCCGGGTCTACCGCTTCGTGCAAAGCCCAATGCATGATGTGCGTGGCCGTGTGATGCTTTTCGATATCGCGTCTGCGATCCTGATTCAGGCGAATCGTCAAATCTCGGTCGCTGGATTCTGGCTTAGCCGCCAACTGCAAGCAAAGCGCGTCGCCCACGCTGAAACTGGATTCGATTTCGATGGTCTCATCGCCAAACGTCGCCGTCCCGGTGTCCCCGACCTGACCGCCTTTTTCCACATAGAGCGGACTTTTATCGACAACCGCTATGACGCGACCATCGATCTGAAGCATCTCGATCAGCTTTGCATTAGTCTCGTCTTCTTCGAAACCTGTGAACTCAGACTTCGCCTCCGTGTCGATGTCAACGGCGCTGATCACCGTCGTGCCCTGCCCTTCTTCGCCGGTCTTTTTGTGCTCGGCGATGAGCTTTTCCAACTCGTCTGCGTCGGTTGCGAGCCCCTTTTCCTGAAGCATCACGTCGGTCAGTTCGAGCGGGAAACCAAACGTCTCCCAGAGCTTAACGACCGTCGGTGCCGGAAACTTTTTGGAGCCTGACAAAGCCTCAACCGCGTCGTCGAACATTTTCAATCCTCGGTCGAGAGTCTTGTTAAATTGCTCCTCCTCTCCGGTGATGACTCCGGTTACGCGGGCCTGCCGCTCTTTTAATTCCGGAAACGCATGCCCGAATTGCTCGACCAGAACCGGAACGAGCTCGTGTAGAAATGGCCGGTTTCCAGCGAGTCCCAACTCGCGGCCGAATCGAACCGCACGCCGAAGAATCGCGCGAATCGTCGAATTTCGCCCCTTGTTTCCGGGCAGAATCCCGTCCGCGATCGAAAAACTCACCGTCCGGATGTGATCGCCGATCACGCGGAACGCCACGTCGATCTGCTCTTGCTCGCTCAAGCCCTCGCGCGAAACGGGAACCGTCCTCGTGTATTTTTTGCCGGTGATTTCGCTTAGCTTCTCAAAAATCGGCGCGAAAACATCCGTGTCATAGTTTGAGGCCAACTTCGAAAAATCCTTAAAGCCGTCCGTGCACTGCATGATCGAGCAAGCGCGCTCGAAGCCCATCCCGGTATCGACGTGTTGCGCCGGCAACGACCGGTAACTCCCGTCCTCATCGCAGTTGAACTGGATGAAAACCAGGTTCCAGATTTCTATGCAACGCGAGTCGTCGCCGTTCACGAGACTGCCTTTTGTGTCTCCGTCAGGCGTCAGATCGACGTGCAACTCGGAGCAAGGTCCGCATGGTCCAGTCTCGCCCATTGCCCAGAAATTGTCCTTCGCGTTTCCGTCGACAATCTGAACTTTCGGATCCAATCCAGCCTTCTTAAAAAGCTCAGCCCACAAATCCCAAGCCTCTTGATCGAAGTCAGCCGGATCGCCTTCCTCTGGCCGATAGACAGTCGCGTAAAGCCGCTCAGGCGGAAATCCCCAGCGCTCGACAATCAGCTCCCAAGACCACTCGATCGCCTCCTTCTTGAAATAATTTCCGAAGCTCCAGTTTCCGAGCATCTCGAAAAACGTGTGGTGGTACGTGTCGTAGCCGACGTCCTCGAGGTCGTTGTGCTTGCCGCCAGCGCGGATGCATTTCTGAGTATCGGCGGCACGCGGAGGATCGTAGGTCGCGTTTTCGGTTCCTAGAAAGAAGGGAACAAATTGGTTCATCCCGGCGTTCGTGAACAACAAATTCGGAGACGTCGGCATCAAGGAAGCCGACGGCACGATCGTGTGCTGCTTTTCGCGGAAAAAATCGAGGAAGGACTGACGAATCTCGTTAGCGGTCATGACAAGGTGGCCAAAGGCCGGTTTTTCAGGACGCCAAAGGTGTGGTCTTCGCGCCGGAACGCAAGGCTGGAATGCAGCTCAGCAGCGCCGTCAAGGAAGCGACTCGCATAGATAAGGGAGCTGCCGTTTCTGATCAGACAAAAGCTGAAGCCAAACTCCGCGCGGCTTCAAATCCCACTCGCGGTTTTCGACGACTAGCGGAATCAGATCCGACGGCAATTCGAAGGCCGCCCGGTGGGTTTGCGAAAAATAATCAAATTTGCTCGCCGTCCGAACTTGTTCATTCGCATTCAAATTGAAGACGAGCTCAAATGGCTTCGCGTCCAGCATTTCGAAGCGGTCGCCGACGAGCCTCACGGCGCAAGCGGCCTCGGTCGGCAGCGATTGATGATAACCTAAATACGCAATCCATCCGAAAAGTGGTAAGACGGCCAGAAAGCAGATCAGCGCAATTCGTCGCTTCGGTTTTTGGGTGGGCACGGAGGTTCCTAAATCCGAAACTCGCAAACCAAAACTCGAAATTGGGATTTCGGGCTTCCAATCCGTTTGAGTTGCGTTTTTGTCGCGCCCGTCAAAACTTCCGTGCCCTTGAAAACGAACTTCGCCAGAATCCCGCTCGTGCTGCTGACTCTCGCCAGCAGCTGCTGGGCCGAGATCGACACTCGTGGCGGGCAGATCGAAATCGGACTCGTCTCAGAAGTGCGGTCGATTCAACCCGGCAAACCTTTTTCCATCGCCTTGCGAATCGCGCACGCGCCCGAGTGGCACACGTATTGGAAATCACCGGGGATCGTCGGCGTGGCTACCCGGCTTGAGTGGACTTTGCCGGCTGGGTTTGAGGCGGGCGAGATTCAGTGGCCACCTCCCGAAACGGTGCCGATGTCTTCGCTAACGGCTTGGGGTTACGAACGGGAAGTTCTGCTTATGGTCGAAATTTCGCCACCGGCGGATCTTGAAGCTGGCTCGAAGGTCGACCTCAATGCCAAGGGTGCCTGGATGGCCTGTGCTCGATCCTGCCATCCCGGATTCGGCGATTTTGAGCTGACGTTGCCGGTTTCCGACGCCGCTGAACCGGATTTCGATCCCGCTTTTCGAGATCAATTCGAGGCCGAGCGCGCTTCGCTGCCTGGCGATCTGGATGGCTGGACAGCTGCCGTTGAAAAATCCAGCTCGACCGAAATCGTCCTGACATTGACCCCAAACGAACCTACCGATCCGGAGAAGCTGGATGGCGTTTACTTTTTCAGCTACGACAACCAAGTCGATTCCGATGCGGAGCAACACGTCGAGATTCTGCCGAATGGCGAGATTCAAATCCGGCTCGCACACCCGGACTTTGCGCCAGAAAACCCGGACGCGCTCGCTGGCCTGGTTTTCAATCCAAACGGCTGGTTAGAGGCCGACGGAGCCAGATTCGCACGCGTCAGCGCCGCTTGGAAGAAAGACTGATCGATTTTGCCGCCATGCCCAAAACGAAGCCTCAAAAGAAAAAACTGGTTCAGACTGAAATTCCAGAAGGACTGAACAAGGGTAAATTTATTCAGCCGAAACCTCACCCTGTGCTTTGCGAGGTGCGGACATCGGACATTCATGGCTCAGGAGTTTTCGCCACCGAATTCCTGCCGAATGAAACGCAGATCATCGAGTACCTTGGCGAGAAAATTACCAAGGCGGAGTCTGACCGGCGCGGTTGGAAACAACTCGAAGACTCAAAAAAGACGGGCGATGGCGGCGTTTATCTTTTTACGCTGAACAAGAAATACGACGTTGATGGCCACTTTGACTGGAACATCGCGCGCCTGATCAACCACAGCTGCGATCCAAATTGCGAGGCCTACATCACGCGCGGCCGAATCTGGATCTGGTGCATTCGCGATATCGCGGACGGCGAAGAGTTGTCTTTCAATTACGGCTTCGATCTCGAAAACTACGAAGATCACCCCTGTCGCTGTGGCTCGACGAACTGCGTCGGCTACATCGCTGGCGAGGATTATTGGGCAGATCTCGAGCTGAAGCTCGCGGGCAAAGCTTAGTTCAGTTGATCGATCTTCGCGCTGAGTTCTTCGGAGCTCATCCCGACGATCGCTATCGTCTTCAGGCGGCTCTTCTCGCCTCGAATGATCGTCAGGCGCGTCTTCGGCACTCCGAGGGTCTTGCCAAGAAACTTCAGCAGCTGCTGGTTGGCTTTCCCGTCAACCGGCGGCGCGTTGAGCTTGATTCGAAGGACCTGACGCCCGTGCTCGTCGCTCTCCCAATGCAAAATCTCGCTTCGCTTCGCATTTGGGGTAACCCGACAGGTCAGCTCGGTCATCGCTCAGAATTTGGGCCCGATCCGCGATCCAACCAGCCGAAGCTCTCGAGTGTGGGGAGCGCCTTCGTAACCACGCTCGGCAGTCACTAACAGAATCGCAATTCGATCACCGGTCGGGCTTGGCAGGTAGCCGACGACACCGGCGGCGAGCGGAAACCACTGGTCCCAGGTTTCCTCCAGGATGCGCTTCGATTTCACGCCGTTTCGGATCAG
>JBLHKS010000142.1:0-18184 GCA_047620505.1 Verrucomicrobiales bacterium | reverse complement strand
GTCCGTCGAAAACCGGCATCAGCGGCTTCAAACCCTTCGAAATTCCGCCGTAAACGCCGCCTGGAATCCCGTGGTTGTCCCAGGTTCCCGAAGCTCGGTGGTTGCTGAGGTCGATCGTTACAAAACTGACTCCGCGCTCGACCAAACGCCGCGCGAGAAGCGCCTGACGCGCCCAATCGTGCTCGCCGTAGCGCTCGATCGTCTTCGGCGCTTCCTTCGTCACGTCGAAAGCCGATTGCGCTTCGGAACCCGCGATCAAATCGAAAGCCTTCTGTTGAAAATGATCATAACCAGACATCTCGCCGCTCAGATCCAAACCCGAGCGCAATCCGTCCATCTGCTGCTGCAAACTCTGGCGCGTTTCGAGCCTCCCCATGCTAAGCCCGCTCGGCAACTTGAAGGCCGACGCCGCGTTGTCGCCGATGAACGGATCGTAGCTTTTGCCGAGCCAGCCACCCCACGCGATGTGGGTTTTGTCCTGAACGTTCAGCGCGACGTACGGAGGCATCGCGGGATCGTTCGGCCCGTGGTGCTTCGCGACGATTGAGCCGATCGCTGGGTAGAGTTTTCCTTCCTTGTTCGACCGCGGCGCAGCACCGAGATTCCCGGTCTGCATCACTTGGTTCGGCTGGTGGCTGCTGCCGCGACAAACCATCGATCGGATGATCGTGAGCTTGTCCATCATCGCTGCTTGCTTCGGAAAATGCTCGCTGATGTGGACGCCCGGCAATTTGGTTGGGATCGACGTAAACGGCCCTCGATGCGGCGCGGGCAAGTCAGGCTTAGGATCCCAAGTGTCGATGTGGCTCGGCCCTCCGCACATCCAGAGCAGGATCACGCTTTTGCCGTTAGAAATCGGTGATCCGGAACGCGCTTTGAGCAGTCCCGGCAAGCTCAGTCCGGCTAAACCGGCCATGCTCGCCTTGAGCATCCCGCGTCGACTCGAAACAGTCAGTCCTTCGCGAACGCGTGGATTGAAATTTGTGAATGCGTGCCTCCAGTGTCCCCCGGAATCGCAGTTCGGCGTGGTCATGGGAGAGACTCTTAGCGGGTTTTTTCGAAAAGGGAAGTCGTTCAGTCGTCGGAATCTTCCTCAAGCAGGACGCCGCCGGTGGTTTCAATATTGGACCAGCCTTCAGCCTCCCGGTGCTGCGATGAGTTTTTCGATCTCTGCTTCGACATTTTCGCCATCGCCGAGCGTCAGTCGAATCTCATCGCGAACTAGACTGCGGTAGCGTTTGCGCAGGCGGGAGGCGGCGACTTTCACGGCTGCGGGGCTGATGCCGAGCTTCTTGCCGATCTCGGCATAGGCCGCAGCGTCGCCCGGCTGCGTGAGAAACGGCTTGAGCGCTTCGAAATGCGCGGACTTGCGTTCGGCTTGGTATCGATTGCCGAGTTGCTCCATCACTGCGCCTAACAAAGCCAGCAACCAGTGCTGATCGAACGCCTGCTCTGGCGTCGAGTTCGGACAGACCGGTTCCGTAAGCAGCCCCTCGGCGAGGCCGTGTTCGAACGACACCAACTCGAGCTTTCCTCCACGCTTCTCCGCTTGATCGTGATCCCACTGGTTGCTCAAAAAATTCCGCATCGCTTGCCGGAGAAACTTGCGCAGCTTGCCGCGATTCGGCGCGATCCCGTTGAGATCTTCCCGGCGAATCAATTCCGCGATCAGTCCTTGAACCGCGTCCTCCGCGTCCTGCCGCGCGAGCCCGCGGTGCCGAGCGAAAGCGTAAAGCGGCAGCCAATAGGTTTTGCAGAAAGCCTCAAGTCCGCGCCGCCGCTCATCCGGGTCGATGCCCGTGGCCTGCTGAATCACGGACCACCGCGTCCTCGGGAACTCCCTTCCGGCAAGGGTCGACGTCGGTTTTGGCGGTGGAGTTGGTGAGAGCGCGCTGTGCAAGCTCCAAGTAAATCGAAAAAAAATCAGATTCAACTGTTACCGGCACCCCCGGATTCTTCTGAGGACTATGGAGGGCCGTGTTTTCACGTCCCTTTTTATTTGATTTGAACATTCGGATAGAAAGCTGGCCTGCGGGGCTGGTTGGGCGCCTTCGGCAAGAGGGCGTATCAACTTCGCAGGCTGGCTTCCCATAGGTTAGGGTGTTCAGGCCAGTCTCCCCCAAAAGAAACGAGCGCCGTCTCCGGTTTGTGGTCAGCAGCTGCTGGCTGTAAGCCGGAGTTCGGATGGGGGGGCCGACCGGGTCACTGCGAATCCGGGCTCTCAAGCGGCATCAACGCGAACACATGTGTCGAACCGATCTGAACGTCAATTGCACCGTGAACCTGCGCCGCAAGCTCCGGTTCCAGCTCTTCGATCCAATGCGGCAGCTCCGGCACGGGTCGCGCAAACAATGACCACGAACCGTCCGCATGCCGCACCGACAGCGACTCGCGAGGATGAGCATGAATCGCCACCGCGTCCGTGATCTCCCGGAGTCTTGCGGAAATTGGCTCGACCCACTTGCTTTCAAGACAGCCGACACGGCCGTCCTCGTAGAGCAGATAATATTGGCTGTAACCCGGGCACTCAATGTCCACCACGCCTCGCAAATCTGAAGCAGCCGGTAAGGTGATTCCGATCGGTTGGCCCGGCGCAAAGTGGACCACGCCGCGTCGATCGAGCAGCGCGCAGTTCTTCTGGTCGAAGGCAATGTCGACGATGTCTTCAAATCGCAGACCCAGCGGCAGCTCGACCGCAGGCTTCGCCGGGCTCATTCCTGTCCGCGCCAGAAACTGCATTCCTTCGCGAGTCAGGGCGAGCGCCGGGAGATTCGGGCCGATATCGAAGCTTCGAACCTCTTCAAGGCGACCCATGCCTTCGCCGAATCGTTCGAGCACGCCATCTTCAGACAACAGGTAGTAGGACTTGAACAGACCCGCGTAGGCGCTGGCGACCCCGTCCACACCCTCCGGAATCTCCGGATTGCCCCACGCCCGAACCGTTCCATCGGGCCGAACCGCAATCGCATTGTAGGCGAGGCCGTCGATGGAGAACGACACGATTTCGCCAAGGTCCGGCGGGATGTTCGCGACTTGTCCAGGTGCCACGGCTACTTCTGGCCCCGCGACAAGTTCGCCGCGCGGCCTTGGGATCGCAACGAGATGGCCCGGTTGGATGGCCCGAACGAACGGATCGCGGCGAACTGGACCAGGCGGCCGGTCAGGCCCGGTCTCCGGCGGCTTCGGACGCGGCTCAAGCTCAGCAGACCAGTCTCCGGCAGCAAACGTCGCCAGCGCGACGACTGCGGTCACGCTCGTCAGCGCGATGACGAGTTTCAAGGGTAGTGAAAATTTGCCTTTCGACGCGGCCTGCAGCTTCCGGGAGAATTCCCTGACGCTCTGGTGGCGGTCGTTCGGATTCTCCAGCATCGCCTTCGCGATCACCGCGTCGAAGCTCGGGCTCAGCGCCAGATCGAATGTCGAAAGCTTTGTCCAAGACCCCAACGGAAGCCTGGAGGCGAGCATTTCGTAAAAGAGAATTCCTAACGCATAAATATCAGCCCGATGATCGGCTTCACCTCCGTCAACCGTTTCCGGCGCGGCGTATCCGGGCGTCCCAAGCCGTGCTTTCGGCCCGGTCAGCGCCACCGTTTCCGGAGCGTCGATCCGAGCGAGCCCGAAGTCGGCCACCTTCACCTCACCACCCGGCGTGACCAGAATGTTCGCCGGCTTGAGATCGCGATGGATGATTTTGTGCTGGTGCGCGAAGGCGATCGCCTCACAGATTTTCGGCATCATTCGCAGCGCGTCCGTGGACTTCAATTCGCCCGCCGCGATCAATTTGTCGAGGTCTTTGCCCTCGACAAACTCCATGACGAAGAAGAGTAGATCCCCCACCTCTCCGGAATCAAAAACGCTGACGATGCCGGGATGCGAGAGCTTGGCCATGGCGCGGCCTTCCCGCACGAATCGCTCCTCGAAATCCTCCTCCCCGCCAATGCCGAGTGGCAGGATTTTGATCGCCACGTCGCGGTCGAGTCCGCTGTGCCGGCCTTTGTAAACCGCGCCCATCCCACCTTGGCCGATCAGTTCGCTGACCTCGTATCCATTCAGCAGTTGCTGGAGCTCCGCGGGCTCTGGCGGATCGAAGTCGCCAGCGTGCGCAGGAACCGAATCAGGGCCTGGTTTAGCTGATGAAATCAGGCAGCCTGGGCACAACCCTTCCGGCGCCGCACTGGGAATTGGCGAATTGCATGTCGGGCAGAGCCCATTGGCCACGCGCGTGGTCGGCATCTCCCAGATTATTGCCCGTTCATTGGGTCACTGCAAGCGCGACTGACTTTGCTTGCGCTCAACGCCGGGAAACGGAAGCTCGTCTCTCCATGACTGTATCGATTCGATTTTCCGTGGCGATCTGCCTGTGCGTGGCTGCCAGCAGCTGCTGGGCTCAAGATGGCCATAAACTATTGTTTGAATCTGGTGAGGAAGGCTACCCGCGTTACCGGATTCCTTCTCTCGTGGTTACGAACAAAGGAACGCTCCTGGCAATCTGTGAGGGGCGGTCGGACGGAGGCGGGCTGACGGGGAACGTCGACCTCGTTCTGAAGCGTAGCGAGGATGGCGGAAAAACTTGGAGCCCGCTGAAACTCGTCGCCGACGCGGAAAAAGACACGCTGGGAAATCAGAGCGCGCTTGTCGATCGAGAAACCGGCGTGATCTGGATCGCTCATACCATCAGCCCGGGCGCCGAGCTTGAGGTGGATATCGCTGCGGGCCGGACTGAGCGTTCCAGCCAGGTCTACGTGATTTCCAGCGCCGACGACGGCGAAACCTGGACGAAGCCGCGCGACATTTCGGACGTCGCGAAGAAACCCGGATGGACGTGGTACGGCTGTGGTCCCGGGGTAGGCATCCAGCTCAAAAGCGGCCGACTTTTCTTTCCCTGCTACCATCGCGAAGGCGAAAACGGAAGCCTGACGGCGAGCCACGCGGTCTTCAGCGATGATCACGGCAAAACCTGGAAACTCAGCGAAAACGCCGGTGCCGTAAACGGCGAGCCCCAAGCTTTGGAGCGCGAAGACGGTTCGATTTATCTCAGCGCGCGAACCGCGAAAGGCGGGCCGTTCCAGCGTTCGATCGTCGAGAGTCCGGACGGAGGCGAAACCTGGAGCGAGAAACGATTCGATCCGAATCTCTACGATCCGTACTGCCAGAACAGCCTGCTCAAGCTCGCTCCAAAGCGTTGGCTTCTGCTTCATCCAGCTGGTCCGGATCGGATTGACCTGACCGTTCGGCTCAGCCTCGATGAGGGAAAATCGTGGGATGCCGGGTCGATGCTTTTGCGCGCCGGAAATGGTCAGTATTCGAGTATGGCGCTGCTGCCGAACGGCGAAATCGGAGTGTTTTACGACTTGTGGGAAGACGGCAATTATCAGCTCTATTTTACGACCTTTTCACCAGCGCAATTGACCAGACCATGATGAGATTTTTCGCAATTTTCCTGATTTTGAGTGGAGCAACGGCTCAGGAACGCCAGGCGACACCGCCTGAGCAGCTGCTGGTTCCGGACGGCTTCAAAATTGAGCTGCTGAGGTCGGCTGGCGATGACGAAGGGTCGTGGATCAGCATGACTTTCGACGATCAAGACCGGGTGATCGTCGCGCTCGACAAACAGGGGCTCGCGCGGATTTCGATCGATCCTGAAAAACCCGGATTTGAGAAAATCGACGACACGCTTCAGCATTGCCGAGGTGTGCTTTTCGCGCACGGCGCGCTCTACGCGAACGCGACGAACAGTCAGGGTTTCTACCGGCTGCGCAACACGACTGGAGACGAAAATTTCGACGAGGTCAGTCTGCTCAAGAAGTTCGACTACCGCAGCCGCTACGGCCACGGCCAGAATCAAATGAAGCTCGGTCCGGACGGAATGATTTATCTGGTCATCGGCAACGATTGCGCTTTTCCGGAAGGCGTCTCGCCGAATTCTCCCTACCGAAACCCTCAGCCTGATCAGCTCCTGCCAAACCCACACGATGCCGGCCACGACAACCGCGTTGGCTACATTGTCAGGACCGACAAAGACGGCCAAACCTGGGAAGTGATCGCTGGCGGGCTGCGAAACCAGGTTGACATCGCCTTCAATCCGGTTGGCGAGATGTTCACCTGGGATGCCGACATGGAGTGGGACATCGGTCTGCCCTGGTATCGACCGACGCGCGTGAACCACATCGTCAGCGGCGGCGAATACGGCTGGCGTTGGGGTTCGGGAAAGTGGCCGGATTGGCGGGCGGACGCGCTACCTTCGAACCTCGATACCGGGATGGCGTCGCCGACTGGGATCGACTTCGGGACGCAAAGCCATTTTCCGGTTGATTACAAGCAGGCGCTGTTCCTCGCCGATTGGCAGAACGGTCGAATCCTCGCTGCGAACCCGACGCCGGTAGGAGCGAGCTACGAATTCGAATACAAAGTCTTTATCGAAGGAGCGCCGCTGAACGTGGCCGATTTCGTGTTCGGTGAGGATGGCGCGATGTATTTCATCACCGGCGGTCGCGGCTCGCAATCCGGGCTCTACCGCGTGAGCCATAAAAAGCCGATGCTCGGTCCGATTGTAGCTAAGCCAGAGGATCAGCGAACTTGGAATGCGCGGAAGATTCGGCTTGATCTGGAACGGTTTCACACGCTCCGCGAGCCAGCTGGCGTCGAACTCGCATTCCAACATCTTGACTCCGATGATCCCTGGATTCGTTTCGCCGCGCGTCTGGCGTTGGAGCGGCAAGATCCGAGCCTTTGGCGTAAGCGAGCTCTGAATTCAAATTCGATCACAGCCTTGATGGCGATGGCGCGGACAGGTAAGCCCAGTGATCTCAAGCTGCTTCTGAAGCCGTTTCAAAACGGGCTGCTCGAAAACCTTGATCGTCAGCAGCTGCTGTCTGCGTTGCGAACGCTCCAGCTCGCCTTTGAGCGCTTGGGCCGTCCAGAGGGGCCGACTTCGGTTTCCACTCTACTTCTAAAGCGCTACGCCGATCGTAAGACCAAAAGCGGCGCCGTGCGGCGGGAATTGCTCGAACTTCTGGTGTTTCTCGAATCTCCGGCCGTGCTCGACATTGCTTTATTTCGTCTCGCCGCTGAACCAACTCAGGAGGGGCAAATTCAACTCGTGCAATCGCTTGTTTATGTGGAGTCCGGCTGGAAGCGCGAGCATCATCGTAAAATTCTGGAGTGGTTTGTCAGGGCCAAGAGATTTCGAGGTGGGCGTTTGTTGAAAACGACGATGAAAAACCTTCGAGCTGATCATCTTGCGAAACTCAACGAAGTGGAGCGCTCGGCGCTTCGAGATCTCGTCGACAAGGTCGAAGACGACACGCCTGAACCGATGGTTTTCGAAGCGCCAGGCTCCTTTGTGAAAGAGTGGGCGCTAGCCGATTTTGAGGGGGACGATCTGGTCCTCGGAAACGGCCATCCAGGGCCGGGCCGACGAGCAGCAGCTGCTTCGATGTGCCTGGTTTGTCATCGTGTCGGCGAGGAAGGTGGTCAGATCGGGCCGGATCTGACGAACGTCGGCGGGCGCTTCGATTCGAGAACATTGTTGGAGTCGATGATCGAACCAAGCGCCGTGATTTCACCGAAGTATCGTTCGATTCGTTATGGATTGGAGGATGGTTCGGTCGTTCACGGCCAGGCCGTTGGCGTCAGCGGATCGAAGTTACGCATCGAGACGAATCCGCTAACGCGCGAGGTCGTCGAGATCGAGCGCGGCACGATTTTGTCGACTGCGCCGTCCGAAATTTCGCCCATGCCGGCGGGCCTGATCAACACGCTCACTCGCGAGCAGATTCTCGATCTTCTGGCCTATTTGAAGGGCCCTGAGTAGCCGCTGCATCCTGCCGCTGCTACAGATTCGCGTTCGGTCCGAATCGAGCTAGGTTGAAACCAATTCATATGACCAATCTCGTGATCATCGACGGCGTTCGCACGCCATTCGTTAAAGCTGGCACAGCTCTCAAGGACGTCGGCGCTGTTGAACTCGGTCGGACGGCGGTTTCTGCGCTGCTGACGAAGACCGGGATCGATCCGGCGATCATCGACGAGACGATTCTGGGCTGCGTTTCACAACCCGCTGACGCCGCCAACATCGCTCGCGTTGTCGCGCTTCGCGCTGGAATTCCAGAATCTACGCCAGCGATGACGGTTCATCGAAATTGCGCATCCGGAATGGAGTCGCTAACGACGGCAGCTGAGCGAGTTGCGTCTGGCAAAGGCGAGGTTTTCGTCGTCGGCGGGACCGAAAGCATGTCGCAGACGCCGTTTCTCTATCGGCGCTCTGCGGTTGAGAAATTCACGGTGCTCTCACGAGCTAAGACCTTCTGGAAACGGCTCGCCGCGATGGCGAAATTTCGGCCAAAAGACTTTTCGCCGGTGATCGGTTTGAAGCTTGGGCTTAGCGATCCGGTTTGCGGGCTGAACATGGGCCAGACGGCTGAAGTGCTTGCGCGGGAGTTCGAAATTTCGCGTGATGAGCAGGACGAATACGCGCTTCAAAGTCACCTCAAAGCGGCTGCGGCGAACGAGCAGCTGCTGAAGGAGCAAACGCCGGTTTACTTTGATGGTGCGAAGGGAAAACACGTCATCGGCGACAACGGCGTTCGGGCAAAACAGACGATCGAAGCGCTGACGAAACTCCGCGCCGTTTTCGCGAAGGAGCACGGTTCCGTGACGGCTGGGAACGCTTCGCAGATCACCGATGGGGCGGTCGCGTTGCTCGTGATGACCGAAGCCCGCGCTGAGAAACTTGGCCTCGAGCCGCTCGGTAGGCTGGTCGATTACGCTTATGCTGGATGTTCGCCAGAGCGGATGGGGACGGGGCCGGCTTATGCAATCGGGAAGCTCAAAAGCTCATGCGGTTTCGATCCGAGCGACGCCGATGTCGTTGAACTCAACGAAGCATTCGCGGTTCAGGTTTTGGCAGTTCTTGAGCTGCTGAAGGACGCCGGATTTGCGCGTGAAAACGGATTTGGCGAGTCGGCGATCGGCGCGGTTGATCTGGAAAAACTCAACCCGCTCGGTGGCGCGATCGCGCTCGGGCATCCGGTCGGGGCGAGCGCGGCTCGGCTGGTTTTGACGGCCCTGACACAGTTAAAAGAAAACGGAGGCAAACGCGCGCTGGTCAGCATGTGCATCGGCGGCGGACAAGGCGGCGCGGCTTGGTTAGAGCGGATTTGATCGGACGTTAATTTTTTAACCGCCATGTTTTCTCTCGAAGGGGCTGCGTTCAGCGAGGCCAAATCAATTCTCCAGGATCTTCTCCGGATCGACACGACGAATCCGCCCGGAAACGAGCGGCCGGCGATCGAATACGTTCAGCAGCTGCTGGAGGCGGAGGGCTTCGATTGCACGATCGTCGAATCCGCGCCGGGGCGAGCGAATCTCGTGACGAGGTTGAAAGGGAATGGCGAAAAGGAGCCGCTTTTGCTGAACGCGCACCTCGATGTTGTGCCCGCGCGGGCCGAGGACTGGACGCATCCGCCGTTTTCCGGGATTGAGACGGACGGCTGCATCTGGGGCAGGGGAGCGATCGACATGAAAGGGTTCGCGGTGATGGCGATGACCGTTTTGCGGCTGCTGAAAACCAACGGCGTTGCGCTCAATCGCGATGTGATTTTCGCGGCGGTCGCCGATGAGGAAGCGGGGTGCGAATTCGGTTCGGCTTACCTCGCTGAGCACCACCCGAACCTCATCAAAGCCGAGCACGTGATCAACGAGGTCGGCGGGTTCACGGTTGACGTTCGTGGTAAGCGAATGTTCATGGTTCAGGTCGCCGAACGCGGGATCGCGTGGCTGCGAATCCGGGTTCGCGGGGTTCCGGGGCACGGTGCCTGCCCGAATCCTGAGTCAGCAGCTGCTAAGGCCGGTCGGATCGTCGAGCGGCTCGCGAAATCCCGCCTACCGCATCACCTCAGCTCGTCGAGCCGGCGCTTTCTGAAAAGCCTCGCGAAGCACTCGCCTTTTCTCGATCGGATTGGCCTGACACTGCTACAAAATCGGCTGCTCTCTCCCTGGGTTCTTCATCACCTCGTCCCGGCCGGCACCCACCGCCAAGTTCTTCAGGCGAACCTCTCAAACACGGTAAATCCCAACATCATCAGCTCGGGATCCAAGATCAACGTCACGCCTGAGGAGGTTGTGATCGACGTCGACGGTCGAGTCGTCCCTGGAAGCTCGACCGAGGAGCTGATTTCGGAAATTCGCGCTCTGATCGGCGACGAACCGGAGATCGAAATCCTTCGTGATGAGCCGCCCGTCGAATTCGAGCCGGACGCGTTTTACGAGCAGATCGAGGCAGTTTTGAACGAGCGTTGCCCGGGCGATCCGGTCATTCCGTATCCCGTGATCGGCTTCACCGATTCGCGAAATTACGCAAAACTTGGCGCGAAGTGTTTCGGCTTCTACCCGCTGACTTTGCCGCCTGAAATGGACTTCGCGCGGATGTTTCACGGGATCGACGAGCGAATCCCGGTGGACGGATTTCGATTCGGGATCGAAGCGCTCTACGATTTGGTCACGCGGGTTTCGACGCGATCCGACGCGAAAGATTCTTGACGATTGGGGCGTCAGATTCGCTGGTTCTCCAGCCTCATGAAGATTTCGATTCTCTGTTCTGCCGCTCTAATTTCTACCGCGTTGTCCGAAGAAATACCGGTGGATTTCGCGCGCGAAGTTCTGCCGATTCTTTCCGATAAGTGCTTTGTCTGCCACGGGCCCGACAGCGAGAAGGAATCCGATTTGCGGCTCGATTCATGGGAAGGCGCAACGGCTGATCTCGACGGTTACAAGGCGATCGACCCTGCGGATCTTGAGAAGAGCGAGCTGATTTTCCGGATTCATGACGAGGATGATCCGATGCCGCCGGAGAAAGCTGAGCGGCAGCTGACTGAGGCCGAACGCGAAATTCTTAGCAAGTGGGTTCGTCAGGGCGGCGAGTATTCGATTCACTGGGCTTACGTTCGGCCGTCACGCGAAGCGGAGGACTCAATCGACTCGCTGATCGAGGCCGGATTTCCAGATGCGACCGATTTTGCGCCCGCTGCGGACCGGGCGACGCTGGCACGGCGAGCTGCGTTGGTTTTGACGGGCCTGCCGCCGGAGTTGGGCCAATTGAAGCGGTTTCTGGCAGACAAAAACCCGGACGCGTTCGCCAAATTCGTTGAGCAGCTGCTGGCGACCACGCGCTACGGCGAGCACCAGGCCCGCTACTGGCTTGATGCGGTTCGTTATGGCGATACGCACGGTTTGCACCTCGACAATCGGCGTGGAATTTTCCCGTATCGCGATTGGGTCATTCGAGCGCTCAATCGAAATCAACCGATCGATGAATTTCTGACTTGGCAGCTGGCCGGCGACCTGCTTCCGGATCCTACGCTGGAGCAGCGCGTGGCGACTGGGTTTGTCCGGATGAATCCGAGCACAGCCGAGGGCGGCGCGATTCCGGCGGAGTTTCAGGCGAAGAATAATTTCGATCGAGTTGAGACATTGGGGACCGCGCTGCTGGGTGCGAGCTTGGTTTGTTCGCGCTGCCACACCCACAAATATGATCCGATTTCGCAGACGGAATATTATGAGCTGCTCGCCTTTTTCAACTCGACGGCGGAAGGCCCGATGGACGGCAACGCTTACGTTTACGGACCGGTCGAAAAGGCTCCGCCGAACGTTGCGGCTTGGGACGAATGGGTAAAATTGGAGGCGCAACGGGAGGCGGCTCTGAAATTGGTGAATCTGGAAAACTTGGATGCTGCGATCGCGCACGCGGCAACGACGTTAGACTGGAAATCGTCGAATTGGAGGATGACGAAACCAGTTGGGATCGATGCTGAGGCACCGCCGGAAGATCAGTGGGCTGATGCGAAGGGTTTTCCCGGTCAGAATGGCCGGCTGCCGAAGCCGAACCAAGCGGTCTGGGTTGAATTTGATGTCGAAACGACGGCTGGGCAGACTTTGCTTCTCAGTTTTTCGAGTGGGGCTGGTCAGCAGCTGCTAGTCAACGGTAAGGCCGTCGAGGAACTTGGGAAGGCGGCTTTGCTCGAGCTGAAACCCGGGAAAATCAGCGTTCGGCTGAAGTTAGCGGGTAGCGACGACAAGCTTCCGATTTCAATTGGCCTTTCTAATCCGTGGGAGTCGCTCGCGAAAACGAAGACGTGGGAAGATTGCACGAAAGCCGAGCAGCTTTTGATGTTTGCTGATCGGAATAGCCCATTCTCGTCTAAGAACTCAATCGATGTGTTGTTGTCGGGGCCGCCGCCGTCGTCGTTGGCTGCACAGATGACAGAGGCGGAAGGCCGGTTCACGACGACGCTGGTTGCTCGCGAGCTGCCGAATCCAAGGGAAACCAAGCTGCTGGATCGTGGCGAATATCATTTGCCTGTCGGCGATCCGCTTCAGCCGGATGTGATCCGCGTGATGGGCGATTTTCCAGCCGAAGCGCCGCGGAATCGGCTCGGGCTTGCGCAATGGCTGACTTCAAACGAGCACCCGCTGGTGGCGCGCGTTTTGATCAATCGCGTCTGGCAACAGGTCTTCGGTTATGGGCTTGTCAGGACGCCGGAAGACTTCGGTTTGCAGGGTGAACAGCCAACGCATCCTGAGCTTCTCGATTGGCTGGCGATCGAGTTTCAGGAGAGCGGTTGGGATCTCAAGCACATGCTCAAGTTGATGGTTGCGAGCCGGGCGTTTCAGCAGGAATCGAAGTGGCGCGAAGGAGTCGTCGATCCTGTGAATCGGCATTTGGCTCGCGGGCCGAGTTTCCGGCTTGATGCCGAAGTTTTGCGCGACGTCGGCCTTTGGTCGAGCGGATTGCTGGACCCCGAAATGGGAGGCGAGGGAATTAAGCCGTGGCAGCCAAGTGGCTTGTGGAGCGCGCTGATGCATCCCGGCAGCAACACGAAAACCTACGTTCCGGACACCGACGGGCGAGCTTACCGCCGCAGTCTTTACGTTTACTGGAAGCGGACCAGCCCGCATCCGATGATGAGCCTTTTTGATGCGCCGAGCCGGGAATCCAGCTGCGTTCGGCGCTCTCGGAGCAACACGCCGCTTCAGTCGCTTGGCCTGCTCAATGAAAATCAGCGAGTCGAGATGTCGCAGGCTCTGGCCGGGCGTCTTCTGGCGGAAGGGGGCGCTGACGACGAGAGCCGTTTGGACCTGCTTTTTCTGTTCGTCGCAAGCCGTGAACCAACCGCGGTCGAGCGCGATGCCTGCCAGCAGCTGCTGGACGGAATGCGTGTGCGCTACGAAGCGTCGAAGGAAGACGCTGCCGAATTTCTCGGAGCTCGAGAGACTTCCCAGCCGGTCGAATTCGCCGCTTGGTCTCAAGTTGCGAGTACGGTCCTCGCGAGCGACTTGACGATTTTGCTCTACTGAGCAACTTCAGCGAAATCGATTGCCATTTTATCTGGAGTTTTTGCGGAGGCTGCTTCAATCTTGGCAACCCCCGCCCAGTCGATGGAAATCAGCAAGTTACCTTCAGAAACTTCCTCTCTAACTCGCACCGCCGCTCACTCGCCGAGCGCTCTGCGTTTGAGCCTGCTTTTCGACGCTTTGGTGTGGGTGGCGAAGTGTCCTGACGTCGATACTTTGCTCGAAGGCTTGGCGACGAGGCTCGGTTGGACTCTCGTTTTTGATCGCTGTCTCGTTGCGAGGACGGTGGGTTCAACCGTCGATATTCACGTTCTGACGCGCACGATGGATAGTCCAGATTCGGCGGCTACGGCGACCGTGAACGAGCAGGAAAAGGGGATTGTCAGGCGGGTGATCACGAGCGCCACTTCTGAGCGAGTTCCCGAAGAAGGCGGCGATCATGCTTACCTCGGGCTGCCTCTTCAAGCCGGAGAACAGCCGATCGGAGTGTTGCTGATCGCATTTCCGGATGACTCGAGCTACACCGAAGAAAATATTGCTTATGCCGAAGCGGCAGCCACCTACCTTGCGCTGGCGCTCGATCGATTGACGCAGATGCGCGATCTTCAGCATGCGAATCGGGCGCTGGAACGCAGCAATCTGGAGCTTCAGCAATTTGCCTACATCGCCTCGCACGATTTGCAGACGCCGCTCCGCTCGATCAGCGGTTTTATCCAACTTTTGCAAAAGCGCTACGGCGGCGAGCTCGATGAGCAGGCGGATGATTGGATCGAACGAGCGGTAAACGCGACGGCAAACCTGCAAAATCTGATCAATGACCTTTTGGTTTACTCTCGAGTTGAGACTCGCGCGCGCCCCTTCGAACCAGTCGACCTCAATCGAGTTCTGGCTGACGCCTACGGCATGATTGAAGCTTCCGTCAAGGATGGCGGAGGCGAAGTGATGATCGGGCAGTTGCCAAAAGTGTTGGGAGACCGAGCTCAGCTGGTTCAGTTATTCCAGAACCTGCTCGATAATGCTGTGAAGTACCATCGCGAGGGTGTTCCGCCCGAAGTGATCGTCACCGCGGCCGGTGATGGCGAGGAGTGGGTTTTGTCGATCACGGATAACGGAATTGGGATCAAAAAGGAGCACCAGGAGCGAATCTTTGAGATTTTTCGGCGTCTGCACGGGCCTAACGAGTATCCCGGAACAGGGATCGGGCTCGCGGTTTGCCGCCGCTTGGTTCACCGCCACACGGGTCGCGTCTGGATTGAAAAGTCGACGCCGGGAGTTGGAAGCGTGTTCTGTGTCGGGCTTCCGGATCGAGGGATTCCCCAGGAGGACGAAGACGACGATTGAGCTTTGTCGAGCGGTCGCATGAATTTCACTCAGGTAATTTATGGCAGCGGTTTGCGCCGCAAGCTGGTCCGGTCGCATCTCCACGTTGCTTCGCTCGGCATTTTTGCCTTGGTGGTGGCCTTGGGCGTGCTGCTCTGGCTGAGAGCTGGCACGCGGAAGTTGACCGAATTGCGTCAGCCGACCGCCGTGTCTTCGCTTCAGGCGAGGGGCGGCGTTCAACGATCACTGGCCGCGCTTCGCGGTTGGCGGTTGCACGGATCTACGTCTTTTCTTGAAGAAAGTAAGCAGAGCTGGGCAGAGGAAATTGATCCTGCGATTGCTAGGCTTGAAGATTTGAGCTCGCGCTGGTCGGTTTCCGAGAATCGAAAACGACTGGAGAAAGTCATCAAGGCGCTTGCCGTCATCCGCGCCGATCGGTTGCGAGTCGAGGAGTCAGCTGAACCGAGTCAGAGTTCGGAGGAAGCGGTGAGGGCGGTTCGTGAGGTCGATTTGCTTCTTTCTGAGATGGCTGCCAGCCAGCAGCTGCTGATGACTCGAGAGCAACAGCGAGTGGCGTCTCTTGAGAATTTCGCGATCGGAATTTCGATCGTCATGATCGTTGGACTCGCTCTGTTGGCGATGTACGAGGCACGCCGTAGGTCGACTTCGCTGATGCGGCCGATCGAAGCGCTGATGGCGGCGACGAGGAAGTTCGCGGAGGGCGAATTGCACGAGGACATCCCGGTTGTTAGTCACGATCAGCTGGGAGAATTGACCGAATCCTTCAATTCGATGCGGGCCACGATCGAAGAAAAGGAAGAGGCGATTCTGCGCAGCAACGAAGAGCTTCAGCGCTTCGCCTACATCGCTTCGCACGACCTCCAGGCGCCTTTGCGCGCAGTGAGCGGGTTTGTGCAGCTGCTGCAACGGACGCATGCCGATCGTCTGGATGAACGCGGCGTTGATTGGATCAATCGGACGGTTCAGGCGACTTCTCGGATGCAGTCTTTGATCGATAACTTGCTGTCGTTTTCTCGGGTCGACTCCCAAGCAAAGCCGTTCGCGAAGATCGAGATTAAGAAGGCGGTCGACGATGCTTTGCAGATGCTTCAGAACCCGATCGCGGAGTCCGGAGCGGAGATCGAGGTCGGGCAGCTGCCGGAGCTTCAAGCGGATCGTTCCCAGCTTGCTCAGCTGTTCCAGAATTTGATCAGCAACGGCCTGAAATATCAGAGCGAAGGGGTGAAGCCGAGGGTTGAAATCAGCGCTGAGGACAAAGGTAAAGTTTGGGAATTTGTCGTTCGCGACAACGGAATCGGGATCGCCGAGGAACACCGGGAGCGGATTTTCGAAGTCTTTCGACGGCTGCATTCGACCAGCCAATATGCCGGAACTGGGATCGGGCTTGCCGTCTGCCGCCGCGTGGTTGAACGCCATCGCGGTCGAATCTGGGTGGAATCGAATGTGGATGGCGGAAGCGATTTTCGTTTTACGATTTCCGCAAACCTGCAACAATCCGAACCGAAGGAAGAGAAAACTGATGAAACTTAAAGAAAACAGTCGGCCTGCCGAAATTCTCCTTGTTGAAGACAATGACGACGATGTTGTCCTCACCGAAGAGGGATTTCGACTATCGAAATTAGTAGTGAATTTGCATCGCGTTGAAAACGGGGTCGAATGCATGAAATTTCTTCGGAAAGAAGAGCCTTTCGCTGATTCACCAGCACCGGATTTGATCCTTCTGGATCTGAACATGCCGATTATGAATGGGCGCGAAGTGCTCGCCGAATTGGTCAAAGACGAATTGCTCAATCATTTGCCTGTCGTCGTTCTCACGACCGCCGAGGAACACAGCGAGATCATGGATCTCTACAAAATGCGAGTCAGTTCCTATATTCGTAAGCCGGTTAATTTTGACGAATTTCTCCGAGCGATTCAGGAGCTTGGCAGTTACTGGTTTACGCTGGTTGTTCTTCCGAACAACGGCGATTAACGTAATACGACTGAGATAGGGCTTTGCTTTTGGCTTGAATGCGGGCAAGTCTGGGCCCTCGGAGAATTTTCTATGCGAGTGCTTCTGGTCGAGGACAATGATAACGACGCCGTTCTGATCCGTGAGGCGCTGAGCGACGCAGGTGCGGTCGTCGATTTGGATCGGGTCGCCAGCGGCTCGGACTGCTTGGATTTCCTTCGAAAACAGGGTGCTTTCTCGGAGGCTAAAATTCCTGACATGATTCTGCTTGATCTCAATCTCCCTGACATGGGAGGGGCCGATGTGCTTCGAGAGCTGGTGAAAGATGAATCAATTCAGCATATTCCAGTGATCGTGGTTTCCACTTCGGACGATCAATATGATGTGCTCCGGATGTACCGGCTTCGATGTAGCTCGTACGTGATCAAGCCTTCGAATTTCGACGAGTACGTGGACGTTTTGCGAACGGTTTTCGCTTACTGGTCAAACGCAAGCGTCCTCCCGAATCCGGATGGATCCGGGAGTCGAACCTGATTCAGCTGGACTACTTCTTTTTCTTAGGCTGAGGTTTTTTAGGGCGGCTCAATTCTTCCTTCCGCGGTTTGAGGTACGCGTGGGAAAGTTCCTCAGCCTTCTTGCGATCCGCAGCGTCGTAATCCCAGAATTCCTGGATGACCGCTTCGGCTTTCGGGAAATCCTCGCCGGTGTCGCCCACGGTCTGGCGCAAATCAGCGAGCTGCTTTTTCAGCTCAGGAATCGTCGTCGCGTACTCGGGATTGCCGTACTGATTCGCTAGTTCGTGCGGATCGTTTCGCAAATCATACAACTCCCAAGCGGGAGGGGTCTGGTAGCCGCCTTCGTAGTTCACTCCATAGTAATAGATCAGTTTGAAGTTTTTCGTCCGGATCCCGACATGCCCTGGGTTGTCGTGATGCGCCATGTGCATCCAGTAACGATAGTAGGCCGCTTGTTTCCAGTCTTTCGGTTCGGCACCCGTTTCGCAGATCGACTTAAAGCTCGCGCCCTGCATGTATTCCGGAGTTTCAGCCCCGGCGAAGGCCAACATCATCGGCGCGTAGTCGACGTTTTCGATAATCGCGTTCGTACGCGTTCCCGCTTTGATCGTTTTCGGATAGCGGACGAGAAACGGCATCCGCATCGACTCTTCATACATCCAGCGCTTGTCCTGATAGTCGTGCTCGCCAAGCATGAAGCCCTGATCACCCGTGTAAATAATTACGGTGTTGTCCATTTGGCCTGATTCTTCCAGATGGGCGAACAATCGAGCCAGATTGTCATCGACGCCTTTGACGCAACGCAGGTAGTTTTTGAGATAAGCGTTGTAGGACATCCGAGTGATTTCCTCGGTCGTGTAGTCTTTCGGATCGTAATTTGGCGGAAAATCCTTCGCAAAACGGCTTGGTAGATCTTTCGAATACGAACGGCGCGGATTTCGGTCGCCGATTGAAGTCCCGATGTGCGGAATCAGTTCGTCATTCGCACCACGAGTCGCGATTGAGCCGAAGTCAGGCGCGTGTGATT
>JBLHKS010000141.1:0-18920 GCA_047620505.1 Verrucomicrobiales bacterium | reverse complement strand
AGGCCGGCAAGGAAATCGAAGTCGTCCTCACTGGCACGGACCTCGATGATTTGACCGAGCTGCGCTTCACCCACGAAGGCATCAAAGGCGTGCCCGTCATGCTGCCAGCCGACGACATCTGGCCGGAAGCCCGTCACGACGGCCTCAAGTTCAACGTCACCATCGCTGAAAACGTCCCCGCCGGGACCTACGAAGCACGGACGATCGGGAAATTTGGGTTCTCGACCCCGCGATTTTTCGCGATCAGCGCCAAGGGCGGGCTCGAAGAGCTGAACATCGCTTCGGGCAACGAAACGCCCGAAAAGGCGACAGAACTTGCGCTCGAGCAGCCGGTCAACGCGCGGACGATCGCGAGCCGCTCCAATCATTACAAACTCAACGTTAAAAAGGGCCAACGCGTCCTCGTTCATCTCTGGGGCGAGCGCCTCGATTCGCGGGTCGACGCCTCCCTGACCGTTTTCGATGCGCAAGGAAACATGGTCGCCGAATCGCTGAATGAAATCGGCCTGGATCCGATGGGCGACTTCATAGCAGCTGCTGACGGCGAGTACCTCATCAAAGTCTCCGACTACCTCTTCAACGGCGGCGGACTTTACTATTATCGTTTGATGGCGAGCACGGCTCCGTGGATCGACAGCGTCTTTCCACCAGCCGGAAAAGCGGGCACGAAGCAGAAATTCACCGTCTACGGCCGCAACCTCCCTGGAGGCCAGCCGGCACCGGATGCTTTCAGCGCGAGCGGAACTCCGCTCCAGAAAAAGGAAGTCGAAATCCAGATCCCAGCAAAAGGCGAACCCGCGCCGATCGACGGCTCAAGGGCTCTGCAACTCGTCGCCGAAGGATTCGGTTGGCGGGATGGAAACTCGAACGCCGCCAGAATCGGCATCGCGAGAGACAACATCGTGGTCGAAGACGCGAAGCTCGAAGAACAGACTGTCGCTGCTCCCTGTGAAGTGGCCGGTCGTTTCGACTACGGCGGCGACATGGATCTTTACCGTTTCACCGCCAAGAAAGACGAAGTTCTCTACATCGAAGTCATCGCCGACCGGATGGCGGCCGGAGCTGACCCGAATCTGATCATTCAGCAGATCATCAAGCCCGCCGCTGACGCCGAAGATCAAGCCGAGACGAACAAATTCCTCGCCGAATCCGACGACACCGTCCTCATCAGCCTCGCGCTTCCCGGCGGTTTCGAAACCAGCTCACGTGACAGCGGAATGAAATTCACAGCGCCCGCTGACGGCGATTACCGAGTCATCGTCGCGAACAATTTCAGCAACACCGGCGCTCTGGCGGCTTACCGGCTTGGAATTCGCCCGCAGCGCCCGGGTTTCCAGCTGATCGCAGTCGCCGATCACAATTGGCAGGAGGCGAACAACGCGCTGCCGGGAACGCCGATTCTTCACGCGGGTGGTTCGACATTTGTCAGGGTGCTCGCGCTCCGCAATGACGGTTTCGATGCACCAATCGAATTGAGCGTCGAAGGTCTGCCGACAGGCGTCTACGCACCTCCAGCCCAGCAGATCTGGGAGCAGAACGACGAAGCGCATCTCGTGATCGCGGCCGCAACGCACGCTCAGGACTGGAGCGGCGAGATCAAAATCATTGGAAAAGCGATGGCTGGCGATCAGGAACTCACGGCGACGGCGGCTCCTGGAACAATCGTCTGGACGGCTGTTGATAAGACCAAAAACAGGGTTCGGTCCCGGTTGACGAGCACGTTTCCGCTGACTGTTTCCGGCGAGAAATCGATGCTGAGCGTCGCGCCGACGGAGGCGAAAGTCTGGCAAGCCGACCTCAAAACGATTCTCGATATTCCTGTTACGGTGACCAAGGGCGAAGGAGAGCTCAAAGGCAACGTCGTGGTGACTCCGTATGGATTGCCAAATTTCAAGAAACCCGCTCCGCTGAACATTCCCGTGGCCAATGCCGAGGGAATCGTGAAAATCAGTTTCAATCCGGATGGAAACAACAAGCCGATGGCGAGCGAGGGCCGGTTCGTTTTCAAAGTCGACGGCGTGGTGGGCAAATACAAAGTCAGCCCGGAACACATCGAGCGTTGGACCGATTGGCAAAAAGTCGTCAACGCAGTCTCCGTCGCGTCCACGGCAGGCAAAGCCAAGGCTGACGCCGCCAGCAACGTTGCAACCGCAGCGCAAGTCGCGGCTGACAAAGCCGTGACCGACAACGCAGCACAGCTGGCTGCGCTGACCACAGCAACCGCCGCTACTCAGGTAAAATACGACGCCGCTCTCAAAGCCGTCACCGCCGCGGAAGCCGCTTTGAAGCCGGTCGCCGAAGCTCAGCTCGCTGCCGCCAAGAAAGCGCTTGCCGACCACACAGCCGCCAAGGCCGCGCTCGACCAAGCCGCCGCTGCTGCGAAGACAAAATCCGATGCAGCCGCAAAGGCGCTCGCCGACGCCGACGCCGCGCTCAAAGCCGCCGAAGCTGCGCATGTCGAGAATCTCAAAAAGCTGACTGCTCCGAAAACTGCCGCCGATGCCGCTTTGAAGAAAGAGCAAGACGCGCTCGCCGCCGCAGAGAAAGCCGTAGCCGATTTTGAAGCCGCACGCGTTCCGCTGGCCACAGCAGCTGCTGTCGTCGAAGTCAAAAATCGCTCCGTCCAACACGCCGCCGGATTGGCGACGACCGCAATCGCAAGCGCCGCGACGAATCACGAAGCAGACGTGAAATTCCTGACCGATGCGAAGACCAAAGCCGATGCTGCGCTCAAAGCTCCGGAAACCGCTTTGGCCGCCGCAGTGAAGGCAGTTGAAGCCAAGAAAACAGCCAACGCCTTGGTCGACAAAACGGTCGTCGATGCGAAAACCAAGATCGATGCCGCGAAGAAAACGGCGGCCGATGCCACTGCCGCGCTCGCCGCCGCCGAGAAGGCCCACGCGGACAATCTCAAGAAGCTGACCGACGCAAAAACCGCTGCTGACAAAGCCGCTGCCGATACCGCCGCTGCCTTGGCCGCCGCCGGCAAAGCAGTCGCTGACAACAAGGACGAAGCGAAGAAACCAGCCCTGGCCAAGGCTGCGGCCGACGCCAAACCCAAGTCCGATGCCGCCGCGAAAGCCGCTGCCGATACCGCAGCTGCCGTCACCGCCGCTGACACCGCTCACAAAGCGAACGCCGCAAAATTGACCGCTGCCAAGACCACCACCACCGCTGCCGTGGTAGCCGCCGAAGCTGCGATGGCAACCGCGCTGAAAAACGTGGCGACTGCCAAAACCCAGTTGGAGCCGTTGGTCAAAAAGCAGACCGAAGACCAGGCGAAATTCGACGAAGCCAAAAAACTCGCCGACGATTCCACCGCTGCGATCGCCGCCGCAGGAACAGCCAACACGGCCAATGTCGCTGCGCTCACCACGGCCAAAGCCGCTGCTGACAAGACCGCTGCTGCGAGTAAAACGGCTTACGACACAGCTGCTAAGCCAGTCGTGGATCTCGACGCAAAACGTGAGGCGCTCGACAAAGCCGTCGTTGACACCAAAGCGAAAATCGAGCCCGCGGAAAAAGCCGTCACCACGGCTGAAACGCCAATCATCGCCGCCGAAACCGCACACGCCGTGAATCTCGTCAAACTGAACACCGCGAAAAACGTGGCCGCGATCGCCGCCATGGCCCCGGAGCTCGCCCTCGCCTCTGCCACCACGGCCGTCGCCGAGCACGCCAAGCCCGTCGCCGCCCTCACGAAAGCCGTTACCGATTCGGAAGCCGCCGTCGCCGCAACAACCAAAGCCGCCGCCGACAAACTCGCTGGCCTCAAGAAGCAGGCCGTCGACGCGACCGCAGCCCTCGCCACAGGCAAAGCCGCCGTCACAGCCGCCCAAACCGCCAAAGTCGCGCTCGTCAAAGCCGCTGCCGATGCTCAGCCAAAAGCGGACGCGGCTGCAAAGGCTCTTGCCGGAGCGGATCAGGCGGACGCCGCCAAAGTCAAAGCGCTCACCGCCGCGAAAACGGCCGCTGACGCCGCGCTCGCCGCCGCGAAGAAGGCAGTCGTCGATCACGACGTCAAACTCGCTGCCCTCGTCAAAGCCGCTACCGATCTCCAGACCAAAACGACTGCGGTCGCCAAAGTCGCGACCGACGAGGAAGCCGCCCAAAAAGCCGCCGCCGCCGCAACCGCCGCGAACGTGACGAAGCTCGCTGGAGCCAAAGCAACTTCGGATGCTGCGCTGAAAACCGCGGCCACGGCCTTGACCGTCGCGAAGCAAGCGCAGGCCGCCAACGCAGCCTCCAAGCCAATTCTCGTCGCAGCAGCTGCTGGGGCGAAAACCAAGGCGGAAGCCGCCAAAACCGCTGCCACGGAAATCGCCTCTCTCGTTACGCGATCGACCGCTGCAAAAACTCTCGCGGCCGCCGAACTCAAGAAGGCAACCGATCGCGCCAAGGAAAAGGACGTGAAATTCGCCGTCTTCAGCGAACCGATCGCGCTGCGGATTCTTGAGCCGCGGAAGTGATCGCTTCGTAGCGGAATTGGCCATCAGACGGTTGCAGGACCTCTGAAGACGGATGTGGACATCCGGTCTCCGCTCGAAGCCACGATTGATTTCCCTGACGAAATTTGATTGGAGAACGGACTTCCAAGTCCGTTTGCGGAGACGCTTGTGTCATCCCGAGCCTGCCGAGGGACCTCTGTTACGACGTTTGACGCCAATTACTCTGCACGCCACGAATTCCACTCAAGGACTCAAGGCGTGATCGACGCCATTGATCCACGTTCACCAACCCCCGCTCGTGAGGTCCCTCGGCAGGCTCGGGATGACAATTCGGAGTGAAGTTGGCAAACCGAAACCCAGCTTGGAATCGGGCGCCATCCCACTCAGAGCGTTCCGCAGAATTCCGTTTTCGCCTTCCCGCTGATCAAAATCTACCCGGCCTAAACGACTGAGCCGTCCCCTTCGCCGCGATTCTGGAGGCGGATCAGCTTCTTTTTGATGATCTCCAGCTCAATCGTCAATTGGTAAGCGGCCCGGACGCAATCGGCCTCCGTTTCCTCATGGCCGAGGTGACGGATCGTCGGTTGAACCTTCATCATCTGCAGAGCGATCTCTTTGCAGGCGTCCTGGATTTTTGCGGTAGCTTCTTCGCGGGTCATGGTCTTTCGCGTCACGCCGAACTTGTCCGGCTCCCGCCAAGTGTCCATGGAATTGTCAGCCAGCAGCTGCTGAACTGGGGAATTTAAGAAAAATATCGATTCGCGTGTCTGAAACGGGAATTCGTGGGGAGTTTGTCCGTTGTCCTTACGGTGTATTTACACTTGATGTTTGCGTTTGAGAGGCCCAACATTTCTACACCGTTTTTTTGGCTTTCTCGCTGATCGAAAACATCCCAAAACCGAACCAAAATGAGAGGAAATACCATGCGATCCAAAATCGGATCCACATTCGCCGCCGCGATTCTCGGCGGTCTCACCCTGCTGATGGCCATTCCGGCCTCGGCACGAACTTGGACCCGCCAGGCTGACGGCAAAACGCTGGAAGCGGCGTTTGTTCGTTTTGACGGCGAAAATATGGTCCTGAAACTCGGCGATGGCCGCGAGGTCACCGTGCCGAAGGCGATGTTTACGAAGGCCGATACGGAGGCTGCGGAGAAATTCGCGCTGATCGGCGATAACACGAATACGATGAAGTACGCGGCCGGGATCGACAAGCTTCTGGCTCCGAACCTGATCAAGGCCGGGCTGAAGTCGTTCAACGAACCGCTTCCGGATGATCTGTTCGCCCGCCGGGTTTATCTCGACATTCTCGGACGGATTCCGACTCGCGAGGAGTTTCAGGCGTTCGCCGAAAGCCCACGCCCGGAAAAGCGCGCTGAGCTGATCGATGACCTGCTGCTCAAGCCGGGTCGTGCGCATCACCTCTTTAACTACTTCGCCGACATGTATCGGCTGCACGGCAACGCTGATTTCCCGCAGGGCGTCCGCTTCGAGCCATACATTCAGTGGTGGAAAGACTCGATCAACGAGAACACTCCTTACAACGAGATGGTCATGAAAATGATCACGGCCAAGGGCAATCTGGGCCACGATCCTGCCGCCGGTTTCCTCCTGCGTGACGCTGGGATGGAATTCGATGCGTTTTCCAACTTCGGCCAGGTCATGCTCGGGATCGACATCTCTTGCGCCCAGTGCCATGACCACCCGTTCGATGAGTGGACGATGGACGATTTCTACCACATGGCCGCTTACTTCGGCCAGACTCAGCGCACTCTCGCCAGTTACCAGAAAGACGGCGGAATGGGCCGATCGACGGCGCAAATGCCGGGAGCGCCAGAAGGGTGGAAGATGCAGATGGACAACTTTGCCAAGGGCAAAGGCCTCGATCTCGAAGATCCGCAATCATCTCGTCAGTATCGCTACTTCGTCAGCTTCCTCGGCTGGAACCTGACGGATGACGAAGAGCGGGTCACGCCCGTTCCGATGAATGTGGAAAAAATCGGCGGTGAAGTTTACAAGCCGCGGACGCTCGTTGGCGGCGCGGCCAAAAAAGGCGGCAAAACGCTTCGCGAAGCGGTCAGCGCCTGGCTGGTTGAGCCTGAAAATCCGCGTTTCGCGATGGTGATCGCCAACCGGATGTGGAGCCGCGCCTTTGGTCGCGCGATTATCGAACCCGTTCACGATTTCCCATCTGAGGGTTGGGAGAAAATGTCCGCTCAGCCCGAAGTTCTCAAGGCGCTCGCCAACATCATGAAGTCGGTCGATTACGATCTGCGCGAGTTCATGCGGATTCTCTACAACACGAAGGCTTACCAGACGATCGCCACTTACGAAGAGCCCAGCGCGGCCCGTCCTTACGCTTTCCAAGGCCCGGTTCTCCGCCGGATGCGCGCGGAACAAGCCTGGGATTCGCTCATGGTCCTCGCCCACGGGGCGGAGGTCGACGACGTCCGCGGCCGCAACGGCTCTTTCATCAGTTCCTACCTCAATGTTGATTTCGAGAATGATTCGATGGAGTCGATCTGGGAAAAGTATGAAGCTTTCTCCAGCATCCGAGGTGGTCGCGCAGGAGCCGCGATTGTCGAAGAGCCCGGCTCGCTTCAAACGATCACCGCGGACATTCCGCGTCTCGGCAACATGGAGTTGATTCGCGCAGCCGAAATGGAGCAGCCTGCTCCCGGCGCTTCGTTGCTCGATACTTTCGGTCAGTCTGACCGGATGGTGACTGACGATCACGTGCTCGACGGTTCGGTGCCGCAGGTCTTGGCCCTTATGAATGGAGCGGTGACCGATTATTTGACCGGCTCGAATTCGAAAGTCGTCCAGGATCTCGAGGTGCTCGACGCACCGGAAGACAAAGTGCGCGCAATTTACTTCACGATGCTTAGCCGCTTTCCGAATGACGATGAGCAGGGCATGGGCGTCGAGATTCTCGACGAATACGGCGATGACGGCATTCGCGATCTAGCTTGGGCGCTGATGAACAGCCCCGAATTCCTCTTCATCCAGTAAACCAGCCAGGAAACTGAATTAATTCTTAACTTCTAAAATACTACTACGATGCATATCGCAGATCTCGCTGGGAAAGACTCCCACAGCCGGCGCTTCTTCATGGAGAAGACCGCCAAAACCGCGCTCGGAGTGAGCGCCATGTCGACTCTCATGCCAGCAGCTGCTCGCGCTCAAGCGAACGGCGGCGGAGGGCAGGCAAAGCACCTCATCTACATCTACCTTTCGGGTGGGATGACGCACCTCGACACGTTCGACTGCACCAACAAGAGCGACAAAGCGCTCGGTGACACCAAACCGATCAGCACGAATGTCGACGGCATTCAGCTCGGGCCGCAGTTCGAAAAACTGTCCAAAAAGGCGGACAAGCTGGCGATCATCAACAGCATGAACTCCACGAACGGCGCTCACGATCAGGGCCGCTACTGGATGCTCACCGGCTACGAAAAGCGCGCCACGATCGTTCACCCGCGGATGGGTTCGATGGCTGAGGAACTCCTTGGCAAGCGCAACGACGTCCTTCCGGACAGCGTGGTCATCGGCCAGTCCACCTCGAATGCCGGCTACCTCGATCCGGCCTTGAGCCCGTTGCCGATCGCAGATCCGTCCGGCGGCGTGCCGAACACGATGATTCTCACTCAGGATGATCGCTTCAAGCGTCGGATGGAGATCGCCAACAAGCTTGGGAAGCAGTTCTCGGAAAAATTCCAGTATGCTGGACCTCGCTCCTACGTTGAATACTACGATCAGGCCACAAAGTTGCTTGAAGGCACCGAACTCGAGGCCTTCGACATCACTGGAGAATCGATGCGCGAACAATATGGCATGGGTCGCCTCGGCCAGGGCTTGCTGCTCGCTCGTCGCCTCGTCGAAAACGGAGTCCGCGTCATCGAAGTCCACTCGGGCGGCTGGGACATGCACGAAGGCATTCAGACCCGCCTCGCGGAGCGCGTCACCGAGCTCGATACGGCTTTGGGGACCCTCCTCGAAGACCTCGAAGCGAAAGGCCTGCTCGACTCCACTCTCGTGGCGGTCAGCACGGAATTCGGTCGGACTCCAGACATCAACATGAACTCCGGACGCGACCACTTCCCGGCGGCGTTCTCCTCCGTCCTCGCAGGCGGCGGAATCGTTGGTGGCCAGCTTTACGGCAAGACCGACAAGATGGGCAAAAAGGTCGAAGAAGGCAAAACGCGGCAGGAAGATTTCCTCGCCACGGTTGGCTACGGTCTTGGAGTACCGCTTGATGAAACGGTCTACTCGCCAAGTCGTCGTCCGTTCAAATTCGGCGGCAAAGACGGCGTTCCGATCACCAAACTTTACGGCTAGAAAGTTTGAGATCGAAATTTCTCTCATTAGCAAGGACCGCGGCGTTCGGCGTCGCGGTCCTTTGCGTATTCGGAAGCGTGACGCACGTGGACGCCCAGGAAAAGCCTAAATCCGGCTGGCCGGAGGCGATTCAGGAAGTGGAGATCGCCAGCAGCGCAGATCGCTCGATGCAAAAGGCGCTCTGGTGGAAACCGAACGGCAAAGAGCAGCCGAGGCCGCTTCTCGTCGCTCTGCACACCTGGTCCAGCGACTACAAACAGGCCGGCGGCGAACTCGTTTACGGAAAGTGGGCGATCGCCAACGATTGGGTTTTCATTCACCCGAATTTCCGAGGCGCAAACAGGACGCCGCAATCTTGCGGCTCTGAGCTTGCGGTTTCCGACATCCTCGATGCGGTCGAATTTGCGAAGAAGCAGGCCAACGTCGACGCGGATCGAGTCTACCTCGTCGGCGTCAGCGGCGGCGGGCACGCGTCTCTTTTGATGGCTGGTCGGCATCCGGAAATCTGGGCTGGAGTCAGCGCCTGGTGCGGAATCTCGGACCTGGCCGCCTGGCACGAACAGCATTCGAATCCAGAGCTAACGGGATACGGAAGAATGATGGAAGCCGCATGCGGAGGCCCGCCGAGCGAGCCAGCAGCTGCTGAGGAGTATCGGCTGCGTTCTCCCCTGACCTGGCTCGAAAACGCACAAGGAAAAGTCGCGCTCGACATCTCGCACGGCGTGACGGACGGCCGAAAAGGAAGCGTCCCGTTCACGCATTCGCTGGAGGCCTTCAATCTCGTCGCGGCTGAGGATTCTCGGCTCGCGGAAAAGACCATTGCCGATTTTTATCAGACCCAGAAGGCCTCAACCGACAACGCCGCCGTCGATCCTCTTTTCGGACCGGATCCTCTTCCGTTTCGGCGGCAATCTGAAAGCGCTCGGATCACGATTTTCAACGGTGGCCACGAAATCGTTCATCGCGCTGCGCTGAACTGGCTTGCCCAGCAAAAACGGGGAACTGACGCGGTCTGGGATCTCGATCCCGCTAAAATCCGCCGTCTTGACGCTCCAGGAACGAGCGAATCCGGCAAGTAGCCAAAAGCCGAAATCGGTTAGCCGAATGCGACTCGCCAGCGGCGTTGCATTCGGCTTTTTCGTGCCTGGAATTCGCGTCTGAAGCGCAAAATTGGGGCCCGATCGCAAAAAAAAAGCCCGGCCGCCTTTCGACGACCGGACTCAGAACCATGAAAACAAACAAACAACTACAGTCTGTTGTAGATTCAAATTTAGAGATCCTCGCGGGTGATGCAAGAAGATTGTGACAGATTTCTGAGAATTTTTCGAGATCGCCGCAATCAGTCCGCGAATTCCACGCCCGGCGAATCTCCATAGCGGATGTTAACCGTCCGCGCGTTGTTCAGAATCGAGAGTCGTCCGGCTTCGACGACTAACTCGTTGTAAGCGCTGTTCGCGGGCGTCGCGTGCCAGCCGGCATCGTCAATTTCCGCCAGCAGCTGCTGACGTGCGGCGAGATCCCCGGCATTCGCGACTCGCTCCGCCGATGCGACGAGTTGCTCGATCGCGCGGAAGCCGTAACCGACCGGACGCAGGCCTGGGCCGTCGCTGCGCTCGATCATCTGGAAATAATCCGGATTCACGAGGTGATGCGCGGTGTCGCCCGGATCCGATCCAGCCTCAAGCGCGCAGTATGCGACTCCCCGATAATTGTCGACGTGTTCGATCAAACCGCCGACGCCGCTCGCGTCGTCTTTCGTGTAAAGCTTCATCCCCTGGTCGTTGCCGCCGACAGCCTGATTCGGGTAAGCGATCCCATTCTGAATATTCAGCACACCGCCGTTTTCCCAGACGACCCGGGCGTCCGTGTAGAGGTAGCCGACGTTGCCGTTGGGGAATTTGTCAGGCACGCCGTGAACCGACACCGACACCGGCTTCAGGCCCGTGATGAAGGAGACGAGATCGACGTAGTGGCAGCCGATGTAGACGAAAAAGTCAGTCTGATCCGTCGTGCACCAGTTCATGAAATTCGAATCACGGTACCACCACTTTTCGTGCAGACACGCTTGGCCGAGCTTCAATTCGCCGAGCTGGCCCGAGCGATATTTCTTCCGCGCGATCCAGTTTCGGTCGTCGTAGCGCTTGTGGTATTCGACGCCGACGAAAAGCCCGCGTACCTGAGCCCGCCGCTGCACGTCGATCGCGTGTTCGTGACTCAGGACGAGCGGCTTAACGCAAACGATGTGATGTCCGCGGTCGAGCGTTTCGCAAAGCACCTCGTAGTGATTTTGATCCGGAATCGCGATGTAGACGATCGATTGCTCCGGCAAATCATCCAGCAGCTGCTTGTAGAGATCCGGCCCGGCGTGCGCCGTAAAAGTCTGATCTGGAAACGCTTCTTTGATTCCCGGATCGGCTTCCAGAGCCTCCAAGGTCGAGCTGCTTCGCGCGGTGATCGAAATCTCGCCGATCTGGCCGAGACGTTGAAGCTGGTAAAGGGAGGGAAGCACCTGCAAGCGGGTGATCATTCCTCCGCCGATGACGAGAACTGGTTTCATGGGAAGCGAGTTTAGCGAGAGAATCCGTCATGACAACGCGAATGGTGCCTGGCAGCGACGGACGGCTGCCCAAGCTGAAACAACCGGCTGCGCGCCGCGTGTTTTGGCGTAAGATCCGGCCCGAATCGCCATTTCCTCAACACCAGTCATGACCCGCCTGTTTTTCCCCCTGTTTCTCGCTTCCGCCGCGCTCGTCTCCGCGCAGGAAAAGACGATCGACTTCAACCGCGACGTCCGCCCGATCCTCTCCGATACCTGTTTCAAGTGCCACGGACCGGCCGAGTCCAAGGGCAAATTGCGGCTCGATACTCGCGAAGCGGCAATGAATTCGAAGGTCCTTTCGCCTGGCGAAGCAGACGCGAGCGAGCTGGTGACCCGGATCCTGACGGACGATCCAGATGATCAGATGCCGCCGGCGGATTCGAACAAAAAGCTGACCGACGCGCAGAAGAAGATCCTGGAAACCTGGATTGCAGAGGGCGCAGAATATCAGGCGCACTGGTCGTTCGTCTCGGCTCAGCGCGACGCGAAAGTCAAATCGCTCGATCACTTCGTCAAAGCGCGGCTAGCAGCTGCTGGCTTGGAGCCTTCGCCTCAGGCCGATCGCCCGACGCAGATTCGCCGGGTGACGCTCGATTTGACTGGGCTTCCGCCGACGCCCCCCGAGGTCGATGCGTTCGTGAACGACAAATCTGCGGAAGCGTTCGAGAAAGTCGTCGACCGTCTGCTGGCTTCCGAGGCTTACGGCGAACGGATGACAGTGGCTTGGATGGATGCGGCTCGATACGGCGATACGAGCGTGATGCACGCCGACGGTCCGCGCGACATGTGGCCTTGGCGCGACTGGGTGATCCAAGCCTACAACTCGAACATGCCATTCGATCAATTCACGGTCGAGCAGCTTGCAGGCGACTTGCTGCCAGAGGCGACGGTGGCGCAGAAAATCGCGTCTGGATTTAATCGGAACCACGCGACGAGCGATGAAGGCGGCGCGTTCGCTGAAGAGTTGCGCGTCGAGTACGTCGTCGATCGAGTGCAGACAACTTCGAACGTTTGGATGGGTCTAACGATGGAGTGCAGCCAGTGTCACGACCACAAGTTCGACCCGATTTCGCAAAAGGAGTACTACCAGTTCTATGCGTATTTCAATAACACTAGCGATCCTGGTATGCAGACTCGGAAGGGTAACCAGGCACCGACGGTCGAGGTGGTAAGCGAGGAGCGGATCGCGAAGCTAGCGGAGTTGCAAAAGCGGATCGGCGCAAGCCAGCAGCTGCTGGACGCTCATCGTAAAGCGGTCGGGCCGGAATTTGAGAAATGGGCCGTAACGGCAAGCGCTGAAGCGGCCAAGGCTGAGCCGGTGAAGCAGCCAGAGGGACTCGCTCACTGGTATCCGCTGGATGAAGTGGGCGGAAATCAGCTGAAGGATTCGGCCACGGGCGCGATTGCGACGATCGAGAAGGGCAAGCTGGAAAACACGGATCGAGACGGTGCCAAAGGCTTGAAGCTCAACGGCGGAACGGCGTTTAAAGCGGACACCTCGCCGGAGCTGGAATTCGACAAACCATTCAGCTTTTCGGCCTGGATCAAATCGGACGGGAAGTCCGGCGGAGCGGTCTTGTCCAAGATGGACGACAAGGCGAGTTACCGCGGATTTGACCTCTGGATTCAGGGCAGAAATATCGGAACGCACATCGTTAATACCTGGAGCGCCAACGCGCTGAAAGTCGTCTCCGTCGATCAGCTCGCGCCGAACAAATGGCAACACGTCGTCGTGTCCTACGACGGTAAGCACAAAGCCGCCGGAGTGAAGATTTACATCGACGGCAAACTCTCCGCAAACAAGGTCGAGGCCAATACGCTGAGCGCGACCATCGCGACGAAACAGCCGTTCCGGATCGGTAGCCGATCGACGGGCGCGAACTGGAAGGGCGAAGTCGATGACATCCGGATTTACAGCCGAGTTCTTGAAGAAGCGGAGCTCGCCGTCGTTGCGGGCGGCGATCCGATTCAGGGGATCCTCGCAACTTCAGACGTTCTGCGAACCGAGAACGATAACGAAGTTCTTCTGAGCTATTATCTAGGCAAGGAAGACAAAAAATATAAGGGATTAACGACTGCCCACGGTAAAATCATCAAAGAACGCGCCGACCTGAATCAGAAGCCAGCGACGTCGATGATCATGGGCGATCTCCCGCCGGAAAAGATGCGCATGACTTACGTGCTCGAACGCGGCGCTTACGATTCGCCGAATGAGGAAGAGGAAATCAAACCTGGCGTCCCCGCTGCGCTTCCGCCTCTGCCAGAAGACGCTCCGTCGAACCGCTTGGGCCTCGCGCAATGGATGACTCAGCCGGATCACCCGCTGACGTCGCGTGTCGCCGTCAATCGTTACTGGATGCACTTGTTCGGCGGCGGACTGGTCCGCACGGCGGGCGACTTCGGTGCCCAAGGCACCTCGCCAACCCACCCGGAGCTACTCGACTGGCTCGCGGTCGATTTTGTCGAAAGCGGCTGGGACGTGAAGCGGATGATCAAACAAATGGTCATGTCTGAAACCTACCGCCAGGCCTCGCGGATCGAGTCCGTCCATCGGATGAAGGATCCGCAAAATGATCTCCTCGCGCACTCCCCGCGATTTCGACTTCAAGGCGAGTTCATCCGCGACCAGGCGCTTGCCGTTAGCGGCTTGTTAGTCCAGGAAGTCGGCGGACCTGGAGTCAAGCCGTATCAACCAGCGAACATATGGAATGAGGTCAGCATCAACGGCGGGCTTCGCTACACGCCGGACAAAGGCGAGGGTCTTTATCGGCGCTCGATGTATACGTATTGGAAACGCAGCTCCCCGATGCCTAACATGCTTATCTTCGATTCGCCGAGCCGCGAAAAATGCGTAATCGAACGTTCGCGCACGAACACGCCGCTTCAGGCGCTCGTTATGCTGAACGATCCGCAGTTCGTCGAAGCTGGCCGCGCTTTCGCCGAGCGATTAATCAAGGAAGGCGGCAGCGACGCAGCCAAGCGGATTGATCTGGCTTTCCGCCTTGCAACCGCTCGACCCGCGACCGAACGCGAGCAGACTGTCGTTCAGCAGCTGCTGGAAGATCAGCGCAAGCGATTCACCGCGAATCCCGAAGGCGCAGCCGAATATTTGAAGGTCGGCGAATCGCCGCGTGACGAGTCGATCGATGTGATTGAGCACGCCGCGTGGATGGTCGTGGCGCAGACGATCTTGAATCTGGATGAGTCGTTGACGCGCGGGTGAAAAAGGGGCCACGGCCTCCGGACGCTCTAGCAAAAAGCCGAAGGCATGCTGGCTTGTGGCGTCCAATTGGCGTAGAATCCTCCCCGGCCGTGAAAAACTCCCCTCCCCCTCCAGAACCACTGCCTCGCCCGAAACTGCCAACCGACTTGCAGATCGATGGCTCGCCTGAGCCGGAAATTCGCGAAGAGTCAGGGTCAGATTCGGCCGAGCGGATCAGTGAGATGTCGACTCTGCAGCTTCTGGATTTGATTCAGATTCAAATGCAACGCCAAGGCGCAGAGACGCCGGTTTTTCATCTGCTTCGCACACGAATTGAGGAACTTGAGGAGACGCAGTACGAGGCGATCACGGCGATCGAGCAATTGAACGAAGCGGTCGATCAATTGCGGGCTCCTGCGTTGAAAATTGGAACATTGTTAGAGCTTCGCGAAGACGGAACGGCACTGGCGCTTTCCGGAGGCGAGTATCTTTGCAAAATCGGGCCGGACCTGACGCAAGAGGCGCTGGAAACGGGAATGCGAGTGACGCTGAATGAGGCGTTCGTGATCACGAGCACGATTGGGATCGACGACACAGGACCAGTGGTAAAAGTGAGCGAAGTGTTAGGGCGTGATCGGCTCCGCGTTCACAGCGAACACAGCATGTCGGACATGGTCGTCAGGCGTTCGACCCTGCTTCGAAAGGAGAAAATCGAGGCCGGTCAGGAATTGAAACTGGATGGTCAGCAGCGCCTCGCGGTCGAAATCGTTGCGAGCAAGGGAGAGTCAAAACACACGGTTTCGGGCGTTCCCGAGACGCCATGGGAAGCGATCGGCGGTCAAGACGCCGCTGTGAAAGCGATCCGGGATGCGGTTGAACTGCCCTACATGCATGGGGATGTTTTCAAAGAGTTCAGTCATCCGGTGCCGAAAGGTTTTCTGCTTCACGGCCCGCCAGGATGCGGCAAAACGTTGCTTGGCCGCGCGACGGCATGGAATTTGAATCGCCAGATCGCGAGGGAAACCGGCCAACAGTTGCAGGAGTTTTTCCTTCAAGTTAAAGGACCGGAGATTCTAAATATGTGGCTCGGTGAGAGCGAACGGCAGGTTCGCGATCTGTTCGCTCAATGCCGAAAAAAGGCGAGCGAAGGGCATCTCTGTTTTCTCTTCATCGATGAAGCGGAATCGATTCTTGGCACGCGGACCGCCGAGCGAGCTGGGACGAATATTCTAAACACGCTGGTTCCGATGTTCTGCACGGAGCTTGACGGAATCGAGCCGCTTCACAATATCGTGGTAATTCTGGCTTCAAACCGCGCGGACTTGATCGACCCAGCAATTTTGCGGCCAGGCCGGATTGACCGGAAGATTCGAGTCCAACGGCCGAATCGAATCGGGGCGCGCGCAATTTACCGAATTTACCTCGATCGCGACTTCCCGCTGGCGGACGACATCGACGCGATGGCGGATTCGATCACGGAAGCGCATTTTTCCGAATCGGCGGAAAACAGGTTTCTCGAGGTCTCCTACGTCAACGGGCGGCGCGAGCAGCTGCTGCGTGGAGATTTGATCAGCGGCGCAGTTATCGAGTCGATTGTCGAGCGTGCGAAGGAGCTCGCGATTCACCGCACGATCGATGCGGGCGAGACCTCGCCGGTGACGCTTGAGGACCTGAAAAAGGCGATCGATCTCGAGTATGAAGAGAATGAACTCTTCCCGCCGACGAGCATGACGGAGGACTGGCTGAAGCTGACGGATTTCGAACCCGGGAGCGTCGTGGATCTCACTCCGTATCGAAAATCGAAGCGCGAGGGCGAGCGTCGGACGGCGATTTGAAAGTTTATTGAGAAACGCTCCATCGCTCGCTCAGTTCCTGATTTGTGGGTTCGTCAGGCTGAGGCAATTCCTGAAGCAAACTTTGCCTCGCGATCACTTTTTCGAAACCGTCAGCGATGATTTCGCCGATCTGCCAAAGCGCATTTTGAAATTTGGCGTTCTCAGCAGCTGCTAGCATTTCGTCGTAGCTCAGCCCGTTGGCCGTTTGGCTCAGCGCGGCATCACAATTTCCTTCCGCGTCCAAGGTGAGCTGCCGGATGATTCGCGCGTTTCGAATTTGCTGGTAGCGATGGTTCTGAGCCAAAACCTGTCGGAGCAGCGGTTCTAACTCTGGTTCCCAACCGTCTGGAAAGTGAGCGGCGAGCCTGCCTCGTTTCACAGCAGCCCGCATGTAGTGAAGTTGGACTGGTTCGACGGGCGCTTTGGCGGCTTCATCGAGTAGGACCTCCCAGTCCAGGCCCAAGTCTGTGATCCCAACCTGATTGAAGCTCACAAGATCCTGGACAGGCCGATTCGTCGCCGTGTAAACGCCGTCGATGAGGTGGAGATTGATTCCGCGAAGCACAGATTTGATGAGACCATCGCCAGTGACGTGCGTCATCCATCCTAACACCCACGCCAATGCTCGATGGCTCGGGCCGAACAGTTCGAGCGCGTCTCCGGCGACGTCCGAAGCGAAATCCAGATAATCGTTCCAGCCGATCGTGTGAGCCGTCTTGTCTTTGGACCAACCAAGAATGAGATGCGAACGGCCGTAAAAAGTGTCGTGAATTTCGCGCGGCGTCACCTCCCGACCGCGATAGGGCAGCCTCCAGGGTTTTACCAAGCCGCCTGTGACGGGGCTGCGCTCCGGGACACCCGATCCATAGCCAACGTGTTCGCCAGAATCGACGCAAACCGCGGCGGGGACGGTTTGCACGTCACAGCCGAGATAGGAACCTGAAAGGTAACTCGGAAAATGTCTACGAATCACCGGCGCGATCGGCAACTTTCGTGCCTCCGCCGACTTAGCGGCAAGTACGGCGTAAATCGTATGACCGATGATCCCGCTCATGATTTCAGTCAGCCGGTTGAAGCGCAAACCACGCTCTCATCTGGTAGCTGCAGAGACATTTCGACGAACCGTCCGGGACGAGGACGAGGCCGTTCGCAGGAATCGCGTTAATCCAGCAGCTAGGCCGAATGCCGCCGAAATTCTGGGTTCCCGCATCGCTGGAGAGATCGCGATAGCCGAGCGTGGCGGAGCGAAAAAGCATGACGTGCTTGCCTGCTGAAATCTGGCCACAGCCGTAAGACCGCTCCAAATCAAATTCGAGCTGCTCGCCAGTGATCAGATTCCAAGCTCCACCCTGAGCGTAGATTTTGTAGTCGTTGATCAGTGGTCGAGATTGGTAGGTAGCCTTTTGATCCCAGTTGCGCTTTCCAGTTTCGATGTTGAATCCGGCCAGGCGACCGCCAGTTTCGGACGGCAGGCCAAAGAAACTGTGCCGAACGGCCTGATAATTCATGAGAAGGGTCGAATGCGCTTCGCTGACGGCCAGCTGGGTGCCGAAAATATCCTCGTCGTTGCGCCAGATTTCGTCGCCTGTTAGAGCGTCGAGTGCGATCAGACTTCCTTTCGGAATTTCAGCAGGCGGCAGTTTTTCGCCCTGGCGTCCATTGCGTTTGGGATCGGTGATGTGATCGGCTGCGATCACGGGACGATCGACGACGAAGACTCGCTTGCCCGAGATTGCGATCGCGTTATTCCGGATGGAATGCTTGGGGCGGAATTGCCATTTCAGCTCGCCCGTTTTCGCATCGAGAGCGAAAAACTCGACCGACTCGGTTCGCAATTTGGTTAAATTGTAGCGTGGGCTGACCCGATGGCCGTCGTTGAGAATCGATCCGAAAAGTAGCCCATCATGGTGAGCCAAAAAGCCCCAGTTGCGGTCGGCGGTCCCTGCTTCGGGCAGCGGCGGAGGCGAGAAATCCCCCGTTACCTCGCCGGTCGCCAATTCGATCCGCAAACAGCGATCGGAATTCCGCACGAAAACGGCTTCATCGCTCAGGCAGAAATTGCTCCCGGCTTCGCCCACTCCGACGTCGTGATGAATCCCGTCGTAATCGCTAAGGTTTCCCTTCAGCTCGTGAATCCACAAAGTGCGCCCGTTGTAGGCATCGAGGCAGGCAATTCCGTCCACACCGCCGACAACCATATAACCATTGTGGCTGAGCGGCGCGGGAGCCTGGCCATGCCGATTGGGAATCTCAAAATCGACATCGCGAAACCAGAACATCGAAAGCTGTCCTTTAACGATCGAATCATCTGAGCAAAGAGTGTTAGCCGCGTTGGAATTCTGGTGCGTCCAGCTTCCGCCGCCTTCCAAAGGGCCGCGCTCGTCGATTTCCATTTCGCCAACCGGCCCAAGGCAGATTTTTCCGCCGAACGGACGTTGAATCCGGTGCATCTCAGCTTTCGCGGCAGGCGAGGGTGTTTCTGTGAGGGACTTTGAGGAA